>NZ_CP039637.1:300000-600000 GCF_004923295.1 Azospirillum sp. TSH100
CACAGCCACCGGCTGAAGGATCTCGGTGCCGGCCCGGTCGTTGACGAACAGCAGCGGAATCAATGCCAATCCCGCCGCCATCGCGGTCATCAGCACCGGCGTCAGCCGTTCCGCACAGCCGCGCAGAATCAGCTCCCGCCCGATCGGCATGCCTTCATGCAGGTTGAGGTTGATGAAGTGGCTGACCTTCAGAAGGCTGTTGCGCACGGCGACACCCGTCACGGCGATGAAGCCGATCAGTGCCGCCAGACTCAAATCCTGCCCGGAAATCCACAGGGCGGCGATGCTGCCCGCCACCGCCAGCGGGATATTCCCCATGACGATCAGGCATAGCCGCCAGGACCGGAAGCGCTGGTGCAGAACCAGGAAGATCAGGGCGATGGAGATGGGCGTCAGGATCGCCATCATCATTCGGCCGGTTTCACCTTCGCGGAAACTGCCTTCCAGGCTGGTGCGATAGCCGACGGGCAGGGGGGTGGAGGCGATGAGCTCTCGCATCTCGGCGACGATCTTGGCAGTATCCGACCCGTCGGTGTTCGCCATCACCGCGATGCGCCGCACCGCATCCTCGCGCAGGATCAGGCTGGGGCCAGGCGTGACCGAGACGGTGGCGAAGGACGACAGCGCGACGGAGCCCGACGGTGTGTCGATCCGCAGCAGCCCCAGCTTTTCCGGGGCACGGTCGCCGTCGTTCAGGCGCATGACCACGTCATAGCGGCGCAGGCCGTCGATGATCTGCGACACTGTCCGCCCACCGGAGAAGCTCTCCAGCGCCTGGGTGATCACGGCCGGCGTGATGCCGAACATCTCCGCCCGCTCATAATCGACTGTAACGCGCAGCTGCGGTGTGAATTGCTGCTGCTCGACCAGAAGGTCGACCAGTCCCGGAATGTTGGAGAATTTCTCGCGGAACTTTTCCGCCAGCATCCGCAACGTGGTCAGATTCTGTCCGTAGATCTTCAGAATGATGGCGCCGCGGACACCGCTGTCCTCCGACTGCATGCGCTCGGTCAGAAACTGGGTCACAGACAGGTCGGCGGAGAAGATCGACAGCCGGCGGCGGATGTCGGCCATCACCTCCTGCCGGGTGCGGCCGTGATCCAGCACGATCTTGATCGGCATCTCGTTGTCGTTGACCGGATCGCCGTCGGCATCCTGCTCGTATCGGCCGGCACGGCGCGACATCGCCTTCACCTCCGGCACCTGCATGATGATCTGCTCGGCCATATGGCCGATCCGGTTGGACTCCTCCAATGAAGTTCCCGGGTTCAGCAGAAGGGTGACATAGATGTTGCCTTCATTGAAATCCGGCAGGAAGGAGCGCGGCAGCAGCGGGACCGAGGCCGCGGCCAGTGCCACGGTGATGCCGACCCCGATCAGTACCTGGCGCGGCCGGTCGAACACCCACATCAGGCCACGGCGGTTCAGCTGTTTCAGCCAGCAAATGAACCGGCCTTCATGCGAATGCTCAAGGCCGCGCATGCGCGGGAACAAGTAGGAGGCCAGCACCGGCGTGATCGTGATCGAGACCACCAGGCTGGCGAAGATCGACACGATGTAGGCCATCGCCAGCGGACCGAACATCCGGCCGGGTTGGCCCGGCATGGCGAACAGCGGGATGAAGACCAGCAGGATGATGGCGGTCGCATAGACGATGCCCGACCGCACCTCTTGCGAGGCGCGGGCGATGACGGTCATGACCGGCTCCGGCTTCGGCCGTTTCCGATTCTCGCCCAGCCGGCGCAGGATGTTCTCCACGTCGACCACCGAATCATCGACCAGTTCACCCAGTGCGATGGCGATGCCGCCCAGCGTCATGGTGTTCAGGGTCACGCCGATCATGTGGAAGACCAGCACGCTGACCACCAGCGAAATCGGAATGGCGAGCAGCGAGATCGCCGTCGAGCGGACATTCGCCAGGAATAGCATGAGCACGACCGCAACGATGATCATGCCGTCGCGCAGGATGTCGCCGACATTGCCGATCGCCTCGTTGATCATGTCGGCTTGGCTGTAGGAGATCTGGCCCAGCACGATTCCCGGTGGTGCCGTGGCCTGCATATCGGCCAGCAGTTGCCGGACCGCCGCATCCACCTGCACGGTGTTCGCCGACGGATGCTTGACGATGGCGACATTCACCGACGGAATGCCGTTGAAGGCGCCTTCGCCGCGCTTCAGCCTTGCCGAGAACTCCACGCTGCCGATCTGGCTCAGCAGCACCGGCGTGCCGTCGCGGTAGGCGACGACCAGCTTGCGCATGTCCTCCAGCCGGCTGGACTTGCCGATGTTGCGGATCGGGAATTCCTGGCCGCGCGCCTCGGCGAAGCCGCCGCTGCTGTTGGTGCCGAAGGCGGTCAGCGCCTGTTCCACCTGTTGCAGCGTGATGCCGAGGTCATTCATCGCGACCGGGTCGGGCGTGAAGCGGAAGGTCTTCACCTGACCGCCGATCAGGAAGGCCTGGGCCACGCCCTCCTGCGCCAGGATGCGGGGGCGGAGCACGAGCTCGACATAGTCCCGCAGCGCCATCGGGTCCGCCCCGCCGGTGACGCCCATATGCATGATCAGCCCGGTCGCCGCCGACATCGGCGCCAACTGCGGCTGAAGCCCGGCCGGCAGACGGTCGCGCACCTGCGCAAGGCGCTCCATCACCAGCTGGCGGTTCAGCTGCGGATTGGTTCCCCAGGCAAAAACCGCCAGCACCCGCGAGAAGGAGGCGCTGGAGGTGCTGCGCACGCGCGTCACCCCGGCGATACCGCTCAGCGCCGATTCGATGGGCAGGGTGACCAGCTGTTCCACCTCCTCCGCCGCGAGGCTGCCTGCTTCGGTGACGACGTTGACCGTCGGCTGGCGCAATTCCGGCAGCAGGTCGATGGGCACGTCCCGCGCGACGAACAATCCCCAGGCGACGAGGACGGCCGATGCGACGAGGACGAAGACGCGCTGGCGCAGGCTGAAGGCGACGATCGCCTGAAACATCGATGGGGCCTCAGCGGGTGGAGGGCGGAGCGGATGAGGTCAGGTGGCTTTGGCGAGCGGGATGGCGACCGCCGAGCGGCGGGCCCGCCGCTGCATCAGCAGAATCGTGACCGCCGACCCGATCAGGCCGGACACCAGCGCAATGGTCAGCAGGCGGCCGAAGCCTACGCCACGGACGGGCACCGGCGGTGCCGATTCCAGAACCAGCTTCGTCTTGGCTTCACAACTGCCGGCGGATGTGCCGACCGCCACGGTGAGGTTGTCCTCCCGCAGGCCGCGGCCGGGTTTGTAGGGTGCGGTGAACAGGCCGTCCGCCACTTTCTGCATCGCCAGCGGCGAGCGGCTGTGGGCGCGGGTGACGGTGATCACTGCATCTTCGGCCGGCGCATTGTCGGCGATCCGGTCGACATAGGCCTGCAGGCTGTCGTCGGCGACCACCAGGACGACGCCAAGGTCGCACATCTCCATAGCCGAGCGTGGGGCCCGGTTGGACGCCCCGTCGCCACCGTCGTCGGCAAGGGCCGGCGCGGCAAGGACAGTCAGGCCGCTTGTCAGCCCCCCGATGAGGGCGGCGGCTATGGCCTGTCGGAGGCGGCCCATCCTGCATCCGGTCTGGTGCATCGTTCGCATCCTCCCCTTATTGCAGCTGTGTCATGAGGCCGGTGCCGCGGACGACGATCCGGGCTCCCTCGGTCACGCCGTTCAGGACGAGGACGGTCTGGGCGTCGATGTCCTGTGTCTGCACCACGCGCGGAACGAACGTCTCAGGCTCGGTCTGTTCCCACACCTGCTGGATGCCGTCGCTTCCGACCGCGACGGCGGCGCGGCGGACCGGCATGCCGCGCGTGGCGGCCTGTTCGCCCGGCATCAGCACGGCAACCGGCCGGCCGACCCGCAGGCCCTTCGGCGGGTTGTCGATACGGAACAGCATCGGGATCGATTGCTGACGGACCGAAGGGCCGCTGCCCATGTAGGTGACGGCCATGCTCTGCCCTTCCGGGGTCCGTGCGCTTGCACGCGAACCGGGCGAGGCTTCGGCGGCGATGGTCGGATCGGGCACAGTGACCTCGACCCACAGTTGCTTCGGGTTCACGATGTCGAACACCATCTCTCCCGGCTGCGTGACGCGTCCGGTCACCGCGGTGGAGGACGCGATCACCCCGTCGACGGGTGCCCGCAGATATTCCTGGGTCTTCAGCAGCGGCAGCAACGCCTCGCGTTCCTGTCGCAGGCCCTGGAGGCGGGTTTCCAACTGGATCACCTTGCCTTCGCGGAAGGGTACGAAGCTGAACTGCTTGGTGATCTCCAAGCTTTCCGCGGTGATGCGGATCTCGTTGGTCAGGCGGGCGATCTCGCGCCGGACGCTGCTGCGGTCGACGACGCCGACCACCGGCACCACCATGCCGAGGATCTGGCCCTTGCGCACCTCGTCGCCGACGACCGGGATACCGGTTTCCGGCGCCTCGAACCGGCCGAGCAGCCCGGCTTCCACGCGGCCATGCGCCTTGGGATCGGGCACCACCCGGCCGTTCAGCTTGCGGACGGCGCGCACCTCCGAGACGGCGGCGCGTTCGGTGCGCACCTCGAACATGCGTTGCAGGCCCTTCGGAACGAAATAGGAGCCGTCGGCATTCCGGGCGGAGCGGTCATAGACCAGATTCGCCAGCAAGCCGGCCGGAATGGGTTGGAGTGGCGCACGCACCTGCTCCTCCGCCGGTTCAGGCGGCGGAGCCGCGGCGGTCTCCGCAGCGGAATCGGGTACGGCGGCCGTCTCCTGGGCTGGCGAGGCGGCGGTGGGCTGCGCCGTCTCCTGGACCGGCGCCGGCGCTGTCGTCGGGACCACGGGAGCCGCCGACTCCATGACGGGAGCCTGGGCGTGATCGGTCGCGGTGTCGACGAACTCCGGCCGCGGCAGGGGTGTCTTGTTGACACCCATCATGTAGGCGGTTTCGTAGAGTGCCTGCCCGATGCCGGTATAGGCCGACGACAGCATGTCGCCCGCCGACCACAGCAGCCCCGTGGAGCCTTGGTAGAGATAGCCGGCCGCGGCCCCTGCCGTCTGTGTGATCGATTCGAGCCCGCCGGCGGGTGTCGGCGGCTGTGCGGTCGGTTTGGCGGGGCCGGCGGCACCCGCGGCCGACGCGTTCGCCGTTGCCGCCTGCGGCTGCACTGCCTGCGGTTGTTCGGCGCCGCCGGCGTGCGCGGCAACGGGCGATGCCGCGGCAATCGCTATGGAAAGAGCGACAGCGGCCCGCTTCGAACGGCGGGCGAAACGGCGGGCCGGACGATTGATGACCATAAATGCGAACCCTCGGACACACTCTGAAAGAGAGTCTGTCAAAGGTTATAAAGAAATAGCAAGCGCGGCGATGCGGATTCGTCCGGCAATCGGTGCCGCTTCTGAGCGTGGATGACCGGGGCGCGATCGGGGCTGGCTGTGCCCCTGTAGCCTATGCCCTGCTGGAGCCCCTTCACCTCCGCGAAAAAGTATCCTTAGCGCCAACCGTGTCACCCACGGGGCACGGACGAGCAATCCCGACGCCTCCCCGGCGGTACGTCGCGAATGCGCCGGCGGCACCGGATGCGTCATCGACGCACCGGCGAGGCGGCCAAATTTATGGAGTCGTGCAACCCATCGAGGGAGATCGCGAGATGCCCATCCGGCCGATCGGGCAAGGCGTGGCGGCTGTCATGGCCGCCAGCATGATCATCGCGGCATCGGTGGCGGCCTCGCCGGCATTGGCCGCCGCGGCTGCCGGTTCCGGCAGCGGGAACGGTTCCTGGCCGGCGCTCGCGGAGATCGCCACACCATCAGGGGAGCGGGAGGTCGCCGAACGGCAGGCCGCAGGCTGTGCGCTGCTCGGACTGGGGGTCACCGGTCTGGCGGTTGCATCCGGGGCGCTGACGGCGGCGGGAACCGGCGGTGCCGGGGCGGCGCCGGTCGGGGCAGCTCTGGGGGAGGTGGTCGCGTATTTTGGGGCGGGCTGCACCATCGGCGCTTTCCTCTCCGCCCTCCCGCTATTCGGATATGCGCCGGCGGATGCGTCGGGTGAATCGGGTACGGCGGTGAAAGGCGGTCCGCCGCCGCGGCTGGACGGGGATCGGATCCTGACCGATGCACAGCCCGCCGCACTGCGATGACGCTCACGTCCGGGCGATCGGGGCGAATGGCGGTGGCCGCATTTTCGTGGTAGCTTGGTACCGGTTCCCCAATGTCCGGAGTAGATCCCATGCGCATGCTGTCGCCAATGGTGTTCGCCGCGTTCCTGGCAATCGCGCCGTTGAGCGCGGGTGCTCAGACGGTTCCGGCCCCTGTCCCTGTCCCCCCGCCCGCGTCGTCGACGATTCTCGGCATGTCGCCCAATCAGGCGCTGGCGATCGGTGTCGGCATGATCGCCGGCGGCGTGGGCATGAGCGCGCTGGCGGAAGGGCCGTTCACGACGGTGGTCGGCAGCATTGCCGGCGCCCTGATCGGCAACTGGTGGTATGCGACGCAGCCGATGCCTTCGCGTGCCACGCCGATGCGCTATCAGACGTCGGTCGCCGAAGCCAACTGAGGGTGCGCCTGGGTGGTTTCCAAAGCGGACGGCTCTGCTCGCCACATCGTTTTCTCATAATCCTTTTTCAGGCTCCTTGTGCCGGCCGCCCATAGCGTCCGGCCTAGGCGCCAATCCCGTTATTGCGCTTCCTGCACATGGATGGTCGCACCCTTGCGTGCGCTGGGCCAGCGGGGGACCCGTGCGACCACATGTGCAATCAATGGCTTGGCCGATTGCGGCGGCACGACGGCGGCCATTCGAGGATTGCCAAATATAATCAGACGTTGTGCTGCAAATGGTGACGAAGTCCGGGATCGAAACGTCCCCGTCATGCAGGCGATCATTCCGGCGTGACTGGCCGTACGCTGCTGAAAGTGAGGAAGTCCTTTCGGTTAGAGAGCGTAGAGGGCTTTCTCAAGCCCCTCTTTTGAGGTACCTTTGCGGTATATGGCCTTCAGATTATCTCCGTGGCCAACCCTATGAATTTCAGCAGAACCCTTTGGTGTCTGGCGGCCCTGCCGCCGGAACCATCGATTGAAACTGAAGGTGATCGCCAGCCGTCACCGCCATGTCAGGGAATCGGAACATGACGACCAGCAATCTGGCCGGCGAACAGGATGTCGCCAATCCGCCGCCGCATCTGTCGCAGTCGGCGGATAGGGCCCCTCCATCCGCGGCGGGCTCTGCGGGCGGGCAAGGTGCTGCGGTGGCATTCCAGGACCCACCGGGCCGCGGTTCGGGCAAGACCATGCCCATCCTGGCCGCGGTCGTCGGCATCGCGGCGATCGGCGGCGTGCTGCTGTCCTTGCAGTCACATGGCACGGCGCTGAAGGATTTGTCTGCCCGCATCGATTCATTGGAACGCAGGCTGGATACGGCAGCCGCCGCCACGGCTCCGTTGCCCGACCGGATCGCCGGGATCGAGAAGGCGGTTGCCGGGCTGGAGGGGCGCGTTGCCCAGGCTGCGAAGGCATCGTCCGACCTGTCCGGCATCTCCCCGGTCATCCACGTGATGGCGGCGAGGCAGTTGCGCGCCGCCTTGTCGCGCCCTACGCCATTCCATGCCGAACTGGCGCTGGCGCGTCTGGCGGGCATCGTGGATGGGGAATTGGCGAAGCTTTTGGACGGGTTGGCGCCGCGCGCCGTGGAGGGCGTGCCGACGCGTGACGATCTGGTGGCGCGCTTCGCCCTTCTGGTGCCCTCCGTGCTCGGATCCGAGCTGGGCGGTGGGCCGAGCGGTGTCGGGAACGCGATGTGGGGCTGGGTCACCGGCGTGACGACGGTGCTGCGACCGCCGGCCGAAGAGGCGACCGGCGATGAGAACCGTCCGTCCGCGCTGTTGGCCCGGGCCGGCATCCTGCTGGAGGCCGGCGACCTTCCCGGCGCCGCCGAGCGCATCGCCCTGCTGGAGGGTGCGCAGGCGGAAGCCGCGGCGCCGTGGCTGACCGATGCGCGGGCACGCGTGGCCGCCGACCAGGCATCGCTGCAACTGACCCGCCGCATGGATGAACTGCTTACGGCGGAAAAGCGCTGAAAAGAAACGGGAAACTCGGAGGGGGCGAGAAGCATGGATTTCGGATTGTTATCGCTTCCGGTGCTCGCCTTGTCGGCGCTTCTCGGCTACGCGGTCGTCTTCGACACCAGCGCGGTGATGTTCCACGATATCGGGGTTCCCAACGCCATCGAATCCCAGGGATACACGCCAAAGGTCATGGCGGCCCGCCTTGCAAACGAGGTGCGCTCGATCGATCAGAAGGCGCGTACCGTCAAGGACATCCGTGACTTCTCGCTGCCCGACGACGATTCCGCGGTCAATGCGCTGAGCGACTATTTCCAGTTCGCCGAACCGGTCCGCGCGACGCAGGAAATGCTGGGGCTGATCCGTTTCACCTTCAACGGTGACATGGTCACCCGCGGCGACGACCTGCAACTGTCGGTGCGCGGCTACGGCTACAATGGCCGCAAGCCGTTCAATCGCAGCATTTCCGGCAAGGATCCCGACCAGATCCTGCACGAAATGGCGGTCGATATCGTCCGCTTCATCGATCCGTACGTCGTCGCCTCCTACATGTACGAGACGACGCGCGACGCCAATTCGAAGGATTTTGCCAGCACGATTCGTGAGGTGCGCTATTGCATGGTCCATCTGCCGAAGAGCGACCTGCATTGGGCGTACAACCTGCATGGCCTGGTTCTGACCCAGCAGGGCAAGCCGCAGGAGGCCATCGAGCGCTTCAACGAGGCTTTGAAGCTGAAGCCCGATTTCCTGCTGCCGGTCTACAACACCGGCAACGCGCTGCTTGACATGAAGCAGTACGATCAGGCCATCGCCAAGTTCAAGGAAGTGCTGAACCGTGATGTAAAGGGCGACATCCGTACGCCGCATGCTTACACCCAATGGGGTGTAGCGTTGATGCGGCAGGGCCGGATGGACGAGGCCGCGCAGATGATGCGGAAGGCGATCGCGGTCGATCCGATGTATGCCGACGCCTACTACCAGCTCGGTCAGCTTCTTCGGCAGCAGGGCAAAGCCGAGGAAGGGCGGGAGATGATTCAGCGCGCCATCGACCGGGCTCCGCAGCGTATGCTCTATGCTGCGGAGCTGAATCAGGTGCTGACCAACTGACCCGGCTTCGGCGCGATCGACATAAAGAGGCCCCCACTTTCGGGGGCTTTTTTTTGGATCACTGTTTTTAGGCTTATTGGGCAGTGCCGAGAGTGCCTGCAATCAAGGCACCGGCCATCGGTGAGACGATCCCCGACAGTTCCTGGTGGTATCGGTTCAGCGCGCTATGCGCCTCTTCCTCCAGTGCTTCGCGCTCGGTCGATTCCCAAAGCTTGAGCGCTACCAACTCGATAGCCAGACCGGCACCCAGCACCGTCGCTCCGGCTGCCGCGCTGATCAGGAAGGGCGCGGTTTCCGCCAGCGACACCGGAGCCACCGCCAGGACTGTCGGCTCGACGACGACACCAACACCGCGCCGCGCTGCCTGTCGGCCCGCCATGACCAGCGCCTCACGCTGCCCCAGCCAACCGACCTCGTCATTGGGGTCTGACACCGGCAGCGCCGGACGGACGGAAGACATGGGAGGGAGGCCGAGTGCGTCGGCCTCGGACACCATGACGGCGACCGGCGCGCCGGTTGATGCCCCGCCGCGCTCTTGAGCCAGCCGGTCCAGCGCGATCCGGCGTTCGGCGATGAAGGCCTCCCGTTGCCTTGTGGCGTTCAGCGTCACCTCGTCCATCGCCTGGGTAAGCCGCGTGCGCACCATGACCGGCTTCAGGACCATCTCGCGGAAACGCTCGGCTACCGCGACCTTAACGGCCGATTCAGGATCGGTGCCGCTGACGACGCCGCTGACCGCGGTAAATGTCAGGCGATAGGTGGTGAAAAAGGAAAAGCGCCATCCGACGAAGGCCGGGATCTCCGCCCGCATGACGGCGGTCGTCTCGTCGATGGCAGTCCGCAGCCGCGCCTCGGCATCCTCGGTGGCGGTCACCGTCGCGCGGACACGGGCAAAACGCGTTTCGGCGAGGAATGCCTCCCAGTCGGATCTGGCCATCACAACCGGCGGCGCCGGGTCTCCGGTCCGCCCGCTGCGCACGATTGCGACCGGTTCGTCCAGCACCCTACCGGGGCTGGCCGAGTCCAGCTTGGCGGATTGGGCCATCGCTGGTGCACAGACAGCACTTGCCGTGGCGATCGCAGCCAGCAGCCCAAGTCCGACGATGCGCCTCACGGCTGTCACCATGGGGCGGTGCCGCGGCAACAGGAGATCGAGCATCCGAACGCCATGGATACCGGTCAGGTCCGGTTCAGGAAGCGGCCAAGGGTGGTGGCGACATACTCGGCGATGATGTCGTCGGCCTGATTGGCCGCCAGCCGTGCTTGCGCCTGTCCAAGCCATGGCCGCACCGCTGCCGCCGCGTCGCCTTCCAGTGCAGCGAGGATCTCTACGGCACCATGCAGGTCGTTTTCCGCCAGCCGGGCCTGCGCCCGTGCCGCGATGCTGGACGGCCGTTCCGGATGCGCCGCTTCCTCCGCCGGGGCCGGGTCCTTCGACCAGCCCGTGAAGTTGGTCAGCCAATGCACCATGGATGGCCGGGTTTCGGTATAGGCCAGCATATCGGCCAGCCCGGCGAACTCGCGGCGCAATTGGAGTTCCAGCGGAATGCCGATACTGGAATAGGATTCGACGCTCTCCAGCAGCGGAGCCAGCGTGTCGAAGGTTCCACCGAAGGCCTTCACCACCTTCAGCTCGGCGTCGAAGGGCACCGGCCGCCGCATCATCCCGCGCAGCTGCAGCAGGGCAATGACGCGAACCTGCGTCTCCATGCCCGCCTCGGTAGCCTTGAAACCGGCCGTCTGTTTGTTGGTCTTTGCCACGGCGTCGGTCAGCTCGGCCAAACGGCGGTCCAGTTCGGACAGCGACTGCACCAGCCTGCCGGTTTCCACATCCTGCCGGGCCTGCCATTCGACCCCCGGCGGACGCAGATGCAGGAAGCGGTAAACCGGCGGCGTCCAGTAAGGGGCGGTCACCGTCGCCGCCAGTGCCGCCAGCGCCACGAGCATGGCCGGGCGGCTGCTGCCGTCAGGACGGCGGGGCGGCAGGTCATCATGGCCATGATGGTGAGCAGGGGATGCCGGGGTGGCGCCGGCGTTGGAATCACTGTCGCTCGTCATGACCACGGCTCTCAGTTGTATAATGCGCTCATACTGTACCGCATATATCCATCGCGCGCACCACACGAAAGCGCTTGCGAATGAGTGTCGGAATTACAGTGTCAGAACCGAGATCACGGCGTGGACCAGCAGCGTCAGGGTGACGCCGACGATGATCGACCGCGCGATGGCGGCATTGATCTCCAGCACCGACTCCTTGCGGCCGCCGCCGATGACGATGGCCGCCGCACCGGCCAGCAGGGCGCTGAGCCCGACCTTCAGCAGGACCCATCCCATCCGGGGGGTCACATGGTCGCCTTCCAGGATCAGCTTCTGGAAGAACTGCTCGCGCCACAGCTCGAAATTCTGCTGTGGGAACTGGATGTGCCATGTCTGCATCGAACTCCAGCTCGCCACACCCAGCGACAGCACCAGCAGCATCAGCGCCCCCATCACCATGTTGATGAGGATGGCCGAATAGATGTAGGTGCGCGCGGTGATCCCCAGATTGTCCATCGCCTTGAACTGCGAGGACAGCACGCGGTTGCCGATGTCGGCGGCGATGATGGCGTTGTTGCGCGCCACGAACAGGATGCTGGAGATCAACGGCACCGCCACCGTGCCCTGGACCAGACCCAGCCCGACCAGTGTTTCGTCATGCAGCAGTGATTTCAGGTAACCGCCGAAGGAGTTGTAGTGAAAGCCGAACCACATCGAGACGAATCCCATGATGAGCGCCCCCGCTCCCATGTAGATCAGCATCAGTGGCGACACGCACAATTCCCAGAAATACTCTGCCATGTAGCGGCCGAACCAGTAGAGCCGCGACCGGTGGCCAATGGAGGATGGCCACGGGTTGCGTTGTTCCTCGCCGTTTTGGGGGGCGACCATCGCCGCTGGCGCCGCGCTGTCGGTGTCGAGCTTCATCAGCTCGGCCTCGATCGCGTCGGCGTCCTTCGGCACTTCCACCAGCCGTCTCGTGCGGGTGTCGAGCAGGAGCACCCGGTCCGCCACCGGTAGCAGATCCTTGACATGATGGGCGACGATCAGTGCCGGCTTTCCCATGCCGACGCACAGGTCGCGGATCAGTTCGCCAAGCCGCCGCGCCATCCGCACGTCGAGGCCGGAATTGGGCTCGTCGAACAGCAGAACCGGACGGTCGGCCAGCAGGGTCCGCGCGATGGCCAGACGCTGGCGCTGTCCGCCACTGCACGACGCGACGGTCTTATGGACGCCGATGTCGCCCAGCAGCGCCGTCGCATCGGCCAGCAGAGCCGGGGCGGGCGGCCGGCCGGCATGATCGGCGGCGATCCGCAGATTCTCCAGTGCGCTCAGGTCGTTGAACAGCGCATGGTCCTGAAAGACGATGCCGCCGACCTGGCTGCGTTCGGTCTCAAGGTTGAGCGTGCGGTCGCCGCAGGTCAGCCGGCCGGTGACCCCCCAGCCGCCGGGCCCCGTTTCCAGCAGGCCGCCCAGCAGCTTGACGATGGTGGATTTTCCCGAACCGCTTGGCCCCACCAGCAGGACGATCTCCGCCGGCTTGATGGTGAATGTGGCGTCGCGCACCAGGACCGCACCGGTCGGGCGGCGGATGCCGAGCCCGGCGATTTCGAGCGCGTTGTTCGTGGTGGTCATTGCGGCACGCCATACAAGAGAGGCCGGGGGGCGAAGCGGTCGAGCGCGAGGATCTGGTCGCGCTGGCGCGGGCTGGTCAGGATGACCAGCCGGCCGGGCCGGCCGGTGATGAAGCTGCGGAAGATATAGGCGGCCAGCGCGTTCAGGTCCGACTGCGGATGGACGCCGAACAGGACCTGAGGCGCCAGCCGGGCCAGTTCGCTCGCCGGCTGGGAGGCCGGGGTCAGGTAGGCGCCGAGCCGCTGGTCGGTCAGCAGCCGGTGCACCGCATCGCGCATCCGCGGATCCCGGACCATGGCATCCATCGCATTGTTGGCGAAGGTCTGCATGAAGGCCTTGGCCTGCCAGCTGTCCAGGATGCGCTGTGTCGTCTTCTCGACCAGCCCCTGTTCTCGCACATCGCGCTGGATGCTCTCCAGCGCCTGTTCGACCGGCGTGAGGTTCCACGGCTGGTCCTGAAACAGCTTGAACACCGAACCGACATTGGCCGATAGCATGTCCCACACCATCGGCTCGGCCCGTTTCATCACGATGCCCCGCAGGTCGCGGCCGATCGCCTCGCGCAGGACAGGCTCGGCGCTGCGCACCAAGTCGTCATAGGCGGCCCTGGTGCCGGGATGGCGCCAAGCGGTGTCGATGGCCTGCCGGCCGACATCCTTCAGCACGGAGCGGTATTCGTCGTTGAATTCCGGCGAGCGCAGCACCGCGTCGATGGCGTCGCGCAGGCCCACCCCCAGCTTTTCGATGCCCTGCCGCAGCGCGGTGCGCTCCTCGTCCGATGCCAGAAGCCACAGGACCCTGAGGTCGGCGTTGAACAGCAACCCCTCGCTTTCCTGGGTCAGTTCCGGGTCCGACGGGTCGTAGAGCGTGACGTCGATCCGTCCGCCCATCCGCATCCGGGCGACGCCGGCGCGCAGCGTCGAATGGTCGGGGCGCAGGACGAAGACCGGCATGGCTTCGTCCCCCGCGGCAGGGTCGCCGTCCGGCAGGCGGTAGGCCAGGGTGGATGGGGCGTGCCGTGTCGGCAGCGCGGTCCAGCCCGCGGAGAGGAACAGAATCGCAAGGCCGATGCTGGCGGCCATCGCCGCCGGTCGGCCGAACATGACGGTTAAGGCGCGCACGGACCCGGATAACCTCTTGCAGTGTGGACCTTCCGATGCGCGGACGGACGCAGCGATAACACGTGTCCGGCGTCGGATTGTAAAGCAGCTTTGTCACGCAAACGGACCGGCAAGAGGGCTGGCCGGCGGAGGCCCGGTCCGGTAGAGTGGCGATCCAGGCCTTCCCCTTGCCTTCGCAGGCTTTCCGATGCTGACGACCGCGGGATTCATCGTCAGGATGCTGCTGACCTTGCTTACGGTTTTCGGCACCTACAACCCCTCTGGCTATTCCTATTACCACTGGATCGGCATGGAGGACACCGGGCACTGGACGCTGAAGCTGTTCGTCGGCACCGTCATGATCTTCCTGATCTATACTCATGTGCTGGCGACCTACCGGTCGATGAAGCTGATCGGGATGCTGCTGGTCGCCGTCATCTATGGCGTGTCGGTGTGGATGCTGTGGGATTACGGTCTGCTCGATCTGGACAACCCAACCACCCTGACGCTGACCCTGCTGACCGGGGTGGCGACGCTCCTGGGCACCGGCTTCAGCTGGTCCCTGGTTCGCTACCGGCTGTCCGGACAGGTCGATTCGCAGAACGTCATTCCGCCTTGACCCAATTCGCCACGGGCGCTGGCTGCAAAAAAGCTGGCCTCCGAAACGCTGGTTGAGGAGCCGGCCTCGTGAAGTTCTATGGCTACATCGTCCGCACGCTCAGCTGCTTCCTGCTGCTGTTCGCCACCTGGAACCCGGCGGGGTACTCGTACCTCGCCTGGATCGGCGAGGATGACGGCACGCGCCTGTCGGCGAAGGCCGCGGTCGGGGTGCTGCTGTTCGCCATCTATGTCGTCTATCTACGCATTGCGTGGCTGGCATTGGGCGTGCTCGGCATCGGAATTTCGGCGGCGATCCTGCTGAGCGGCTACATGACCTTGCGCCATTTCGACGTGTTCGACGGTCAGGCGCCGTTCTGGACCGGCTATCTGATGCTGACGCTGGCGTCGGTCACGCTGGCCGCCGGCCTGTGCTGGGCGCATTTCAAGCGGCGGGTCATCGGCACCTCGCAGGTCATCTACCCGCCGCCGTAAGCCATGCCGGCCGCGCCACCCGATGCCGGCCTATTGCGGCAGGCGGAAGCGGGGCAGGCGGAAGTGGCGATGGCGGGGGAACAGGCCAAACAGATTGTAGCGGTATTCCTGGATCGCCAGGATGCCAACGAGGAAAATCCAGAAATTCAGCCGGTTACACAGCCATAGGCCCAGCATCGCGGCATAGAGCGTCAGGATAGCGGTCATCGCAGCCACGATCTGATCGAAGACGACAGTCGCAACCGCCCGCCGCCAGCGCAGCCGGAGAAATCCGCCGATGGCATGACCGACCAGCAGAGCGCCGGCGGCGGCGACGCCCAGGGTCAGGTTCAGCCGCTCGTCGTCCAGGATCAGCCGGTCAAGCAGCAGCACGGGTGCCGCGGCCATCCGGTCGAGCACCAGATCGCCGAAGGCGTCCATGTCGATATCCCAGGGGCCGCCGCGGTTGAAGATGCTGTCGAAGCTCAGCGGCTGACCCGGCAGGGGTGTCACCGCGACGAGGCAGATGCCCATCAGAAAGCCGGCGATCGCCGCCTTGTCCTTCCTCATCGTGCCATAGGCAGGCCAATGGGCGACGCTATCCGTCAGCCAGCGGTAAAGCAGCAGCGGAACGACGATCAGCAGCACCCCGACGGCGTCGGACGCGGCAGACGAAAGGAGGTTCAGAACGTCCATCGCTCATTGCCCGAAGCCTTGAGAACAGCGCGCCTACGCCAGCCCGGTCTCCTAGACCTCGATGCCCTTGTACCAGCGCTGGGTCGGCAGGATACCGGCGCGGCGCGGCTTCCAGCCATTCTCGATCATGATGCGCTTGACCTGGCGCCGCGCTTCCTGCTCGCCGATGGAGCTGTTGGTGAAGTCGCGCAAGATCGAAGCGGTCTGATCGAACTGCTTCTTGCTGATCTTGCCCTTCTTGCCGGCCTGCTTGTCGAGGATCTGGCGAACACGGCGTTCGGTCTCGCTCTCGAAGACATAGTCATTGTCGTCCGCGACGGCCCGCATCATGCCGCGCGCCTCGTCCAGCGACAGACCGCAGCGGATCACGCCTTCCTCAAGGACACGGCGCTCCGCATCACGATCGATGAACTTGCTGGTCAGGCCGCTCAGCTTGACAAGGTCGGCAAATCTGCGGCGCGGATCTTCGGTATCGGCCATTGCGGATCCTGGATTTGGAAACGGCGAGTTGAAACAGCGAACTTGCGACGACGGAAAGCACGGGTGCCCTTACCCGGACAGGCGCTGGGGCCCCTATCCGGGTAACATATCCCTATGAGAGTAATTCGAAAGGCGGAGGCGAAGGCAACAACTTTTCACGGCACCCGTTGCTTGTCACGCCCGCACGTTGATCGGATACAGTTAACAAAACTTTTACGCCGGCATGCCGGCGCGTTCGTCGGATGCGGTCGATCGGCAACACGCACCTTCAACTTACTGCCGATCCGGGGTACAGTCCGTGGAAGAAATCTAATTCGCGTAAGGGACAACGGATGGCCCGGGGAGTTGCCGAGCCTTGGACGGAACCGCCTGACCATCCGCTGGCCACCGCTCCTGACGGCACGCTCGGCGCCGAAACGTCGGCGGACACCCTGACCATCAGGGACGGCGGGGTGGAATGGACTCTTGCTGCCGATGACGTGCTGTTCGTCGCCGAGCCTTCGGTCAGCCTGACGCCCATTCCCCATGCTCCCGCGACGGTTCGCGGGCTTGCCTGCATCGAAGGCCGGCCCTTTGCTGTCGTGGACTGCGCCGTGGAGCCCGCCGCTGATTCGGGAGCGCGGAGGCCAGGCGGCGCCCTGCTCGTGGTTGCCTCCGGTGACGGCGGTGTCGCGCTGCGCGTCGATGCGGTGACGCGCAAGGGCGGGGCTGTGCCGGCGACGGGTGCCGGTCCGGATGTCCTTGCTCATCTGGCTCCCTGGGTGTCGCCGGCCGCCGGGCGCAGGACCCTCGTGGCGCCTCTCCCGATAATGACAGCGGTTTCCCTGCTTTTCGTCAGTTGCGGTTCCGTGACCGCCGCGCTCTCCGTGACCACTCCCGATGCCGGACCATTTGACGCGCGATCGGGAGTGACCATCGAGCGTGTCGGGCTTGTTGCGTGTCGGCTGCCTTTGCGGGCGGATGGCGTCGATGCGCTGGTGAGGGTTGACGATTTTCTGCTGCCGGCCCGCAGCCTGGCCGACGTCCTTCCGATTCCGCCGCTAGAGCGGAAGGAGGGGACTGGCGAACGCTGGGCGGTGGTGCTGGCCTTCAGCGGGCAGCGCGCCGCGGTGCTGGTCGACCGGGTTGTCGAGGTGACGCCCTGCGATCCGCGGCAGATCGTCGCGATAACTCTGCCGGGAGGCGCGTCGCAGCTGTGGCTCGACCGGCCCGGCATGCCGCCCGTGCCGATGATCGACGCAGCCGCCCTGTTCGGCTGGCCGGCCGGCGACGCTGCCGCGATATCATGCGCGCCGTCCGCTGTGACGGATGATGGACAGGTGGAGCCGGTGCTGACCGTCCAGGCGGCGGATGTCGGGCTGGCTCTGCCGCTGGCCCTGATCGACCGGGTGCTGGAGCCCGACAGCGCGCCGGTTTCGGAGCGGACACCGGGTGCCCTTCCCGTTTTCGATGCCGCCGTAGCGCTGGGGCGGCGGTCCGCGGTGCAATGCGGGAGGCTGATCCGGGTGAGGCCGGAGGGTGCTCCCCCCTTCGTCCTGTCCGTCGACCGGACGTCGGTGATCGCGGAACCGGAAGCGCCCTGGCTTGAGGCGCATCCGCTGCCGCCGCTGGCCACATTGATCTTCGACGCCGTCGGCCTTGCCGCCGGGCTGCAGGAGGAGAGCAGCCGCTGGCTCTACCGCCTGCGCAGCCACCTGCCACCGCCCTCGGCTTTGCCCATGCCGGTGCGACGATGTCTCGCCGCCTCTCGTCTGGGTTGGGTCGTCCCCGACACGATGCCCGAAACCGGTTCCGTCTGAGTCCGTCATTTTCGAACCACATCAGGATGCTTGCCGATCATGAGCATTAAAACCAAACTTCGGCTGGCTTTCGCATTCCTCATCGGCATCTTCATCGCCTTCGGATTCATCGTGCTTCAGGTCCTGTCTGCGGTTTCGGCCGACAGCAGCCTGATCGCAAACGACATCCTGACCGCGGTCCGGACGACCTATGCCATCGACGTCGCCACAAGCGATTACCGCGCCGCGGAATTGTTGCATGTGCTGAGCAAGGACTCAGGCAGCATGGACGCCTATGAGAAGACGATGGAGCACCTGAAGGGTGAAATCGCTGCCCGTCGTGCCGAGTACGAGGCGCTGGTCGACACTCCCGAAGAGCGTCAGCGCTATGACAGCTTCGCCCGCAGCTATGCCGCCTATCTGGCCGGCAGTGAAAAGATGATCGCCCTGTCGCGGCAGGATCAGGTCGCCGATGCGACGGCAATGGTCAAACAATCGGCCCTTCTCTTCGAGTCGCTGAGCAAGGATCTGGAGGAGCTTGTCCATCTCGCGACCGCGCAGGCGGCCCAGGCCAACGGCAACAGCGATAAGCTGATCGGCAACAGCCGCACCCTGATCCTGGCGGGGCTGGCGCTCGTCCTCGTCTTCGGTGGCATCTGCCTGTGGGCGGTGGACAATGGCATCGGCCGCCCCATTGCCGCCATGACCGGAACGTTGAACCGGTTGTCGGAAGGCGATTTCACGCCGACCGCGGCACCGGTGGAGCGGGCCGACGACATCGGACAGATGGCCCGCGCGGTGGAATCGACGGGCATGGCTGTGCGGGCGCTCGCCAGCGATCTCGGCGAACTTGTCGAGGCGGCGCATGGCGGCATGCTGTCCACCCGGGTCGACGTGATCGGCCATGGCGGCGACTACGCTACCCTGGTCAAGGGCATGAACGAGTTGATCGAGGGGCTGACCCGTCCGCTGTTCGAGGTGGTGGAGGTCATGCAGATGCTGGCCGCCGGCGACCTGCGCGGCCGGATGACCGGCGCCTATGAAGGCGACCTGCGTGCGCTGAAGGCCAATCTGAACCGCAGCCTGGACACGCTGGTGACCCTTTTGAGCGAGGTCGGGGCGATCAGCGCCGCAGTGGCCCAGGGCGACCTGACCCGCACGGTGGCCGGAACCTATCAGGGCGAGTATGCGCGGCTGAAATCCGACCTGAACCAGGCGGTGGAACATCTGCGCGCCCTTGTCGGCGACATCGCCGGCGACACCGAACAGACCGCCGCCGCGGTCACCCAGACCATCGCCGCCGCCCGGCAGGTGGCCGACCTGTCGGCCAACCAACTCGGCACGCTGACCACCGTCGCCGCCGGGATCGGTCAGACCGCGATGGCAGTCGACACCATCGCTCACAATGCCGAACGTGGCAGCGAGCTGGCCACGCGGACGACCGCCTTTGCCGAGGACGGGCGGACGCGCCTCGTCCGGCTTGCCGAATCGGTGGAGCGGATCGCCGGCGCGCATGAGCGCATCGAGCAGATAACCGGCAAGATCGCCCGCATTTCCGACAAGACGCATATCCTCTCACTGAATGCCGGCATCGAGGCTGCACGGGCCGGGCAGGAGGGACGGGGCTTCGGCATCGTCGCCCAGCAGATCGGCCGTCTTGCCGAAGAAGCCGCCGTCGCCGCCCAGGATATCGAGCTGATCATCGCCGAATCGACGCAGTTGGTCCGCTCCGGCGTCGCCGTGACCGGCGAAGCCCGCACCGCCATCGAACGGATCGCCGAGGCGGCGCAGGATAGCAGCGGTGTGGTGCAGGCGATCTCCGCCGCGATCACCCAGCAGTCGGCGGCGGTCAAGGACCTGCACGAGCGCGTGTCGTCGCTGCGCGCCAGCAGCCAGGGCAATGCCAGTGCCGCCGAAGAGATTTGCGCCACCATGGAGGATCTGGCGCGCATGATCCACCGGACCCGCGACCAGATCAGCCGCTTTGTCCTCGTTTCCTCGGAGTCGCGCGCCTCATGCCCGCCCCTTTCCTCCGCAAGCTCAGCAAACTCCTGACGCCGCTCGCCGGCAGCCTCGCGCTGGCCGGTGCGCTGTATCTGGCGGGCAACACCTATCAGAAGGCCGGTGCAGAAGCGCTGGAGATGGTGTTCCGGGTTCTGGCCTACGCGCTGAACATCGGCCTGATCCTGTTCGCCGCCCAGTTCGTGCACCGGCTGGTCCAGATCGTGCTGCTGGAAGGGCTGGTCGGCTCGGCGCTGGGCGAGCCGGTGCCACGGCTTCTGGTGCAGCTTTCCGGTCTGGTGGTCTTCTCCATCGCCTTCGCCGCCATCGCCGGCTATGTCTTCAAGCAGGATCTGACCGTGCTGTGGGCGGCGTCGGGCGTGCTCGGCGTGGTGCTGGGCATGGCGGTGCGCGAACCGCTGCTGGACATCTGCAGCGGTCTGGCGCTGAACCTCGACCGGCCGATCCGCATCGGCGAGCATATCCGCCTGCATAAGGTCGGCGATAACACCATCGAGGGGCGCGTTCAGGAGATCAGCTGGCGCAGCACGCGTCTTAAGGACGATTGCGGCAATATCGTCGTGGTGCCGAACAGCCGGATCGCCGCCTCCACCATCACCAACCATTCCCGCCCCAGTCCCTTCCTGGAATTCATGACCTCCATCGTCATGGATGCCACCGTACCGGCCGAGCGTGTGCTGCGCATCCTGGAGGCGGCGGCGCTGGAGGCATCGGCGGCGTTCACGGTGGCGGGCGCCGGCAAACCGTACGCGCGTGTACGTTCCGTTACCCTCAATGGTGTTGAGTATGGGATCTTTTTCGACACTCCGGTCGAATTGCGGTTCCGTGCCCGCAGCATGGTGCTGCAAAAGGTGCTGGAGCATCTGAACGCAGCCGGCCTGCGACCCGCTTGGCCGAAGGGGGAGCGCGCACCGGGCGATCCGGCGGCTGCGGAATGGCGGACTGTGGAACTGCCCGTGATCATGCAGGCAATGGCGGCGACGCCGCTGCTTGGCGACATGCCGGCCGACGATCTGGAGGTTCTGGCGGAAGAGACCCGCCTGCGCCGGATGACCGCGGGCACCACGCTGGTCCAGGCTGGCGAGGCCGCGATGGCCGCCTATGTCGTGCTGGAGGGGCTCCTGGCGGCCGAGCCGGCGCGCGGTCGGAGTGGCCAGCAGGAGACCGCCCGCAACATCGGCCCGGGCGGGGTGATCGGGGCGACGGCTCTGCTCCAGGGCGCCATTCATGGCGAGACGGTGCGCTGCAGCACCGGCGTGCTGCTGGTCGAGGTGACCTTGGATGCGGTCCGCGCGATGGCGATGCACCGGCCCGAATCGGCGGAACTGCTGAGCCGGCGCGTTGCGGCGCAGGTGGTCTCGGACCTGCGCGCCCGCAATGGCGGACGGGCGAGTTTCGCCGATGAGGCGGATCTCGCCGCCGATGTGCTCGCCCACATCCGCCGTGCCGCCGGGCTGCTCCACGTTGGTACGACCTGAGGCTTCAGCGGTTCGGGCGACAGAGTGCCGTGTGGGGCAGGAGTGACGCCCGCCCAGGGCGAGCGCTTTCTGTCCAGCTGTTCGCGCGATAGGCATAAGAGTGAATTATCAATGGCTTAACGCTGTGCTGCGAGTCCCCGCGTTGGTCCCGTATATGCGAATCTGCTAAAACCTCAGGCTGTGGCAACAAATGGCAAAGAGGAATATTGTTATCTACCACTTTCTGGTATCGTCCTTTCGGTATGCGTTGTGGTTCGTCAGTTCAGAAGAGGCTTCATGAAACCGAAAGGTCGGTGGGCTGCTGCCCTGCTGCATGCTTTGGCGCTCCTGACCGGCGCCGTAATGATGCCGTCGGCGGCATCCGCCCTGGCTGTCGGGGATACCGTTTCCGGCCGGTTCGAGCTGGGTGAGAAACAGATCCCGTTGCCTGCGGGCAAATGGACGGTCGCCGGCCTCGGAAACCAGAATTTCTCGATGCCGGAGGTCGGCGCCTTCGGCACCATCCGTTCGGCGGTCCTGATGATGACGCGCGACAGCAGCGTCGTCGCGGTGCTGGAGGTCAACGCCAATGCGTTGCCCAGCACAGATGGCTGGGGGCGCACCAAGGCCTGTGCTCCGGCGGAAAACCAGCTGATGCTGATCGACCGCTACCGCACGGGCTGGGAAACCTCCTGCCAGTTCCTGCGCGCGACCCGGTTCGATGCCGGCACCGCCGGACCGGAGGCATGGGAGAAGGCCCGCGCCTTTGCCGGAAAGGAAAAGCTGACCATGCCGCAGGTCTGGCTAACCGCCGGTTTCCGGGTCAGCGACCGCCATGACCTGATCGACGCGCGCTATCACATCAACCCCACTCTGCTGCTGGGGCCCGCCGCCTTGCAGTTGACCCAGCTGAGCGACTGGACCGGCGAGGCTGCCAAGGCTGATCCGCTGCGCCAGGGGGCGGTGCGGGCGGTTGCCGCCTGGGGATCGGGCTTCGATGCCTGGATTGAGCGCGGCCTGCGCAACCGCATGGCCGAGGATCCCGGTCCGCTCCCCGAACTGGTGGCGGCCACGCCATCCTATGCCGACCTGAAGCTGCGGGAACTCGACCGTCTCCATCAGGAGGGCCGCATCGACGACGCCACCTACAAGGCGCAGGTCGATCGGGCAAAGGCCGAGGTGCCGGAGTTCAAGCCGAACACCTCACTGCTCTCGAATTCCGTCCGCAAGAACATTTCGTTCCGGTCGATCGGCACCATCGTCGACTATGGCATCGCCTATCTGGTGACGGCCAACAATGCCGTGTCCTGGGGCATCGCGCTGACGCTGAATGCCACCGATTCGGTCTGGTTCGTTCTGAATGATCAATATTGGGATGATTATTACGCCCGGCTGAATACGCATGATGCCGAGCGGTTGGTCGATTTCACCTATATTGGCGATTATGTGGCTGCGGAGGCGCGACTCTAATGGCTGGCCTTTCGATGCTTTCGGGGCTGAAGGCCCGCACCCTGCTGTTGCTGCTGGGCATTGCCTTGACTGGGACCATGGCCGGAGCGGCGCATGCCGGGGGGGTGCTGAAGCCGGGAACCGCGGTCGAGCGTATTCTGGAGGTCGACGGCAAACGGCTGCCGCTGCCCGAGGGGCGCTGGGTGGTCGCCGGTGACGGCGACAGCGGGTGGGATGATCCCCGCATGGGTGCCTATGGCTATCTGCGCTCGCTGGTCCTGTTCCGGATCGTCGAGAACAAGCTGGACGCCGTGCTGGAGCTGAACACCAACGTTCTGCCGGCGACCGATGGATGGGGCATGGCGGCCAACTGTGCCCGCACCGATCTGGTGCTGGCGGTTTCCCGCTACCGCGCCGGCTGGGACGGCTCCTGCTTCTTCGTCACCCACACGCTGGCCAACAAGGACGAGAATCCGGTCTGGGCCAAGGCACGCAGTTTCGCCGCCACCCAGGGCTGGAAGATTCCGGGCGTGCTGGTCACCGCCGGATTCCGCGCCGCCAACCGGTCGGATGTCATCGACGCCCGCTTCCATTTCGTGCCGGAAACCCGCGGCCTGCCGGCCGAGATCGCCGGACGCTGGAAGGATTCCGGCTGGATGTCCAGCAAGCTTGACGAGAGCCGCGACCGGTCGGCCTTCGCGCAGGGCGTCAGCAATTGGGCGGTCGGCTATGCCGGCGTCGTCGATGCCGCCCTGAAGGGCCGCGTAGACGGCACCGTCGCGATCCCGATGCCGGATCCGACCCGCAAGAGCGCCACCGACGACAGCATCGCCCGTCACATGGCGGCGCTGGAACTGATGCGCCAGTCCGGTCAGATCTCGCAGAAGGAGTTCGAGGCGCAGTCGGAAACCCTGCTGGAGAATGGCACGGGGTCGAGCAGCACCGCCCCCGACCTGTCGGTGATCACGGCGGTGAAGGCCTTCTCGTATCGGGTGATCGTGTCGGTTTCCCACATCTTCGTCGATTACTATTGGACCGGCAGCTATGTTGCGACCGGCGCGTTGGAGGTTCTCCAGATCACCATCAACAGCGCGAAGTTTTACATGCATGAGCTGGGCTGGGCCAAGCTGATGGGCGTGCCGCGGACCGACGCCGCGCGCATCGTCGATTTCCGATATCTCGGGTCCAACGTCTGAGGGCCTCGACACGAAGGCTTAAGGCTTTCAACGCAAAACTGTCCAAACGCAGGCCGCATCCGACGCACTGACGGATGCGGCACAGAGGCAAGGAAAGGAAACCGGTTCATGAGGGCACGCACGCTCGCCATCGTCGCCATGTCGCTGACCCTTGCCACCGCCCCGGTGTTGTCCGGTTCGGCCTTTGCGCAGACGCAGACCCAGCCGCCGATCAAGGGGCAGGTGCAGGCCCAGCCAGCCAGCGTCAGCGGTACCATTGCGGCCCTGCTGCCGGTGTCGCTGTGGACCATCACCGGTGCCGTCATCGGCGCCGTCGCTTGGCCTGGCTTGGCGGCCGGGACCCTCACCATCACCCCGATCACCTCGACCGCCGCGCTGTGGAACACCGGTGCCGCGGTTGGTGCGGTGGCCGGTGGCGCCGGTTATCTGGCGACCCGATAGGAGTTCCTGCCATGATGATGGCCCGCTGTATCCGACGCCTGACCGTTGCGGCAGTCTTGGCGTCCGCGGCGATCTCGTTCGAGGCCGCCGCGGCTCCGCCGGCACCCCCACCGCCGCCGGAAACGCCCCTCGTCGCGCAGATCCTGCCGGTGGCTGCCGGGGCTCTGGTGGGTACGGCCGTGGGCTTCTTCATCGTGCCGGTCCTGGTGCCGAGCGTGGCCGTGGTCGCCACCGCCGGGCCGCCGACCAGCCCCATGTTCGGTGCCATCGGCGCCGGGTTGGGTGCGCTGATCGGGGTGACGCAGGCACCGAAGTAAAGTGCGACGTAAACTGTAAAGTAACCCGGTTCCGCCTATTCTGCCGATCCAAGCCCGCGATAAGGGAGCTTCGAACATCATGGAACCCACGACCTTGACGGTGCTTGTCGTCACGGCTTCGATCCTGGGCAGTGTGGCGGTGGACGTGGGAGTGAACACGGTCCAGAACTGGTACGACACCTTTTACCAGGATGCCTTCTGGGGCAATCGGAAGAACAGCCCGGAACTGGAGGCCCAGCTTGCCAAGGAAGAGGCGGAGATCAACCGCCTGATCCGCGAGAGCGATGCCGTGAATGGCGCGGTCCCCCGGCTATGAGTGTTCGCGTGCTTTCCCGTCCGGTTGTGGTCGCCGTTACCCTGATGGCTGCTCTGCCAGTCGTTGCCGTGTCTCTCACGACCACGGCCTTGGCGCAGGAGGCGTTGCGCATCACGCCGCTGGATGCCGAATTCCAGGTGGTCGGCCGCACCAATGTGCGGGAACAGCCGTCGACGAGATCGGCCCGGATCGATCTGATCGACGGCGGCACGCGTCTGCGTGTCAGCGGCAAGGTTGCCGATTCCCCCTGGTATGCGGTGACCACCGCCAGCGGGCGCGTGGGGTTCATAGCAGCGGAGCAGTTGCGTCCGGTGGCATCTCCTTCCCCTGCCGCTTCCCCATCCCCCGTTTCATCTCCCGCCGCTGCTTCGGCGCCTGATCCGGCTGCTCCGTCGACTCCTCCGTTGCCGGAGCTTCTGGAGCGGCTTGACCGCATGCAGGCGACGCTGAACGCCATCGACCAGCGCCTCGCCGCGGCGAAGACCGAAGCAGCGCCGGATGCCCCGACCGCAGGCCTGCTGGACGGGCTGGCGAAGCTGCAGGAGGAGTTGGCCGCTCAAATCCGTGAACAGCGTGACGGGTTCGGTCAGCTCGGCTCCCGTATTGATAGCATGGAGATGTCGGTGCAGCCGGCGGTGGACTGGGCCAAGCAGGTGCGCGACAAGGCGGCGCCGGTGGCCGAGGAGGCGCAGGGATGGATGGCCTCGACCTGGGGCACGGTCTACAACTGGGTCACCAGCTGGTGGCCCTGGACCACGCGTCCGGCAGCCGCGCCGCCCCCGGCGTAACGACGCGCCGCACTGTCAGTCCGCCGGAACCGGATTGGCAATCAGGCTGCGGCGGGTGAGGACCAGCCAGAGAGGGTACCCGAGCAAGGCCAGTGTCAACGCCTGCTTCAGCCACATCTGGGTGGGTCGGTAAAGCCAGCCGCCGTAAAAATGCAGCCCCAGTCCCGCCACCGCGAGGCCGAGCAGCATCGGCACGGCGCCGGCACGCGGGCGGCGATGCTCAACCAGAGCGGCCAGTGTGGTCAGCACGGCGATGCTGAGGTAGGAGCCCTCCTCCGTCCGCGGGTTGAACAGCACCAGGTACCAGGCGCCCAGCATCAGCGTGACGATCATGCCCGTTACGTGATCGAGCCGCCGTACCGCCATCCAGGCGATTCCGACAACCATAAGGGCGACGGAAAGGCGCAGCGCCGTCATGGTGGCGTAGGCGGGCTGCACCCCGGCTTCAACCAGCAGGCGGGTCAGGTCGAACCAGCGCCCGCTGTCGGGAGCGGCGGCGGTGAAGAGCTTGCCGAACATCGCCGCGTATTGCCCGGCGACATAGGCGGGATCAGGGTGCAGGAATGGTGCGGCGGCGGCGATCAGCAGGCCGATGCCCAACGGCCGGCGCACACCCGGCCGCACCGCGGCGAACAGCAGGGCCGGCACCAGCGCCAGGGGCTTAAGAGCCACCGCCAGCGCCAGCATCATCGCACCGCGCCGGTCGCGCCCGCGCGCCAGATCGACCGCAGCGTGCAGGACCACCGACATCATCATCAGTTCGCACTGGCCGCGCAGGACGTTGATCGAGGCGGTTGGGATCGCCGCCACCAGCACCCAGCCAGCCAGTGTCCGTCCCATATTGGGATGCAGCAGCAGTGCCACCCGGTAAACGGCACCGGAAAACACCCCGACCATCGCCAGCCGCCAGATCTGGTCGCCCAACCCGAGCGGCAGCGCGGCGAGCGGACCCAGCAGAACCGCGCTCGACGGGAAATACAGGAAACCGTGGATGCCCTCGGTGTAGACGGGAACCGCTGACCACCAGTCGATCACGGCGTTCCGATAGATGTGGGTGATCGGACGCTCCGGCCGGATGATGGCCAGCACCGCCATTGCGACCACGAACAGACACCAGATCACAACCGCCCAGGCGCTGGCATCGCCACGCCGCCTCTCTCCGCCGTGCAAGACGCGCGACAGAAGAATTCCATTCGAGTTCATAAAATTACCGGACCCCAATCCAACGCCCGGCGTCGCTGTTTATCCGGATTTGCCGAAACTTAGAAATTAAAAGGAATTCATTATGGAGTATGAATTGTTCAGGGCTTTTGCATTTACCGTCGGCGCTCGCCAAAAAAAAGCCCGCTCTCCATAGGGAGAGCGGGCTTCCCGTAGACTGCGGTCCTTCATAGTCTGCGGGTCAAGCGGTGGCCAGCAGGGAGTCTTCCGGCATGGGGGCCGCGTCGCAGGCGGTCCATTGCAGGGATTGCACATAGCGGCTTGCAATGCGGCCCTGCTCGTTCAGCCGGAACAGGTGCAGCCATCCATTGTCGAACAGCGCGCGGAGATCGGGATGGCGGGCCAGGACGTCGTTGATCGCCTCCTGCGGCGCCTCGACCACAACGGAAAGCCGCAGCGGTTCGTGCATGTAACGTTCGCCGTCATGGACCGATTGCCAGGGCAGGCCGACACGCAGGAGCCCGCCGTTGCCTTCCACCACGCCGATGCCACCGGTGACGTTGTGCAGCAGCTTGTTCCCGGCGCCGAACACCGTCGGCGCGACGGTGGAGCCGTAATATTGCAGGCTGATCCAGCTTGCCACAACCACCGGCGCTGTCAGGATCAGTTCCAGTACCCGGAAGCCGTCGTCCTGCCGCCAGTCGTAGCTGTGCAGGAAACTGGTGCCGTGCAGGTCCCGGCCAGCGGTGCGGCTCCGCGGCGCCGCGACGAAGGCCCGGCAGCCGGCAAGGCCCCATTCCGGCCGGACTTCTGCCCAGTCGCGGCTGCGCCGGGTGATGTCGTCCACTCCTTCGGCCCGCGGCAGGCGCAGCGCCCGTTCGCCGCGGGTGATGGCTCCGGCCGCGGCGAGCCAGCCCCGTACCTGCTCCAACTCGGCGGCATGGGCGGGGGATGGAAGGTCGGCGTCGTACAGCGTCACCGCGTCGGTGGTGGTGTCGTGCAGGGCGCCGATGAACAGCGTGTCGGGCGGGATAATGATGCCCTGGTCGGCAAGGGCGCTCCGCACCTCCGGATCGTTCAGCAGGCCGGCGAGCAGCCGGGCGTTGACTTCTCCCGAATAGCCGCCGCAGGCACCGCATTGCAGAGCGCTGGCGTGCGGGTTGTTGACGGTGGTGGCGCCATGGCCGGCCAGCATGACAATCCGGGCGAAGCCATCGGTCAGCGACATGGCCCGCAGGATGGTCGCGGCCATCGCCGTTCTGTCGACCAGCGGCAGCGCCGGGTCGAGGCGCGGGGCAGGATCCTGCGGCGCCTTGTGGCCGCCCAGCGCGAAGGCGTCGCGCAGCAGCTTGCCGGCATAGACCGGCCCCATCGCTTCGACAAAGGCGAAGGACGACACGGCGGCGAGCTTGAACCGACCCCAGGCCCGCTTCGCCCTTGCGGTCAGGCGGGCCTTGGCATCGTCCGAGCTGTGGTCGTGCCCGCAGTCATGCGCATGCTGATGATGGTGATCGCAATCGGTGGTCCGCGAGGTGGCGGCCGGGTTCAGCAGGACCGGGCAGCGGGCCTCGTCGACATCCGAGGCGAAGCGCCGGTGCGACAGGGCAAGGCCGAAGAAGCCAGCGAAGCCGATGGTCTCGATGCCGGAGCCGGTGGATTCCAGGGCGCGCCGGAACACCTCGGACCGCACGTCGATGCAGAAGGCGGCCTGGAGGATGGGGCGGTCGGCCTGCGGCCTGGCTGCCGGCATCTGCGTGAACTTGTCGGCCAGTACCCGTTGGGCGGCGCGGTCGGCGGCGTCCTGCAGGATGGCGTCGACGATCTGGTCGGGGGTGGGCGTCACCGGCTCGGCATGGGCGGCGCAGACCGCCCGCCAGCGGTCGGCGATCTGCGGTTCATGACGATCGTAGAGTGCCTGTTCCCAGACAAGCCGGATCGCCAGGAAGTCGGTCAGTGTCGTGTCGGAGCCGCCGGCCAGTTCGGCCTGCCACAGCCGGTAGCGGGCGAACTGGGCCCAGCCGCCGAGGCCGGTCAGCAGTTGGTGGAAATAGGTCTCGCAGGCGGCGGCCGGCATGTCGAGCCGGGCGATGGCGGCGGCCAGCGCCTGTCCTGCCGTCTCCGGTCCTTCGGCGACCTGGGTGGCGAAGCCGGTCAGGCCGATGATCTCCGGCGTCAGATCGTGGGTGGCGACGGCCCGCCACGCGCCGTAGGCGGATTTCCCCCGCGGGGCTGCCCAGAGTGCTTGCCCGGCGTCGAAGTAGCCGGCGGCCCAGCCGCCGAACCGTTCGGCGATCAGCCCCGGCCAGTCGGTGCCGGCGGCTTCCGCCGCCAGATCGGCGACGGTCGGGAGCGCCTTGGGCGGCGGTTCGGCAGTGATGGCGGCGGCCTTCAGGGCCGCCAGCGAGGCCGGACGCCGGGCATGCGGAGACGCGGACAGTGCGCCGGCGAGGTCGTCGTCGGTGATGGCGCCGGACGCGATCCGCTCCTGATACCACGACCGCGGCATGGTCACCGCGATGCCGGCGACCCGGCCGAGGCGGGCGGCGGTATGGGCAAGGCTTTCGCCGCTCTGTCCGAGGAATGGATTGACGGCGACGCTGGAGGCGAGCGGCCAGACCGGCGGGATCGCATGCACCGCGGCGGCGGCGACAGCGGCAAGGGCGGGGGTGCGGGCCGCGGCTGCGTCGATGGGCTGGGTGATCATGTGGATCGTCCTTCCGGGATCAGGAAATCTTGCGAGCCGACCAGCCACCGAGCAGCCGGTCGAAAACCGCGTTGGCGTAGAGGCCGTTGGACAGATGGACCCGCAGACCGGCGGCGGCCGGGTGATAGGCCCACAGCGGGAACATCGACTGGGCGACGGCGACGAGGCCGAAGCTGACCACCACCAGAACCAGCAGCGCCCATTCCAGCGGGCCGGGGGCCGGCGTTTTCGGCAGCGGGCCGGTCAGTGTCCATTCGGCGACGGTCTGGAGTGCGAAGTAGGCGGTGGAGGCGGCGATGGCGTAGAGCGCGGTGCGCCGGGTCAGAAAGGCCGGAGCGGCGCCGGCCAGACCCTGGGCCAGCAGATAGGCGACGCCGAAGATCAGGATGGCGCCGAGGGCGACGGCTTGCGGCGGCTTGGCGGCGAAGCCGAAGATGGCGCCCACCACCGCGTAGATCGCCAGGGCGGCGACGAAGGCGCGGCCGACGGCGACGCCGTTGGGAATGGCGACCGGACCGGGCCGCCGGATCGCGGCGACACCCTCAACCGCACCGCCGGCCGCCAGAAAGGCATGGGCCTTATAGAAGGAGTGCGCCACGATGTGGAGCAGGGCGAGCGGGAACAGCGCCAGACCGCATTGCAGGACCATGAAGCCCATCTGAGCAACCGTGGACCAGGCGAGCGAGGTCTTGACCGCCGGCTGGGTCAGCATCACCAGACTGCCGAACAGGGCGGTGAAGCCGCCAATCATCACCAGCACCGACAGGACGCCGGGTGACAGCAGCATCACGTCGGCGAAGCGGATCAGCAGGAAACCGCCGCCGTTGATGACGCCGGCATGCAGCAGGGCCGACACTGGCGTCGGCGTCTCCATCACCTCGGTCACCCAGCCATGGGTAGGGAACTGCGCCGACTTCAGGAGGGCGGCCAGAGCGATCAGGCCGGCGGCCCAGGCCGCGACCGAGACCTCCTGGCCGGCACGGGCCATCTCCGTGATGGTGGCGATGTCGGAGCTGCCGTAGCCTACGAGCAGCAGGATCGCGGCGCCGATCAGGGAGGCGTCGCCGATCCGTGCGGTGATCGCCTTCTTGCGCGCTGCCCGCTGTGCGGTTGGCCGGTTCGGGTAGAACAGCAGCAGCCGGTGCAGGAGCAGGCTGGTGGCGATCCAGGCCAGCACGAAATGGGCGAGGTTGCCGGCCTGCACCAGCAGCAGGACCGAGGCCAACGTGGCGCACAGCCAGCCGGTGAAGGTGCCCTGACGGTCCTCGCCATCCAGGTAGGTGGCAGTGTAGCGGACCACGGTCCAGCCGACGAAGGACACCAGGACCAGCATCGTCGCACTCACGGCATCCAGCCGCACGGACAGGCCGATACCCTTCGCGCCGAGCAGCGGGCTGGTGCCGGCACCGGCGACGGCGAGCAGGCCGGCCGACAGCAGGGCGATGACGAAGGCGCTCAGCGCCGCCGCCTCCGCCAGTCGCGGTACGGAACCGGGGCGTCGTCCAGGGGTGTGGAAGCCGGCGAAGGCGGCCAGCAGCAGGGCCACGGGGGCGAGGAGCGGCAGGAGATGAGTGGACAACGCGGTCTCTCCGGAAATGCGTAAGGAGCCTGTCCAGTCGATCTAGCAGCGCCGCCGATCTAAAAAAAATTCATTGTTCTTGGGATATCGTTCGGTAAAATCGAATGATGCGGGATCTGAACTACCATCACCTCTTCTATTTCCGAGCGGTCGCCCATGACGGGAACCTGACCCGCACCGCGGCGCGGCTGAACCTGACCCAGTCGGCGCTGTCGGTGCAGATCCGCAAGCTGGAGGAGCGTCTGGGCCATGATCTGTTCGAGCGGGAGGGCCGGCAGCTCCGCCTGACCGAGGCCGGACGGATCGCGCTCGACCATGCCGATTCGATCTTCGCGCTGGGCGAGGAGCTGGTTGGAACGCTGAAGGACGCCGGCCGGACGCGACGGGCCTTACGGGTGGGGGCGCAGGCGACGCTGTCGCGAAATTTCCAGATCGGCTTTCTGCGTCCGGTGCTGGGGCAGGAGGATGTCGACGTCATCCTGCGTTCGGGCAGTCCGGCGGAGCTGTTGCAGGCTTTGGAGGCGCTCAATCTGGATGTCGTGCTGATGAACCGGGCGCCGGCCGGTGACGCGGCGTCGCCCTTCGTCGCCCACCGTCTGGCGGAACAGCCGGTCAATCTGGTGGGAACGCCGCACCGTGTCGCCGGCGGCGGCACCATCGCGGAACTGCTGACCGGACATCCGGTGATTCTGCCAACCGCAGACAGCAGCGTGCGCACCGCCTTCGATGCGCTTGCCGACCGCATCGGCATCCGCCCGCAGATCGCCGCCGAGGTTGACGACATGGCGATGATGCGTCTGTTGGCCCGCGAGGATGTCGGGCTGGCGGTGCTGCCGCCGATCGTCGTCAAGGATGAGCTGGCCTCCGGCCTGCTGCACGCCGCCGACGTGCTGCCCGGCATCACCGAGACCTTCTATGCCGTCACCGTGCGGCGCCGGTTCCCAAATGCGCTGCTGCGTGCCCTGTTGCAAGCCGGCGGTCCGGCGATGGAGCCGGAGTGACGACCGGTTGGCTTTCCCTGATATGCGATGCGATCCTGGGTCGGATGCCCTGTTCGGGGACCAGGTTTTGTTCATCACGTGGTGCCGTGCGGCGGACTCCGAAGCGGACCTTCCCGTGAGGTTCGGAGAGGCGATGCCGAAAGCGCTGGCCGCGACCGTACCGGAAGCCGGGGATCCCGAGTGTGTCGCCGACACCGCCGTCGGCGTGGTGGTTGATCCGGCCGACGACGGCTCAGCGGTTCGTCACTGTGCCGCCCAGCGCTCCAGAGCGGCGCGGACACGAAGGATGATGGCGGGCCAGTCGCCCGGCCGGTCCTGGCGGAACAGGCGCATGGTCGGATACCAGGGGCTGTCCGACCGGTCGCGCAGCCAGCGCCAGCAGGCATCGTAGCGTGACAGCATCCAGACCGGCCGGCCCAGCGCGCCGGCCAGATGGCACACCGAGGTGTCGACGCTGATGACGAGGTCGAGCTCCGCGACAAAGGCGGCGGTATCCGCGAAATCGCCAACCGCATCCATCCAGTCGACGATGTCGAGGCCGGCCGGTGGCGATTCGGCTGCCGCAGGCCCCTTTTGCAGGCTGTAGAAGCTGACGTTCGGAATGCCGGCCAGCGGAGCCAGCGCGGCAAGCGGCAGGCTTCTCCGCCGGTCGACCATATGAGCCAGGAACTGGTCGTCATGCGCCGAACCGGCCCAGACCAGGCCGACCTTAAGGCGCGGCTCCCCGTCGAGCCTCCGTTTCCAGTTGCCACGATCCTGCGGGGAAGCAAACAGATATGGCACGGCGGCCGGGATGGTCGCCAACGTGGTGCCGAACACCAATGGCAGGCTCAGCAGCGGAATACAGGCATCGCAGACCGGTGGCGGTTCCGTGAGCGACCGGACCGAGGCGATGCCGGGAAGCGCCGACAGCAACCGGACCAGCGATGGTTGCACCATCAGATGGACTTGAGCACCGAGGGCCGCCAGCATCGGGGCATAGCGGACGAAATGCAGCGTATCGCCCTGCCCCTGTTCGGCCACCAGAAGGAATGAGCGTCCCGCCGGGTCGCCGCCCTGCCAGCCTGGAGCGTGGGCGGGATAGATCACGCGCTCCATCCGCCAGCGGGATTCGTAGAGACGCCAGCCATTGGCGAAGTCGCCGTCTGCCAGCAGCACCATGGACAGGTTGAAGCGTGCGACATCGCTTTCGGGGTGGAGCACGATCGCGCGCTCGTTGCCGCGGCGTGCCCGTTCCGCCTGTCCGCTGTCATGTTCGGCCAGCGACAGGTTGATGAGGGCGGTCGGGGAAGCCGGTTGCAGGACCAGAGACCGTCGGGCCAGCGACACCGCCGCAGCGAAATCGCCGCGCAGGGTTGCCAGCAGACTGTCGCCGGCCTCGGCATGTCCTTCCAGCGGAGCCAGCCGGCGCAACCGGTCATGCATCGCCTTGGCCGCGTCGAGCCTGCCCCGCCTGACCAGGAGCCCGGCATGGTTCACATAGCCGGCCGGCCGGTCGGGCGACAGCGCAACCGCGCGCCGCGCACAGGCGAGCGGCAGAGCCGGATCCACCGTTTCATCGAGCCCGCCGGCCAGCGCAAGCCATGCCGGCATATTGTCCGGCGTCAGCCGCACCACCCGATGGAGGATGATCGGCAGCCGTTCCATCGCCCGCCGTTCCAGCAGGATCAAACCAACGATCGACCAGCCTTCGGCAAAGCCCGGATCGAGAGCCAGCGCCCGCATCGATGCCCGCGCTGCCGCCTTGGGGCGGTGGCTTTTGTGCAGCAGAGAGGCCAGTCCGGCCCAGGCCTTCGGATAGGCGGGACGCAGCCGCAGGGCATGATGGTAGGCCCCCGCCGCACCAGTTGCTTGGCCCAAGGCACGCCGCGCTTCGCCGAGGTTGTGCCAGATACTGGCCCGATGCGGTGCCAGTATGGCCGCCGTGGTGAAACAGGATATGGCAAACGCCTCCTGCCCGTCGGCCAGAGCGGCGGCACCCCGGTGGGTGAGGGCAACAGCTTGATCAGCGAAACCAGACGCTGGGGCGGGCATGAAAGAACGTCCTTCGGAAGGCGGCAGGCCGGTGCGGTGTGGCTGTCAAGAGAACTGATGGGTGAGGTCAGGCATCGGCCCGATTCGACGGTACGAAATACAGGATCATCCTAAGGCACGCTACCTCTGGTGGTTTGTTTGCCGATTTTCCTTCAATTATCTTCCATCTTTGGATGTGGGGAAATCGTATGTTTAGGCAAATGTCCCATTTCTTTAATAATTTAACATTACCTTATAACGCATGCTAAGGATTCATCGAGGATGGTGAGCGGCAGACGAGGGAGAGCGTTCGGATGGCAGCCGATGAACAATCCCGGCCTACGCCGGCCCAACCCATGCTGCAAGGCACGCCGAACCTGCCCGACTGGCTGGAAACGGCCGGCTGCGCGATCGCATTTTCCACTTACGAGACGCACAGGCTGTTCTTCCTCGGGCTGGGCGAGGATGGGCGTCTGAAGGCCCATGAGCGGATGGTGCAGCGTTGCCAGGGCCTGTGTGCCGACGGATCCGCGCTGTGGGTCGGCGGACAGTCCCACCTTTGGCGCTTCGCCGACACGCTGCCGCCGTCCGGCCGCACGCCATCGGGCGCGGACCGGCTTTATGTGCCGCGGCTGGGCTACATGACCGGCGATGTCGACATCCACGACATCGCGGTCGGGCAGGATGGCGTGCCGGTCTTCGTCAACACGCGCTTCAGCTGCCTTGCCGTTCCCGACGCCGACCGGGGATTCCGTCCGGTCTGGAAGCCCGCGTTCATTTCCGCCCTGCGCAACGAGGACCGCTGCCATCTGAACGGGCTGGCGCTCGGCAAGGATGGCCGGCCGATCTTCGCGACCGCATTGGGCCGCTGTGACGTCATCGAAGGCTGGCGGGAGCGCCGGATCGACGGCGGCGTGCTGATCGACGTTCCATCGGGCGAGGTCGCCTGCGCCGGGCTGTCGATGCCCCATTCCCCGCGCTGGCACCGCGGCCGGCTGTGGCTGCTCAATTCCGGCAGCGGCGAGCTTGGAACGGTGGACGCGAGCGGCCGATTCGAGCCGGCCTGCTTCTGCCCCGGCTTCGCGCGCGGACTGGCCTTCCATGGCAAATGGGCGGTCGTCGGGCTGTCGCGACCGCGGGGCGACCACGGAACGCTGAGCGCGCTGCCGCTTGAGGCGGCACTGGAACGGGCGGGGGTGTCCGCGCAATGCGGACTGGCCGTGGTGGACATCGACAGCGGAACCGTGGCGCACATGCTGTGGCTCCACCACACCGTGAATGAGCTGTACGACGTCGCCATCCTTCCCGGCGTGCGCCGTGCGGAGGCGGTGGGGCTGCTCGACGCGCGGGCGCTGGCCGAAGCGGTGGCCATTCCAACAGAGATTCCGAATTGACCGGACGCCTGATGGCGGCCGGTAAGCGAGTGCGGTGTCGACAGGTATATCCGAGGGACTGAAAGATCGTGACCACTCCAACCTTTACTCTTGTCGGCACCAATTCTTTCGGCCTCAGCGGCGTCGGCACTTATTCCGCCCCCACGCTCAAGGATCTCGACGGCGACGGCGACCTGGATCTTCTGGTCGGCAACGGTCTTGGCGATACGGTGTATTTCGCCAATGTCGGAACGTCGCTGGCGCCGACATATTCCCTTCAGGGTACGAACCTGTTCGGACTTTCCGGGTTCAATACCTATGCAAGGCCAAGCCTCGTCGATATCGACGGCGATGGCGACCTCGATCTGTTCATCGGCAGCAAGAGCGGCGGTACGGAGTTCTACCGCAACAACGGAACGTCGTCGTCTCCAACCTTCTCGCTGGAGGGGACCAACCTCTTCGGCATCGTCACCGGCAGCTACATGGTACCGACCTTCGCCGACCTGGACGGTGACGGCGACGCCGATCTGCTGATGGGGGACCGGTCCAACGGCATCCTTTTCTACCGCAACAACGGAACGTCGTCCTCGCCGACCTTTTCGCTGGAGGGAACCAACCTCTTCGGCATGACGGCGGGTGTCAGTTTCAATTCGCCGGTCCTCGTCGACCTCGATGGAGACGGCGATCTCGACCTCGTGAACAAGGATGTCGTTTCCCTCAACATCGGGACGACATCGTCCCCCACCTTCACGCTTGTCGGCACGGCGGTTTACGGCCTCGTCACGGGAACCTATCCGAGTCCGGCCCTGGCCGACCTCGACGGCGACGGCGACCTCGACGCGATCTACGGCGCCGGCAACGGCACCCTGCTGTATCTCAGGAACGTCACGCCGGTCGTCAGGACACTGGCCGATTCCGGCAACACGCTGACGCTGTCGCAGATCAACACGCTGACGGGCGGCGCCGGGACCGACGTCATCACGCTGGGCGACATTGGCGCGACCTTCGGCGTCAGCGGCGTCGAGACCTTGACGGGCGGCACCGGCAGCGATGCCATCACCCTCGGCACCGCCGGCAACACGATGCTGGTTTCGCGGCTGGAAACCGTGATCGGCGGCAGCGGCACCGACGTCATCCTGCTCGGCACGACGGCCACCCTTATCCTGGTCTCCGCGATCGAGACGCTGACCGGTGGGGTCGGCACCGATGTCGTGGTCCTTGGCAACGCCGGGAATTCGCTGCTCGTCGGCGCGATCGAGACGCTGATCGGCGGCACCGGCTCCGACGTCGCGACGCTCGCCTCCGAAGGCAGCACGATCGTGGTTTCGCGCCTCGAAACTCTGACGGGTGGTGCCGGCACCGACATCGTGACGCTCGCCTCCGGCGGCAACACCACGTCGGTGTCGGGGATCGAAACGCTGACCGGCGGCGCCAACGCCGACTTTGCCGTCCTCGGCACCAGCGGTAGCACGATCCTGCTCTCGCGCATGGAAACGGTGACGGGAGACAGCGGCACCGACGTCGTCATCCTGGGGAGCGGCGGCACGACGGTGCGGATGCAGGGCATCGAGACGCTGACCGGCGGGGCCGGCGTCGATTCCGTGACGCTTGGCACCGTGGGCAACACGATGCTGATCAGCGCTCTGGAAAGCCTCATCGGCTCGTCCGGCACCGATGTCTTGACCCTTGGATCGGCCGGCAGCACGGTTTTGATCTCCGCGCTTGAAACGATCGTCGGCGGCGCAGGCACCGATGTCATCACGGTGAGTGCCAGTGGCGTCACTCTTGCGGCTTCCCAACTCGAAACGCTGATCGGCAATTCGGGGCGCGAGGTCATCGCGTTGGATGGATCGGGCAATACCATCCTGCTGTCGAGGATCGAAACGCTGATGGGAGGGACCGGCACCGATGTCGTGACGCTCGGTTCCGCCGGAAACACGGCCGCGATCTCCGGCGTCGAAACCCTGACGGGCGCCGCCGGTCTCGACGTCGTGACGCTTGGCACCGCCGGGACCACGTTGCTGCTCTCGTCCATCGAAACGGTGATCGGTGGATCCGGCACCGACGTCGTGACGCTCGGCACGGCCGGAAACACCCTGCTGATCCTCGGTCTCGAAACGCTGACGGGTGGTGCCGGAACCGATGTCGTGACGCTCGGCACCGGCGGCAACATGGTGCTGGCCTCCGACATCGAGACGTTGACCGGCGGGTCTGGCTTGGATCGCGTCATGCTCGGCACCGCCGGCAGCACGATTCAGGTTTGGCGCATCGAAACGCTGACCGGCGGGATCGGCACCGATGTCGTGACGTTTGCCTCCGCCGGCAGCACGATACTTTTTTCCGGCATCGAGACCTTGACCGGTGGGACCGGCATAGACGTCGTCATCCTCGGCACCGCCGGCAACACGATACAGATCTCCCGCCTGGAGACGGTGACGGGAGGCAGCGGCACCGATGTCGTGACCTTGGGCACCAGCGGCGCATCGGTGATGGTACAAGGCCTTGAGACCTTGTTCGGTGAGACCGGCACCGACGTCATCACACTGGGCGATGCCGGCAACACGATGCTGGTCTCGGTCGTCGAGACCTTGACCGGCGGGACCGGCACCGATGTCATCACGCTTGGCGCGGCCGGCAACACCCTGGCGGCAACCGGCATCGAGACACTTGTCGGCGGTGCCGGGATCGATGTCATCACCTTCGGCACTTCCGGCAACACCCTGTTGACCTCGGCCATCGAAACGCTGACCGGCGGGGCTGGCGCCGACATCATCACGCTTGGCACCACCGGCAGCACAATGCTGGTGATCGATATCGAGACGGTGACGGGAGACAGCGGGATTGACGCCGTCACCCTGGGTACGGCTGGAGCAACCTTGACTGCACAAGGTCTTGAGACCTTGATCGGTGCGGTCGGCACCGACGTCATTACGCTTGGCACCAGCGGTAGCACGATGCTGATCTCGCTGGTCGAGACGTTGACGGGTGGGGCCGGCACCGACGCCGTCACCCTCGGCACCGGCGGCAACACCGTGATGGTCTCGGCTTTCGAAACGCTGACGGGCGGCGCTGGTGTTGACGTCGCCACGCTGAGCACCTCCGGCAGCACGATACTGGTTTCGGGTCTGGAAACCGTGGTCGGCGGCAGCGGCACCGACGTCATCCTGCTCGGCACTTCGGGCAACTCTCTTACGATCTCGGCGATCGAGACGCTGACAGGTGGTACCGGCACCGACATCCTCACGTTGGGCACCGGCGGCAACACGCTGAACGTCATCGGCATCGAGAGCCTGAGCGGTGGTGGCGGCACCGATGTCGTGACGCTCGGGACTGCCGGCAGCACAATGCTGGTCTCGGCCGTCGAGACATTGACGGGTGGCGCCGGCACCGATGTCGTGACGTTCGCCTCCGGTGGCGGCACTTTGCTGGTGTCCGACATCGAGACAGTGACCGGCGGGGTTGGGAGCGACGTTCTGACATTCGCCGGCAACGGAAACACTCTGCTGGTGTCCGGAATCGAGACGCTCGTTGGTGGTTCCGGGACCGATGCCGTGATGTTCGGCACCGGCGGCAACACGCTGATGGCCTTGGCTATTGAAACTGTTACCGGCGGAACCGGAACCGACGTTATCGTCCTCGGCACTGCCGGGAACACTCTGCTGGTGGCAGGTGTCGAGACCTTGGCCGGTTGGGCTGGCACCGATGTGATTACGCTCGGCGCCGGTGGCAACACCGTGCTGACAACCGGCATCGAGACACTCGTCGGCGGTGCCGGGATCGATGCCGTCGCCCTTGGCACTTCCGGCAACAGCATGGTGGTGTCGGGGGTCGAAACTCTGACCGGCGGCAGCGGCACCGACGTCATCACGCTTGGCACCGCCGGCAGCACAATGCTGGTGTCCGACATCGAGACCGTGATGGGAGGCAGTGGCACCGACGCCGTCACCCTCGGCACCGGCGGCAACACCGTGATGTTCTCGGCTGTCGAAACGCTGACGGGTGGCGCTGGCGTTGACGTCGCCACGCTGAGCACCTCCGGCAGCACGATACTGGTTTCGGGTCTGGAAACCGTGGTCGGCGGCAGTGGCACCGACGTCATCCTGCTCGGCACTGCGGGCAACTCTCTTACGATCTCGGCGATCGAGACGCTGACAGGTGGTACCGGCACCGACATCCTCACGTTGGGCACCGGCGGCAACACGCTGAACGTCATCGGCATCGAGAGCCTGAGCGGTGGTGGCGGCACCGATGTCGTGACGCTCGGGACTGCCGGCAGCACAATGCTGGTCTCGGCCGTCGAGACATTGACGGGTGGCGCCGGCACCGATGTCGTGACGTTCGCCTCCGGTGGCGGCACTTTGCTGGTGTCCGACATCGAGACAGTGACCGGCGGGGTTGGGAGCGACGTTCTGACATTCGCCGGCAACGGAAACACTCTGCTGGTGTCCGGAATCGAGACGCTCGTTGGTGGTTCCGGGACCGATGCCGTGATGTTCGGCACCGGCGGCAACACGCTGATGGCCTTGGCTATTGAAACTGTTACCGGCGGAACCGGAACCGACGTTATCGTCCTCGGCACTGCCGGGAACACTCTGCTGGTGGCAGGTGTCGAGACCTTGGCCGGTTGGGCTGGCACCGATGTGATTACGCTCGGCGCCGGTGGCAACACCGTGCTGACAACCGGCATCGAGACACTCGTCGGCGGTGCCGGGATCGATGCCGTCGCCCTTGGCACTTCCGGCAACAGCATGGTGGTGTCGGGGGTCGAAACTCTGACCGGCGGCAGCGGCACCGACGTCATCACGCTTGGCACCGCCGGCAGCACAATGCTGGTGTCCGACATCGAGACCGTGATGGGAGGCAGTGGCACCGACGCCGTCACCCTCGGCACCGGCGGCAACACCGTGATGTTCTCGGCTGTCGAAACGCTGACGGGTGGCGCTGGCGTTGACGTCGCCACGCTGAGCACCTCCGGCAGCACGATACTGGTTTCGGGTCTGGAAACCGTGGTCGGCGGCAGTGGCACCGACGTCATCCTGCTCGGCACTGCGGGCAACTCTCTTACGATCTCGGCGATCGAGACGCTGACAGGTGGTACCGGCACCGACATCCTCACGTTGGGCACCGGCGGCAACACGCTGAACGTCATCGGCATCGAGAGCCTGAGCGGTGGTGGCGGGATCGACATCGTGGCGCTGGGCACCGGCGGCAACACGATGCTGGTCTCGGCCGTCGAAACGCTGACCGGCGGGAGCGGCACCGATATCATCACCCTCGGTACAGCCGGCAACACAATGCTGATCTTGGCCGTCGAGACACTGACGGGTGGTACCGGCACCGACGTCGTGACGCTCGCCTCCGGTGGCAGCACTTTGCTGGTGTCCGACATCGAGACAGTGACCGGCGGGGTCGGGAGCGATGTCATCACACTTGGCACGGCCGGCAGCACAATGCTGGTTTCAGTCGTCGAAACGCTGGTTGGTGCTTCCGGCACCGACGTGATCACGCTTGGCACCGGCGGCAACACCGTGCTGACAGTCGGTATCGACACGCTGGTTGGCAGCACCGGGATCGATGCCGTCACCCTTGGTACTTCCGGCAACACCATGGTGGTGTCGGCCGTCGACACGCTGACGGGCGGGACCGGCACCGATGTCGTCGCGCTCGGTGCCACCGGCAGCACAATGCTGGTGACCAGCATTGAGACGCTTATCGGCGGTACGGGTACCGATGTCGTGACGCTCGGCACCAGCGGCGCCACCTTGCTGGCAACCGGCATCGAGACGCTCGTCGGTGGCTCCGGCACCGATGTCGTCATCATCGGCACCACCGGGGCGACCTTTCACGCCGTCAATATCGAAACCGTCATTGCGACCGGGCAGACTCTTCATCTGAGCGGGCTGGAAACCCTGGTCAATATTCTGAGTGCCGACGTTCTCATTTTGAACGACGGCGGCACCACCGTGTCGGTCTCCACCCAATACAAGACCATTCTCGGATCGTCGGGGTCCGATGTGGTCACGCTTGGAAGCAGCGGCAGCACGGTGCTCGTCGAACGTCTTGAAACCCTGACCGGGTCGAACGCCAGCGATGCCGTGATCCTCGGCACGTCCGGCATGACGTTGTTGGCAACCCTTCTCGAGACGATCATCGGCGGGGTCGGCACCGATGTCATCATGCTGGGCGGCACCGGGAGTACCCTGCTCGTCGATCGGTTGGAGACGTTGAGCGGTGGCAGCGGCAGCGATGCCGTCACGCTGGGGAGCGGCGGCATGACCCTGCTCGTCAATGCCATCGAGACCTTGGTCGGGTCTTCGGGCACCGATGCCGTGACACTCGGTGCGGCCGGCAGCACTCTGCTCGCCAACCTGCTGGAGACGATCGGCGGCGGCACAGGCTCCGACCTGCTCGTCCTCGGTTCGGCCGGCTCGACCGTCTCGGTGTCGGGCATCGACGTCCTGATCGGTGGCATCGGCACCGATGTCGTCACCCTTGGCACGGCCGGCGCCGCTGTACTGCTGCGCGGTATTGAGACACTGGTCGGCAACGGCGGCACCGACATCGTCACGCTTGGCGATACCGGCAGTACCACGCTGGTTGCGGCTCTCGAGACGATCATTGGCGGATCGGCCATCGATCTGATTGTACTCGGCACAACCGGCAGCACCCTGTTTGCAACCGCTCTTGAGACATTGGTCGGGTCTTCGGGCACCGATGCCGTGACACTTGGTTCGGCCGGCAACACCTTGACCGTCTTGGGCTTTGAAACGATCGGCGGTGGCGGCGGCACCGATATCGTCACATTGGGCACGACCGGCAACACCCTGCTGCTCTCGATTGTGGAGACGATCACCGGTGGTGCCGGCACCGATGTCGTGACACTCGGTGCGGCCGGCAGCACTTTGCTCGCCAACCTGCTGGAGACGATCACCGGCGGTATGGGCTCCGAGTTGCTCTTCCTCGGCTCGGCCGGCGGCACGGTCCTGGTGTCCGGTCTGGAACTGCTGATCGGCGGTGCCGGCACCGATATCGTCACGCTGGGTCCGGCAGGCAGCACGCTCGTCGTCCGTGGTCTGGAGAGTTTGACCGGCGGCTTGGGATCCGACGCCATCACCATTGGCGATACCGGCACCACAATGGCGGCTTCGGGCATCGAGACGCTGGTGGGCGGTTCAGGGACTGACTCCATCGTGTTGGGCACGGCAGGCGGCACCCTGCTGGTCCAGGGACTGGAAACCCTTACCGGCGGTAGCGGCACCGATGTGGTTGCCATCGGTTCGGCCGGCGGCACTTTGCTCGCCGACCTGTTGGAGACGATCGCCGGTGGCGTGGGCTCCGATCTGATCCTCCTTGGCTCAGCCGGTTCGACGGTCACGGTCTCGGGCATGGATATCCTGATCGGCGGTGCCGGAACCGACGTGGTCACCTTCGGTTCCGTTGGCAACACCGTCCTGCTGCGCGGCATCGAGACGCTGACCGGCAACAGCGGCATCGATGTTCTGACGCTGGGCGACACCGGCAACACGGCGATGGTGTCGCTGTTCGAGACGATCGTCGGCGGCACCGGCATCGACGCCATCCTGCTCGGCAACGCCGGGAACACGCTCGCGACGTCGGGCCTGGAGACGCTGGTCGGCGGCTCCGGTCTGGATGTGGTGACGCTGCTGGGGTCCGGTGGCGGCACGCTGCTGGCGAGCGGCATCGAGACGCTGATCGGCGGTTCCGGCCTGGACGTGGTGACGCTGGGGACCGGCGGGACGACGGTGCGGATCATCGGGATCGAATCCGTCACCGGCAACAGCGGGCGTGACGTCGTCCACCTGTCGGAGGGTGGCGGCACCTTCGTCGTCAACCTGCTGGAGACGCTGGTCGGCAGTTCCGGCTCCGACGTGGCGGTGGTCGGCGAGCTTGGCGGCGGCTCGACCCTGCTGATCGCCGGGTTGGAGATCCTGGTCGGCAGTTCCGGCTCGGATGTGGTGACGCTCAGCGACGACGGCAACACCACGCTGCTGCGCATGCTGGAGACGCTGACCGGAGGGACCGGTCTGGATGCCATCACCATCGGCAACCGCGGCTCGACCATGGTGGCGTCGAAGCTGGAGACGCTGGTCGGCGGCTTCGCGCTCGACATCATCACACTGGGCACCGGGGGCAACACGCTGCTGGTGTCGCAGCTGGAGACGCTGACCGGCGGGGCGGGGCTGGACATCGTGACGCTCGCCACCGCCGGCTTCGACAATGCTGCGGACATGAACCGGCTGTCGGGCACCAGCGGCAACACGCTGCTGGTCTCCGGGCTGGAGACGCTGATCGGGTCGAGCGGGACGGACGTGGTCTATCTCGGCTCTGCCGGCACCACGCTGCTGGTGTCCGGGCTGGAGATCCTGGTCGGCGGGGCCGGCAACGACGCGGTGACGCTGGGCGACGGCGGCAACACCGTCCTGCTGCGCGGCATCGAGACGCTGACCGGCAACAGCGGCATCGATGTTCTGACGCTGGGCGACACCGGCAACACGGCGATGGTGTCGCTGTTCGAGACGATCGTCGGCGGCACCGGCGTCGACGCCATCCTGCTCGGCAACGCCGGGAACACGCTCGCGACGTCGGGCCTGGAGACGCTGGTCGGCGGCTCCGGTCTGGACGTGGTGACGCTGCTGGGGTCCGGTGGCGGCACGCTGCTGGCGAGCGGCATCGAGACGCTGATCGGCGGTTCCGGCCTGGACGTGGTGACGCTGGGGACCGGCGGGACGACGGTGCGGATCATCGGGATCGAATCCGTCACCGGCAACAGCGGGCGTGACGTCGTCCACCTGTCGGAGGGTGGCGGCACCTTCGTCGTCAACCTGCTGGAGACGCTGGTCGGCAGTTCCGGCTCCGACGTGGCGGTGGTCGGCGAGCTTGGCGGCGGCTCGACCCTGTTGATCGCCGGGTTGGAGATCCTGGTCGGCAGTTCCGGCTCGGACGTGGTGACGCTCAGCGACGACGGCAACACCACGCTGCTGCGCATGCTGGAGACGCTGACCGGAGGGGCCGGTCTGGATGCCATCACCATCGGCAACCGCGGCTCGACCATGGTGGCGTCGAAGCTGGAGACGCTGGTCGGCGGCTTCGCGCTCGACATCATCACGCTGGGCACCGGGGGCAACACGCTGCTGGTGTCGCAGCTGGAGACGCTGACCGGCGGGGCGGGGCTGGACATCGTGACGCTCGCCACCGCCGGCTTCGACAATGCTGCGGACATGAACCGGCTGTCGGGCACCAGCGGCAACACGCTGCTGGTCTCCGGGCTGGAGACGCTGATCGGGTCGAGCGGGACGGACGTGGTCTATCTCGGCTCTGCCGGCACCACGCTGCTGGTGTCCGGGCTGGAGATCCTGGTCGGCGGGGCCGGCAACGACGCGGTGACGCTGGGCGACGGCGGCAACACCGTCCTGCTGCGCGGCATCGAGACGCTGACCGGCAACAGCGGCATCGATGTTCTGACGCTGGGCGACACCGGCAACACGGCGATGGTGTCGCTGTTCGAGACGATCGTCGGCGGCACCGGCGTCGACGCCATCCTGCTCGGCAACGCCGGGAACACGCTCGCGACGTCGGGCCTGGAGACGCTGGTCGGCGGCTCCGGTCTGGACGTGGTGACGCTGCTGGGGTCCGGTGGCGGCACGCTGCTGGCGACCGGCATCGAGACGCTGATCGGCGGTTCCGGCCTGGACGTGGTGACGCTGGGGACCGGCGGCACGACGGTGCGGATCATCGGCATCGAAACCATCATTGGCGGTACTGCAAGCGATGTCATCACCGTGGGGTCTGGAGGCATCACGGTACAGGCCAATGCCCTTGAAACCATTGCCGGCGGCGAAGGCTTCGATCTGGTCTTCCTGGGTAGCGCCGGCAGCACGCTGCTGGCCTCGGCTCTCGATATTCTGGTCGGCGGCGCCGGTCGGGATGTCGTCGCGCTGGGGTCGGACGGCAACACGCTGCTGCTGCGCAGCATCGAAACACTGACCGGCGGAGCGGGCAGCGATACCGTCACCATCGGCGATACAGGCACCACCATGCTGGTGAGCGCGATGGAGACGCTGACCGGCGGGGCCGGTCTGGATGTCATCACATTGGGCTCGGGCGGGAGCACGCTGGTTGCGTCGCTTCTCGAAACGCTGACCGGCGGAGCGGGCAGTGACGTGATCACGGTCGGTACCCTGGGTGCAACCCTGGTGGCGAACGCGCTTGAAACCCTGCTGGGCGGCACTGCATCCGAGCTCGTATTCCTTGGTTCTGGCGGCTCGACGATCACGGTGGCGGGCATCGATACGCTGATCGGCGGCACCGGCACGGATGTCGTGACGTTGGGTTCGTCGGGTAACACGGTGCTGTTGCGCGGCATTGAAACGCTGACCGGCAACAGCGGTGTCGATGTTCTGACGCTGGGCAATACGGGCAACACGGCGACGGTATCGCTGTTCGAGACGTTGATCGGTGGGCTGGGCAGCGATCTGGTCACCCTCGGTTCGGTGGGCAACACGCTGGTGGTGTCGGGCATCGAGACGCTGATCGGCGGCACGGGCACCGACATCGTGACCATCGGCACCGCCGGCGGCACGCTGCTGGCTCTCGGCATCGAGACGCTGATCGGCGGCACGGGCCTTGAGGTGATCTTCACCGGTTCGGCGGGTGCGACCCTGACCGTCTCGGGCGCGGACTTCGTGGTCGGCAACACCGGCACCGACGTCCTGACCCTGGGGGCGACCGGCAACACCACCACGATCCGCGGCATCGAGACGCTGATCGGCGGTGCGGGCACCGACGTCGTGTTCCTGGGCGACACCGGCAACACGATGACGCTCGGCACCGACATCGAGGTCCTGGTCGGGGGCGCCGCGACCGATGTGCTGAGCATCGGCGTGGCGGGCGCCACCCTGCTGACCCGCGGTGTCGAGACCCTGATCGGCGCGGCCGGTACCGACGTGGTCACGCTGGGCGACACGGCGAACACGATCACCGTGTCGGGCATCGACACCCTGACCGGCGGTGCGAGCACCGACATCGTCTTCACCGGCTCGGCCGGCGTGACGATGACGGCTTCGGGCGTCGAGTTCCTGGTCGGCGGCACCGGCACCGACGTCGTCACCCTGGGCTCCTCGGGCAACACCGTCATCACCCGCGGCATCGAGACGCTGTCGGGCGGTGCGGGCGGCGACGTGGTGATCCTGGGGGACACCGGGGACACGATGACGCTGGGCACCGGCGTCGAGATCCTGGTCGGCGGCACCGGCATCGACGTGCTGACCATCAGCGCGTCGGGCGCCACCCTGCTGACCCGCGCGGTCGAGACGCTGGTCGGCGCGGCCGGCACCGACGTGGTCACGCTGGGCGACACGCCGAACACGATCACCGTGTCGGGCATCGACACCCTGACCGGCGGTGCCGGCACCGACATCGTCTTCACCGGCTCTGCCGGCGTGACGATGCTGGCGTCTGGCGTCGAGTTCCTGGTCGGCGGCACCGGTTCGGACGTCGTGACCCTGGGTGCGTCGGGCAACACCGTCATCACCCGCGGCATCGACACCATGATCGGTGGTGCGGGCAGCGATCTGGTCCTGCTGGGTGACACCGGCGTGACCATGCGTGCGGAGAGCGGCATCGAGATCATCGTCGGCGGCGCGGCCACGGATGTGGTCAGCCTCGGCGACGGCGGCTCGACGGTCCTGCTGCGCGGCATCGAGACGCTGGTCGGCGGCACGGGCAACGATGTGATCACCACCGGCAACACCGGCCTGACCATGTCGGTCTCGGGCGTCGAGACGCTGATCGGCGGCCTGGGCACCGATGCGATCACGGTGACCGGCGGGTCGATCCGCTTCCAGGGTGGTACTGGCGACAGCATCAGCCTGGCGTCGGGCAATGGGGGTTCCGGTGGCGGCACCGATACGGTGGTGTACTCGTCCTTCAGCGACATCGCTGCACTGGGCGCGAACACCGGCTTCATCTCGGTGTCGAACTTCCAGTCGGGCACCGACAAGGTGCAGCTGACGGATGCCGCCCGGACGACGGCGGACAGGAATGGCGACGCTTCGCTGACCACGGCGACCGCGGCGACCAACGGGGTGAGCATGACCGACGAACTGGTCAGCCTGTCCTCGGCGGTCAGCGGCAGCCTGACGGATGCGAACCTGGCCAACTTCCGTACGGCTCTGGGTACGCTGACGAACGCGTCGGCTGGTGCGGGCATGCTGGTTCTGGCCAACAACGGCACCAGCTCCGCTCTCTACCAAGTGGTCGACACCAACGGCGACGGCCAGGTGGCCGCGTCCGAGGTGCGTCTGCTCGGCGTCTACAACAGCACGGTGCTCTCGCTCTCCGACATCAACCTCGGTTGATGCCGGTCGGCTTGGGGGCCCTCAGACAAGTCGCCGCTCCGGCCCGCGCCAGCGGGCGGTGCCGTGCAGATGGCTGAAGGCCGCAGCCTGCGACAATGGGGCGGCGGCGGCCAGCAGGCCGGCGAGATGGCCGACGGCGAGGCTGGCGCCGCCCATATGCGGGTTACCGTCCGTCCGGCGCATGCAGGTGCCGAAAGCGTTCGGTAGGACCGAAACCTCGCCGGGGGCGCAGCGGGCGTCGCCGGTGGCGGGGATGACGCCCGGATAGGCGGCGGGCCACACCGGACCGCCGCGGGCCGGTCTGGCGGCGACCAGCAGCAGGCCGTGCGACAGCGCCTCCTCCACCGCCACACGCATAACCGTGCGGTCGGCGGGCAGGCCGAGGCTGAGCGTCGCCAGACGAGCGCCACACCCGATGGCCCAGCGCAGGGCCGCCGCCACCGCGGCGGGGGAGGCGCTGATGCTGTCGTGGAAGATCTGGGCGTCGAGCAGTTCCACCGCAGGAGCCCGTGCCAGGATGGCGGCAGCGACGGCGCTGCCGTGGCCGATGCGGTCGGGCGTGGGCTGGACCTGTTCGACGCCGGGGGCGTCGTCACGGCGGTGGAAAGCCGTGCGGTCGGCGACCGGGAGGCCGGGCAGGGTGATGCCGCTGTCGATCACCGCGATGCGCATGCGGCCTCCGGGGTTGCGGCGACGTGTTCAAGGCGGCCGGCCTCCAGCCGGTACACCGCATCGCAGCCAGCCAACGCCTCTCCGCGGTGGCTGATGACCAGACGGGTGCGGCTGGCGAACAGGTGGTCCACGTCGGCGATCAGCCGCTCCGCTGCCGCCGGGTCGAGGGCGGAAACCGGCTCGTCGAGGATCAGCAGGTCCGGTTTGCGCAGCAGGCATCGCGCGAGCGCGATCCGCTGCCGCTGCCCGCCGGACAAGGCAGAGGCCCAGGCACCGACCGGCGTGTCCAGTCCGCGTGGCAGGCCGGCGATCCAGCCGCTGAGCTGGGCGGCGGCCACCGCCTCGACAAGCGTGTGTCTGTCGAGCGCCGCGCTCTCGGCGGCGGTCAGGCCGAAGCGCAGGTTGTCGGCGATGGTGCCGGGCAGCAGTGGCGCGTCCTGGCTCAGCACCGCCACCCGGCGGCGCAGCAGCGTGGGGTCGAGGTCGCGCAGGTCGACTCCGTCCAGCGTGACGCGGCCCCGCTCGGGGTCGTAATGGCGGTGCAGCAGGTCGGTCAGGGTGGATTTGCCGACGCCGGATGGACCGAGCAGCCCGACCTTGGCCCCCGCCGGGATGGTGAGGGAAAGTCCGTCGAGCACCGGCCGGCCGGTACCATGGCCGAAGACCACGCCATCGACCGCCACCGTGCCACCCCGTCCGGCCGGGGCGACCGGCCGGAGCGGCGCAGGGACAGCGGGGGATTCGGACAGAAGCTCGCCCAGGCGATCCAGCGAGACGCGGGCGCGCTGCGTCCCGACGATCAGGCCGAGAAGGCCCTGCACCGGACCGGTGGCGCGGCCGAGATAGGCGGAGAAGGCGATCAGCGCGCCGAGCGTCAGCTCGCCGTCGATCACCCGCAGGCCGCCCCACAGGAACACTGCGGCGGTCCCCGCGGATCCCAGCAGGCCCGGCACGCCGCCGGTGACGATGCCGACCATCTGCTGGCGCAGAAGCTGGTCCAGGCAGTCGCGGTCGAGGGCGGCGAGGCGGTCGGCCTCCTGCCGCTCGGCGCCCAGCGACTGGATCAGCTTCATCGCGGACAGGCGTTGCACGAAGAAGCCGGTGAGCGCGGACATGGAGTCGCGGAGCGCGCGGGCGCTGCCCTCCACCCAGGGGCGGGTGCCGCGCAGGAACACCGCCTGCGCCGGCAGCAGCAGGAAGGCGATCAAAGTCAGCGCTGGGTCAATCAGCAACATCAGCGCCACCGCCCCGGCCAGGGTCAGCAGCGCATTCAGGGCCGACAGCGGAGCGTCGACGGCGAAGCGCTGCACCTCCGCCAGATCGCCGTCGAGCCGGCCCAGCACGTCGCCCGCCGACCAGCGGGCATAGAAGCGTGGTGGCAGCGTTTGCAGGTGGCCGTACACATGCTCCCGCATCGCGAACAGCACGCCGGCCGACGCGCGGGTGTAGACCAGCCGGTTCGCCCCCGACAGCAGGGTCGAGACCAACCCCGCAGCCATCATGCCCAGTGTCAGCAGCACCAGCAGCCGGGCGTCGCCCGCCGCAAGACCATCGTCGACGATGCGCTTGGTCAGCCAGGGCTGCGCCAACCCGATCCCGGTTCCGGCCAGCGACAGGGTGACGCAGACGACCAGGCGGTGCCGGTGTGGCCGGACGAAGCCACCTACCCAGCGCAGGGAATAGGGCATGGGGGAGCCTGTGGGTGAGGGTATGAACATCGCGCCCTCTTCCCGCCCCGGGAGAGGGCATTTGTCTAGCGCCGGATCACCCGCAGCGACGCGATGCCCTGGTCGGGGCAGCCGGCGATCTCCACCTGACCGACGCGGTCGAGCGTGTCGGTGCCGTAGACGCCGATGTCGCAGGCGGTGCCGCCGACATAGACCTCCTTGCCGTCGCTGGAGACGTTGATCGAATAGTAGGTGTGCGGCAGGTCCACCCGCTTCACCAGCTTGCCGCCGTCGGTGTCGATCTTCGACAGCTGGGTGTAGACGGAATAGGCCTCCGTCCGTTTCACCGGGCTGACGACGGATGAGAAGATCACCGCGCTGGTGTCCTCGAAATCCCGCATGTCCATGCGGCCTGTGGCGAGGTCCAGCGTCATCAGGCCGGTGCGGAAGGCCCCCGGATCGGTCGCCGCCAGATCGGTGCGGGTGGTGAAATAGGGGGTGGAGAGGGTCGCCGCCTGCTCGAACTGCGGCCAGATGTCCAACACGTCGGGCGGGCTGTGATTGGCGCGGGTCCAGTTCAGCACCTTGTGCGTCTCCTTCACCGCCCCCGTCTTCGGATCGAGCCCGTAGAGATCCCAGCCGAGCGCCCACAGAGTCCCGCCATCCTTGGAGAAGGCGAGCACGGCGACGCGACGGGGCGCCGGCAGCAGGCGCACCGGCTTGGCGCCGACGCCGTCGCCGGTGTTGTAGACGGCGATGCGGGTGTCCTCCACCCGGTACTCGCCGGGCAGGATGCGCACCGGCGCCTGGAAGACGTACAACTCCTTGCCGTCGGGGCTGACATCCATGCCGAACAGGCTGCGGACGCGAAGATCCGCGCTGGAGAAATCGGCGCGGAAGACCTGCCTACCGCTGTCCAGCTCGATGCCGGAAACGCTGCCCATGTGGTTGTTGACGACATAGGCGACGCGGCCGTCCGGCGAGGGCACGATGGTGCCGGGCGCCACCCCGCCGCCGGGGATGGTCAGCACCCGCTTCACCTTGCGGGCGGCGGCGTCGACCAGCACCAGCTTGTCGGGCTTGGCGCCGGTCAGCAGATAGTCCTTGGCCGCGGCGGGACAGGCGGCGAGCAGCAGGACGGCAAGAACACCGTCCAGACGGGATGCGGTGCGGCGGCTTTTCATCGGACGGACTCGGTTTGCATGGGGCTTCATGGCGCTCAGTCCTTCGGGAACACCGACTGGAGGGCGCGCCAGTCGTTCTGGGCGGAGGCCGCCTTGGCGTTCCAGTCCGGGTAGCTGTTGATGGTGTCGGGCACCTGCGCCGGCCACCAGCACGGGTCGGAGCAGCCGTAGAGGTCGGCCTCCATCGGCGCACAGAGGGCGGCGACGCTGCCGAAGGGATCCACCTCCCAGCCGGGATCCATGGTGGAGGCGCAGCCGACCACCACCTGCATCGCCACCACCTCGTCCAGATGGCCGTCCTCGACGGCCTGATCGACCAGACGGGCCTTTTTGTTGATGGGCGTCAGATGCTTCATTTGATCCCCCTGCGCGGTGCGACGTGGCGTTCGATGAACTGCGGATTGGCGACCATGATTTCCGCATAGGCGCGGATGCCGAAGTCGATCCAGTCGCGCATCAGGTTGCAGTAGTGATAGGCCGGGTGGGCCGGATCGGCGTAGCGGGCGTAGGATTCGTGATAGCAGCCGCCGGCGCACAGCTTGCGGATCCAGCAGGTCTCGCAATCGGTGCCGGTCCGGTTCGCCATCCCTTCCAGGAAGCTGCCCAGGCTGTCCTTGGCGATGCCGTCATCGACATTGCCGTAGGTCGGCTGCGACGATCCGGTGAAGCGGTGGCACAGATGCAGGTCGCCCTCCTTGTCCACCGCCAGCATGCCGAGCCCGGCACCGCAGGGTAGCGACTTGGTGGTTCCCTCCGCCAGATCGGTCATCAACTGGTGCATGTTGGAGAAGCCGGTGTTGACGCCGCGCTTCGCCGCCTCGACATAGGCCAGCCCCAGCATCTTCATGTTGTCGAAGACGGTCGCCAGCTCGTCGCCGGTCAGGTTGAAGGCCGACATCGCGCCGGAGGTCACGGGAGAGAATCCCACCTCGAAGAAGCCCAGATCGGTCTTCAGATGGTCGTGGATCGCCACCACGTCGGTGACGCCGGCGGTCAGCGTCACCCGCGCGCCCACCGGGCGGGAACGGTAGCGGGACAGAAGCATCCGCGCCTTCGCCGCCACCACGTCGTAAGAGCCTTTGCCGCCGACTGTGCGGCGGTTGCGGTCGTGCAGTGGCTTCGGCCCGTCCATGCTGATGGTGATACCGAAGCGGTGGGCGTCGAGCCAGTCGACGATCTCCTCCGTCAGCAGGACGCCGTTGGTGGTCAGCGAGAAGTCCATGCGGACGCCGGTCTCCCGCCCGCGCTGTTCGGCATAATCGACCACCTGACGGATCAGCGGCAGGTTGGTCAGCGGCTCCCCGCCGAAGAAGACGACATTGACGCTGTCGCGGCCCTTGGCCTCCTGCAGCAGCAGATCGACGCTGCGGGCGGCGGTGTCGAACTCCATCCGCTCGCCCTTGGCGGGGGTGGTCAGATCCTCCTTGTAGCAGTAGGTGCAGCTCAGGTTGCAGCCGGTGTTGACGTTCAGCACCACGGTGCTGAACGGGAACTCGCTGATGGTCACCGGCGGCTTCGTCCGCTTGACGGCGGGGCCGCTTTCGACGACGCGCAGCGTGATCAGCTCGCGCAGGCTGTCGATCACCTCGGCCGGATCGGCGACGCCGTCGAAGCGGCGGCGGACATCCTCCTCGCCGACCTCGCCTAGCTCGGCGAACAGGTCGATCAGGGCACCACCGACGCGGTCCAGCTCGAACAGGCCGCTGGTCGGGACATGGAACAGGACACGCCGGTCGCCGACCGTCACGTCGCGCAGGTCGTCGCGAACCAGATGAAGGGTTGCCATGGCTCTGCTCCTCAATGGATGGGCGGGTCGTTCCAGCGCTGGACCGTACTGATGAGGCGGCCGGTGCCGGTCAGCGTCGTGGAGCCGTCAACCACCGTGCCGACGACCTTCAGGTCGCCGATGTTGTTGGTGCCAAACTGGCGCTGCGGGTTGGGGCCGGCGCCGGTGGGGCTGAACAGACCGTTCCGGCCCATGGTGCCGGCGAACTTCACGTCCTCCATCTGCGCGGCGGCGTCGTTGAAGGGCTCGACGCTCCAGCTTGCCGGCATCGGGCCGACGCGCACGTCGTCCTCGGTGCCGGGCTTGCCGTCCGGGCCGTTGAGGTAGCCGACCGCCTCGAACTGCGCGGTCATCGGCGGCACCGCCCCGCCATTGCCGCCGACGCGGGCGATGGTGAAGTCCGGCTCCACCCGGACGCTGTCGAGCTTGGTGTAAACCGCGAAGCCGTCCGACTTCGCCTTGCCGACCGTCAGGCTGCGCGCACCGGGGGTGGCGTCCACCGTGGCAGTCGCCTCCACCGTCACGGAGGTCGGGCCGCGCGACAGGATCTTCGCCGAGACGCCGGGGCCGAAGCCGACCTCGCCACGGTCGAGCCCGCTGCCCCACAGGGTGATGCGGGCGGAGGTTCCGGCCTTCAGGAAGCTCTGGCTGGCGCCGAGAATCCTGCTGTCGTTGCCGCCGACCCGAACCGCGTGAAGGGTGCCGCCGACCTCGTCCTGCCTGGTCAGGAACCAGCGCCCGTCGAGGCGGCCGCCGTCGCGCGACGCGGCCAACACCTCGCGCACCGGCTTGCCGTCCAGCGTGCCGGTGCCGCGCCATTCATAGCCGGTGTAGACCACCGACGTGCCTTCGCCTTTCAGCGGCTTGCCGGCGGCGTCGGTCAGGTCGTAGGTGATGCGATAGCCGCCATCCGCCTTGGCGATGGTCGCGGTGCCGCCATAGGACCCGATCCCGGCCCGATGCCCGGCGACCGCCCAGCGGCCCGACAGGTCGGGCTTGGGTGCCGCCTGCCAGCTGGTCCAGGCGTCGGTCTTGAAGGGGAACTTGCCTCCCAGCGTCTGCGGAATTTCGGTGGAGGCGATCTCCCACCATTTACGGTCGCGGCCCTGGGCGGAATATTCGATGGTCGGCCATTGGCCGAGATGGAAGTTGACCAGACGGCGCCATTCGTCGGCGTCGCGGCGCTGAAGCCCGATACGGGCGACGCTGTGGCAGCGGGCGCACATGACCGTGAGATCGCCGTCGTTCACCGGTTCCTCCACCACCGACGGACGGCGTTCGAGGACATAGCGGTAGGGGGCGGACTCCTCCGGCGCCAGACCCTGACGGTCGGCGAAGTGGCGCACCAGCGTGCGCTGTTCCTCGTCCGACAACGCCACGCCGTGGAACTGACGCATACGGAACAGCGTCATCGTCCAGCCTTCGGGCGTCTTGCGCACATGGTCGATGCGGTGCAGAGACCCGTCGGCCTCCTTCTGATGGCAGGCGGAGCAGCGCTCCTCCACCAGGGCTTGGCCGTCGGCGGCAAGCCCGTCCTTCGCCGTCGCCACCGCGCCGCCGAAGACGACGCCACCTGCAATGGCACCCAGCAGAACGCCCAAGGGTCTATAGTGCCGGGGGCCGGCATTTCTTCGCTTGTGTCCCATCGATACTCCCCCGTTCTTGCCAGTTGGTGTTCTTCATCGTTGTCGTGATTGGCCGGGGCGGCTTTTGGCGCCCGGCAAGTCTCTGGGCAGGAACCCGTTGGTCGCCAGCCAAGCAAGGGCGACCGCCACGTGTCCCGCCGGCTGGCCGAGCTGCCGGCCGCAGCGATCGGCCAGATCACCGCCGAGGCTCGGCTCGATCGCCACGCTTTCCAGCAGTGGCGAGAGCTCGATCCCGGCGATGGCCAGCACGCCGCGCGGCAAGGCGGGCGTGACCAGGACCCGGCGCTCCTCGATCCGGTCGTTCACCACCACGGCGCGGCTGTGAATGCCGCGGTCTGCTGATGGCAGTGGGGCAGGCGGCCATGCGGCGCGGTGGCGCCAGAAGGGGCGGTCGACCCAGCGTTCCTCGGCGCGATAGAACTGGTTGCCGGCCTCGGCGGCATGGGCGAACAGCTCGGCACAGCGATCATCGACGAAGCGCCCGACGACCGGCAGCGCGGCGGGATCGGTCGCCAAGGTGTCGATGGCGGCAGCGGCGGCGAAGGCCCAGGCGACCGCGGCAAAGACGCCGTGGCCGGACAGCGGATCGACGGCGAAGGCTGCATCGCCGATCCGCAACCTGTCGACCTCCAGCCCGGGCGAGCGCCTGATTGCGGTGGCGTCGCTCACCTCGGCGTCACCGATCGGGGTGCAGTCCGCAATCCAGCCCGTCGCCTGCGGCAGCGATGCGACCATTGCCGCATGCCAGGCTGTCAGGTCGGCGCGGGCCGGGATGGCGGCACCATCGATGAAGAGCTGCACGACCCGCCGCCCGTCGGGCAAGGCGGCCAGCCATGCCCAGCCGTCGGCAAAGGAGAAGGCGGCGCTGCCGGCTCTCCTGGCGGAACCCTGATAGACTCTGCCGATTGCCAGCGTGCGGGGACCGGACTCCCGTGCCGGAGCGTTCGGTGCGCGGCGGCCGCGGGCTTCCACCAGGAAGCGGCCGGACCCCAGCGTCACCCCGGTGGTATCGACGACCCGCCAGCCCTCCGTTCCACGCTCGATCGCTGCCGCCGTGCCGTGGCACAGGATGGCACCGCCATCCGCCGCGTCGCGCAGCAGGGCGTCGTCGAGGTGGCCGCGGTCGACCAGATGTTCGCCGTTCAGCGCGGTGTGTTGCCCATTCCATTCGACCCGACGTGCCGCCGGCCTGCCGGCCACCGTGACCGCTTGCAGGCAGCCGGCGCGGCGCAGTCCTTCGACGGCGCGCAGGGAGAGTCCCTCGATCGCCCGACGGCGGGCACAGGTCACCAGCGTCACGACATGCCCCAGGGCCGTCAGGCGACGGGCGAGCACGGTTCCCGCCGGTCCGCCGCCCAGGATCAGCACATCCGTCATGCCGGGCCCTCCCTGCCGTTCTTAATATTCCCTGGGGTGGCTTTCGTCTGCCGGACACGCCTCGGCAACGTAGTGGCCGACCGCGATCGTGCAATGACGGTCGGGTTCTGATCTATCCGATCTGCGAAAAATTAGATGAGCTGGCGAATTTTTCTGGGATTCCCTCAGTGGAAATAAGAGCCATGCGGCAATAAAGTTCGAATAAGCTCAAGAAGAGCATTTATGGAACTGGATGATATCTTCTGTAGTCATTCTCAAAAACAAGGGGATCGATAATTTCATTTTCTGCGTATGGGATTTTACAGGTATTCTTGCAAAGGCTATGGGCGGCGGCGATAATTTGTTTGTTCATCGTATTGTTCTGGAGTGACGGTAATGGCGCTCTCCTGCAACTGCCTGCCAGTGTTTGAAAACCACAAATAAGGTCGCGGTGTCGGTAAGCGGAGGAGAGCGTTAAAATTTTTAAACCCAGTCGGCACTTTTATTGATTCACGCCTTTAGTCAGAAAATGCAGATGTATTTGATGAAATGCTCGCGGTTTCGGCAGGTTGTATTTTCAATTGGCAGCAAAATGTCTAAAAAATAGCCCTATCCGTTTTGCGAAATGGCAGAAATCATCCTTATCTGTGTTTGACATCTTCTTTAAAACGCGGAACATGATCGATCAGGCATGACCGTTGCCTGGAAATTGCCGCAATAGCCACACGAACCGGTCCAATCGGGCCGTGCCTGGAGCAACAGCGGATGGTGGAGACCAACACACTCCGGCTGGAGACCGACATCGCGGAAGATGTGTGGGAGCAGGAAAAGGCTCTCGTCGGTTGGACCCAGCATTACCGCCAGCTACAGCCCGGACGCTTCCTCGGCCGGCTGAAGGAGGTCGCGGCTCCCGGCATCAGCGTGTTCCGGGAAGACACCAATCTGCGCCTGCATCAGCATACGGCGCCACCGTCCGACACGCTGGTGATCGCCGTCCCGCTGCCGGGTTCGGCCCCGGCCCGGCTGGACGGCCGTCCGGTCGGCGAGAATGACGTTCTGCTGCTGCGCGGCGGCACCCTGTCGGAGTTTCTGTGCAACGGCCCGATGTCGGTGCTGGCGCTCGCCATCGACCGCCGGCGGGCGGAGCAGCTGCGGGTCACGATCCCGGATGCGGCGGAGGTGCCCGCCAGTGCCTTCTCCTATTGTCGCAGTGGCGAGCTGAGGGCCGTGCTGCAATGCGTGCTCGCCGCCTCGCCCGTGTTGCTGGACCAGAGCGAAGTCCTGCTCCCGCTGCTGGACCAATGCGTGTCGGTGATCGAGGCCGGCATCATGCAGGCGGTCCACCCGCCCACGATCGGCCATTCGCAGCGCCAGAAATTCGTCCGTCAGTTCCGCGACCATGTGGAGGCCCACCCGGACGACCGGCTGTCGGTGGCCCAGGTGGCGCAGGCCATCGGGGTGACGACGCGGATGTTGGAATACAGCTTTGCCGACGTCATGGGCGTTTCTCCCAAGGATTACCTGAAGATGGTCAGGCTGAACGCGGCGCGCCGGGCCCTGCGCGTCGCCGATCCGCGGACGACGACGGTGGCTGAGATCGCGATGGACCATGGATTCTGGCATCTGGGCCGCTTTTCCGCCTATTACAGCGAGATGTTCGGGGAAAAGCCGTCCGACACCCTGCGGGCGAATGCCTCGGCCGGTTGAGGCCGGCGGAACTGTCGATGCGTTCATTCGAGCAAACCGCTGTTGCCATTATTCATGGTGCGCGGCTTTTATCAAAAGTTGAGTCGCCGTATAGTGTCCGCCGTCTGTGGTCTTGAGGGGGCATGAAATGGTGGAGCCCGGTGGCGCGCCAGCGGATGCGCGGCATCTGACGATCGACACGCGGTTGAGCAAGGTGCCCCTGTTGACGGGCTTTTCCGATGAGAACATCCGGCAGCTGCTTGCCATCATGGACGGCCCCATCCGCGTTCCGCAGGGTCAAATCCTGTTCGAGGAAGGGGCGGCCGGCGATGCCCTCTACTTCATCCTGTCCGGCGGCTTCGAGGTTCTGAAGCGGGATGCCGGCGGCGGCGCTCTCCATCGGCTGGCCCTGCTGACTGCGGGACAGTCGATCGGCGAGGTATCGCTGCTGGACAGCGGCCCGCGCTCCGGCGCGGTGCGCGCGGTCGAGGACAGCGAGGTCATGGCGGTTCCCATCGCCCGCCTGCGCGAGCGGCCGGATTCGCCGCTCGACGTCGACAGCCGCCTGAAGATCAACATGGCCTATGAGCTGGCCGCCCGCCTGCGCCGCACCAACGAGGTGACGGTCGAGACCCTGCGCCGCCAATTGAGCGAGGCGGAAAACCGGGTGGAGATGAGCAAGTTCATCTTCCGCCTGCTGGTCGGCCTGTGTTTCTACATGTTCGCGCTGGGCGTCACCACGGCTCTGAGCAAGGTGGTTCCGGACACCTCGCTGATCAGCCTGCCGATCCTGACCGGCTTCGCCTTCGGTGTCTACCGCACCGTCAAGACCAGCCCCTGGCCGCCCAGCACCTATGGCTTCACCTTGGCGAACTGGCGGGGCAACGCGCTGGAAGGCGTGCTGCTGTCCATTCCGGTGGCGCTGCTGATCGTGCTGCTGAAATGGATCGGCGTGACTTTCCTCCCGGCCTTGCAGGGGCAGCCCGTCTTCGATCTCGCCCGCTCCACCGGCCTGTCGCTGGGCGAGATCCTGCTGTATGGCGGCGCCTATTGCGCCTTCACCCCCATTCAGGAGACCATCGCCCGCGGCACCCAGGCGTCGTTCCAGCTGTTCCTGACCAGCAAGTACAAGACGCTGGAAGCCATCATCCTGTCCAACATGCTGTTCAGCGCGACCCATCTGCATGTGTCGATCATCCTGGCGCTGGCGGTGTTCCCCTTCGGCCTCTATTGGGGCTGGATCTTCGCCCGCCAGGGATCGCTGGTCGGCAGCAGCGTGTCCCATGCCATCCTGGGCGTCTTCGGGCTGATGGTCGTCGGCATTCCCGTTTTCTGACCTCCGGCTATCGGGCAAGAAACCAGCCGGCGAGCGCGGACAGCCACGGATCGCTTTCGCCCGCCGCCTCGCCCGCCGCGATCCGGCGGGCGAGGCGCGCCAGCGGGCGGTCCGGCGGGATCGCGGTCAGTACCGCCTGCAAGATCGCCGCGCGGGGTGGGGACAGGCCGCGTGCCGAGGTCAGCGCCTTCGCCGAGGCGTCGAACGCGGGGCGCGGATCGTTGGGGGCCTCGCCGGCCAAGGCGGGACCGACCCCGTTGATGGCGTCGAGCACGGTCTTCTTGCGCTCCGCCAGCGGCAGGCTCGCCAGTTCCTCCGGCCACAGCGGCCGGCCGATGTGGATGTCCTGGCGGGCGAAGCCGAGAGGGAAGTCCAGCCGTTCGGCGGCTGGTTCGATCGGCAGGGCGCCGGCGAAGCGGACCGGCACGATGGGGATGTCCAGCCTTGCCGCCAGATCGAGGAAGACCCCGGACAGGCGCGTCACCGGGGTCCGGCAGGACAGCGAGCGCGTCCCCTCGGCATGGACCATGATCGACAGGCCGTCCCGCGTCACCGCGTCCCGCGCCTGTTCCATCAGCCCCAGCATGGCGGCGGGGTCGTCGCGGTCGAACAGCATCATCATGCGCGGCAGGCGCAGCTCCGGCGCGCCGCCGAGCAGAGCCAGCAGGCTTCCCAGCCAGGTGTCGCGGTGTTCGGCCTTGGCGACGGTCAGGATCGGCCGGCCGGTCAGGGCGGCGGCGACAAGCGTGAAGGTGAGGGATTCCACCGCCACCTGATGGTTGCCGAGGAACAGCGCGCCGCGCGACCGGATGTCGGCGAGCCGGTCGGGAGCGGCGACGCGGATCTGTCCGACGAACTCGCCGGCCAGCGCCAGGAACAGATCCTCGACCGGCCAGTCGCCGGTTCCCAGATGCGTGCGCCAGAAGGCCGGCAATGGGGCGAGATCGGGGGCGGCCGACGGTCGGCCCGTCACCAGCCAGTCGGCACCATCCTGCCGGATTGACAGCTTGACCGGGGTGAGCGGTAGGGCCGGGCAGCGGGCGATGAGGTCTTCCCCGATCGTCACGCTGCCGGGATGGACGCCCAGCTGGGCGGCGGCATGTTCCTTGGCGGCGATGGAGCGGGCCATCCCGGCGGGGGTGCCGGAGACGGCGTAGATGGCCTCCAGCGTTCCCGGCAGCCAGTTGCTCGCCGCCACCTCGCGGGCGCTCAGGCGGGTGATGCCGTCCTCCGACCGGGACAGCCGCAAGCCGGGGGCGGCCTCGCGGTCGCGCAGGAAGGACTGCCGGGCCAGGGCGGGCGCCTTGCCGAGCGCACCCTTGGGAAACAGCGCGTCGGCCAGCTCCATCTCCGCCCACACCCGATCACCGGCCAGCCATTGCAGGCGGGAGCGGGCGTGGCCCTGGGCGTCGGGCGGCAGGGCGCGCACCTCGATGCGGACCCGGCCGTCGCGCGGCGTCGGGCCGAAGAGGCTCAGCCGTTCGATGACGCTGGGATAGGCCAGCATTCCCGCCGCCCGGTCGCCCCACCACAGTTCGGGGGCATGACGGGGCATGGCATGGAGCCCGGCATCCAGCAGCGCCGGACCGATCGGCCCCGGCACCCGTGCCGCCTTCGCGGCGTCGAGCATGGCGGAGGCGCCGTGGGGGCCGGTGCGCAGGTCGCTCAGGATCCGGAAGGCGGGTCCGTGGAACAGCTCGCCGGCGGTGTAGGGGCAGGGGGTGGGGCTGGCATCGTCCAGCGGGGCGAAGGGCGCTGGCGGAGCCGGCCAGTCCGCCGCCCGGATCACCCGGCCGCCCGCGACGGCAGCGCCGCCGTCCCGCAGGGTGACGCGGCCATCCGGCGCGGCTTCCGGGACCAGCGTCACCGGCAGCGTCACCCAGCGTTGGACCCGCACATCCTCAAGGGCCACCACCTGACCGCCCCGACCGGCGGCGGCGATGATGTCGGCGAGGCAGGTGAGGGGGACCGCCGGGGCGGTGTGGGTCGGGCGATGATCGCCGAGCCACGGCGCGCTGTCCAGATCCAGGCGGATCCCTTTGCTGTCGCCGCCGTCACCGCTGGGCACGAGCCGTGCGGCGAGCCCGTCCACCTCATAGATGCGCAACTCGTCGGCCCACAGGCTGCCGCGGGCGACGGCGAGGATGCCACGCTCGTCCCGCTCGATCCGGGTGATCTCGATCTCGGTGGTGACGGCGCAGTTGGTGGGGACGACCTGACCGCGATATTTCCAGCGGAGAGGCTCGTTCAGCGCCGCCCCTTCGAAACGGGCGGACGGCAATTCGTTGTCGAGCCCCGCCAGCCGCATGGCGCGTTCGAGCAATTGCAGCAATGCCTCGACACCCAAGGAGCCGGGCTGGACCGGATCCTGGAAGAAGTGGGCCTTGAAGTACCAGGATTCTGGATCAACCACCTGTCTGCCGCGGGCAAGGCCCAGGCCGGCGGCACCGCCCTGCGGCCACCAGCCCGTTACCTCGTCCACCATGCGCAGCATGCCCTCCGCGACCTTCGTGCGGCGGGGTTCCTCCACCGGCCTTGCGGGTGGGATGCCACGCGCCTCGTCGGTGGGCAGGGGCGGCAGGCCGTTCTGCTTCGCCAGGGCGACGGCGGCGAAGAAGCCGAAGGCGGTCTCCAACTCCATCAGCGGCCGGTCGTCCACCCAGGCGCGAACCTTGAAGGCGATCAGCGTGATGCCGCCGGCGCGGGAGAAGCGGGCCAGCGTCGCCTCGGTGCGGACGCGGGCATCGGCCGGTGTCACCTCGGCGAACACGCGGGCGGCGTCGCCGTCGAGGTTGCGGATCGCCAGTTCCTCGGTCGAGGCCAGCGCGAAGCCCATGAAGGAGGCCAGCCAGCCGCAGGGCTGGAGCAGCACCTCCATCAGCACGCAGAAGGGCATCACCGGCGCGGGGTTCTCAGCGAAGTACCAGGCGTGGGGTTCCACCGCGTAATCGACCAGGATGGTGCCGTCGACGGTCGGTTCCCCGGCCGGGCAATTCACCGAGACGACGCTGGTCATGAAGTGATAGGGCGGGCCGGGCAGGCGCGGTACCCGGCCGGCGTCGAAGCGCGCATACATGCTGCCGAAGGCGGCGGACGGCGCTCCCCAGGCGCAGGCCAGCAGCGCCTCGTAATCGCCGCGCACGTCACCGCGGGTGCCGACGATGCGCGGCGCCTCCAACCGCGCGGGCAGGACATGGCGGCCCTGGCCAAGCGGCCAGTCGGGAACCAGCCTGACGGCAAAGGCGCGGCAGTGGAAGACCTTGAAGCCGTCGGCGCTGCACAGCAGGGCAGCGCGGACGATGGGGGTGGGGCCGTCCTCGATCTCCTCGACGAAGACCTCGTAGGCCAGATGGTGGCTGGCGTCAGGGATCACCTGACCACGGCAGACAAAGCGGGCGGGCTCGTCCGGCACTGGCTCGAACCGCCAGGAATCGCGGCCGATGGTGAAGCCGCTGGCCGCCATGAAGGTCGCCACCGCCTGCACCGCGCCCTCGGCCATCAGGGTGCCGGGCATGCAGGGGTCGTTCTTGAAGTGGCCGGCATAGAACCACGCATCGGCCGGAACATGGCTTTCGGCACGCAGATAGCCGCGGCCCCAGGGCCCACCCTGTGGCTCGAACGCGGTCACGTTGTCGATCAGGCGCATGCGGCCCTGCGGAATCGCCGGTGTCCGCTGATGGCAGCCGGCCAACTCGAACCCCTCGCCGAAGCAGGCGAAGGCGCGGCCGGCGGTCCAGAGATCGAGCTGTTCGGCGGAGAAGGAGTGGTGGCGCGACGGGCAGGGCAGCGGATCGAGGCGGGCGCCGTCCCTGGGCCGGTCCTCTTCTGCGCTCCACAGCACGCCGCCCGAATTGGCGAGTTCCAGGTCGGTGAAGAAGCCGGCTTGACCATTGCGGACCGACAGCACCAGCCGATCGCCGATGCGGCAGTCGTAATGGAAGAAGAACAGCCCGACCTCGCCCATGCGGGCATGGCCGTCGACATGGATTTCGTAGCGCAGGGTGTCGCCCACCTTGGGCAGGCCGCCTGCGTGGTAGGTCATCTCGCACCCGAGCAGGCGGTAGACACGCTCGCCCCTGTTGCGGAAATCGGCGCCCAGCCAGGAGATCAGCAGCAGATCGGCCTGCCCGGATTCGATGGCGAGACCCACCGGCATGCGGCCGTTGTGCAGATACCAGACGTCGGGCGTCACGTCGGTTTCGGTGACGATGGAGCCCAGCCCCATGCTGCCCGGCTCGCCGGTGATGGAGAGGACGCGGTCCACCAGCAGCAGCGGCGGCTCCGGCATGCGGACCTGACGGGCATAGCCGTCCTGCCGAGTGAACAGCGGGCCGAAGATGTCGGACACCTTGCCCGCCGCCAGGGTTTCCAGCTGGCCGCGGTTCCAGAGGGGAAGACGTTCCCTCTTCCCCCCGGGGAGAGGGTTAGGGTGAGGTGGTTCCGCGGCGGCAGCTTCCCTGGAATCCACCCCCTGCATCCCCCTTACCCCGACCCTTTCCACGGGGGGAGGATGGAGAGCGCCCAGCCCCGCCACGCCGAACCCATGCAGATAGGTCCGGTGCAGATCCGACGCGGTTTTCAGATAGCCGGTGTGAAGCTCCGCCGTGCGGGCGAGGATGCGGGCGAGCGGACTGTCCGCCACCGGTGCGGAGGCCGGTGCCGCCACTGCCGCCTCCGGTTCCGGCGCCTCGCCCACGGGGCAGCGGGCGGCCAGATCCGGAGGTGGCAGGTCCGCGACCGGCGGCAGGGGGGGCGCGGGCGGCATCGGCTGTCTCAGTGTCACCACCACGGGGGCGGCATGGGCGGGGAAGGTCAGCGGCTGGGCCGGTGGTGGCGCGGCGGGCCGCTCCAGCCGGCGGGCGACCTCCGGCATGGCGGGGTCGAGGCCGGCGGCGAACAGCTCGGCCGCGACATGGGCGAGCTGTTCCAGCGGCGCGCGGCCGGGATGGTCCAAGCTGACCGCCAGATGGTCGCGCCCGGCCAGGGTGGCGGCGATGGCGCGGGTGAGCGCGCTGCGCGGGCCATGCTCGACGAAGATGCGCACGCCGTCGTCATGGGCGCGGCGGACGGTGCGGGGAAAATCCACCCGCTCCAGCGCCTGCCGGGTCAGCGCCTCGGCGCACAGTTCGGCGGATGGCGGGTAGGATTGGCCGAAGGTGTTCCCATAGACGGCGATGCCCGCCGGCGGCGTGGTTTTCCGGCTGTGGATGCGGCGCCAGACCGGGGCGCAGGGTTCCATCTCCGCGCAATGCACCACCATGTCCTGGCCGAGCGGCAGGGCGCGGTGCGTCCCGACACGGGCGATCACCTGCCGGCAGGCCTCGGCGTCGCCGCCGATCACGCAGTCCTGCGGCGCGTTGACGATGGTGATCGAGACGCGGGAGATACCGGACAGCGCCTGCTCCACATCCGCGACAGGGGCGAGCAGGCGCCAGTTGCGCCAGTCGGCGGCGCCATCCTGTCTCCAATACTGGGCGGCGGCGAGGCAATCGCCGGTCAGATGGCGGCCATAGATGCCGGACGCGTCGATCTCCGCGAACATGGCGCCCATGTCGCTCCAGACGCCGGCGGCGAACAGCGCGTTGGTCTCGCCGGAAGACAGGCCGAGCATCGCCTGGGGCCGCAGCCCGAGGACGCTGCGGCTGACTTCCGCATGGGTCTGGCAGATCAGCGCGCAGGTCTGCAATTGCGCCATCGCGTCCAGCGGAGCGGCGGAGCCGTAGAGACGGTCGGCGGCCTGGGCCAGGACGGGGAAACGGACGGTGACGGACCTGCCGATGTCCGGCATCGACAGGAACAGCTCGCGGCCCATGCCCTCGTAGGCCGCCGCCGCACCGGTGAAGGCGAAGGCCAGGACGCCGGCCAGCGGCGTCTCGCGGAAATGGATGCCTTCCGCGCTGACCTTGCGGCCTTCCACGAGGGCGCGCGCGCGCGACAGGGTGTCGGCTTGGGTCTTGGCCGGGCAGGCGAAGGACAGGCGGACGGGACCTTCACCGCCATCCTCGCCGCGCCGGATGCGCGCGCGCAGTTCGGCCCGGCTTCCGGCGGCGAACCAGCGCAGGCGCACCGGCGGCGGCGGCAGGGCCGGCGCGGTGACGCCGCCGCTTTCGACCATGAGACTGTCGGCGGCACCGCCCAGCGCATCGACCGAGACACCGGTGCGCAGGACGCCGGCGCTCAGCCGGGGGCGGGCGGGGCCGTCGGTGGGTTGCATGCGCCCACGGCAGGCGACGATGGCGGCGGCGACATGCAGCAGGCCGGAGGCCGCATGGGCGTGGCCGAAACGGCTGGTGATGGGGCTGGCGGCCTGTGGGCCATCATTCGGGCCTGTGATGGTGAACCCGGCATCGCTGGGGGCGGACAGGTCGAGGATGGCGTGGATCGGTTCGCCGGCGGCCTCGGCGCAGTCGACCCGGCGCAGCACCAGGGTGACGGCGGCATCACCGGCCGTAGCAAGGTCGGGGCGGAGCGCGGCGAGCGCGTTGCGGTGGACCGGCTCGCAGGACAGATCGACCGCGCCGACGACCGCGGCGTCAAGTTCGCCCGTCACCAGGGCGCGGGCGGCAACGCGCAGGCCGGCGAGACCCGACAGTTCCTCGGCCGACACCGCATAGCTGGGGCCACGCCAGTCGAACTGGGCGTTGAACCGGTTGGCGACGATGTTGGGCATGGTGCCGATGACGCCGGCCGCGTTCAGCGGCGGGCCGAGATCGACGGCGGCGTCCTGGCCGCAGAGGTCGGCAAGGCGCACCCCCAGGCCGCGCCGCGCCACCTCTGCGTCGCAGCCCATGCCCATCAGCACGCCGGTGGTCGCCGGTGGCAGGGGCGGAGAGCCGGCGACCGCCTGCGCCACCGCCTTCATCGCCAGCAATTGCTGCGGCAAAGCGTGATGCAGGTCGGCGGGCGGCACGCGGGCGGCAGAGAGGTCCAGCGTGATGCTGTCCAGGGCGCGTGGGGCGTCTGTCGCCGGTGGAGCGGCCAGGGTGGCGGCGAAATCATCGGCGGCGGTGACGACGGAAAGGCCGACCACCGCCACGCGCAGGGGCGGCGGTGCGACGGTGGCCGCTCGGACGGACAGGGTGGCGGGCTGCCATTCCTCCAGCAGCAGATGCGCGTTGTTGCCGCCGAAGCCGAAGGCGCTGATCGCGGCGCGGCGGGGGGCGTCTCCCTCCCATGGTTCTGCGTGGTTCAGCAGACGGAAGGGGGTAGCGGCGATACCGTCCAGCGGTGCGGTGTCGGCATGCAGGGTGGGCGGACGGATGCCGGCCGCCATCGCCTGGATCACCTTGACCATGCCTGCCAGACCGGCGGCGGCGATCAGGTGGCCCAGGTTGGACTTCAGCGAGCCGATGGGGATGCCCGTCAGCCCGCCGAAGATCCGGCCCATGCTGGCGATCTCGGTCGCGTCGCCCAGCGCGGTTCCGGTCGCATGGCATTCGACCAGGGACACCGCGTCCGGGCCGAAGCCGGCCTGGGCATAGGCGGCGGCCATGGCGCGCTCCTGCCCCCCGGCGTCGGGAACCAGGAAGCCGCGGCTGCGCCCGTCGTTGGACAGGCCGATGCCGCGGATCACGCCCAGGATGTGGTCGCCGTCGCGCACCGCGTCGTCCAGCCGCTTCAGCACGATGCAGGCGGCGCCTTCGGCCGGGATCAGCCCGTCGGCCTCGCGGTGGAACGGGCGGCTGCGGCCGGTCGGGCTCAGCGCGCCGAGGGCGGTGAAGCCCATGTGCAGGAACAGGTCGTCGCCACGGTTGACGCCCGCCGCGATCATCAGGTCGGCATGGCCGTCGCGCAGCTGGTCGCAGGCCAGCTTGACCGCATAGAGCGAGGAGGCGCAGGCGGCGTCCAGGCAGAAGGCCGGACCGTCGAGGCCGAGCGCGCGGGCGGCCAGCCGGGCCGGCAGGCCGGAGGAGAAGCGGTTGGCCGGGTTGGGCCGCTCCCGGTCCAGCCACACCGCCTCGGCATAGGCGCTGAGGCTGGCGGTGGGGTAGGACAGGTTGCCGGCGATCAGGCCGCAACGCCGGGGTGGAGCGACGTCCAGACCGGCTTCGCGCAGCGCCTCCCGCCCGCAATGGGCCAGCCAGAGCACCACCGGATCCAGCCCGGCTAGATCCTCCGGCGGACAGGCGAAGCCGCCGGGGTCGAACACGGCGTCGAAGCCCTGGACATAGCCGCCACGGTCGGTGGCGGAGCGTTCGGGCGCCTGCGTCGACAGCGCCCGCGCGGTGTCGACGCGCCAGACGCCGGGCGGCACCGGGCGCAGCAGATCCCGCCCCTCGACGACGGCCCGCCACAGCTCCGCCGGGCTGAGGGCGCCCGGCAGCACGCAGCCGTGGCCGATGATGGCGATGGGCGGGACGGTGCTCATGCGCTGCGGCCGATGCAGGAGACGACGCTCTCTCCGGCCGGCGGCTGGGCCAGTTCGCGCAGCATGAAGGCGGCTCCGTCCTCGGGGGCGATCAGCTCGACGGCCATGCGGCGGAAATGCTCTTTCAGCGCCGCTCCGACCATGCCGCCGTCCCACGGCCCCCAGGCGATCGCCTTGACCGTGCAGTCCGGGCGCCGCGCCGCCTCGGCCCGCGCCACCGCATTCAGGACGGCGTTGGCCATGGCGTAGTCGCACTGCCCGGTATTGCCGTGCAGGGACGCAATGGACGAGAACAGGCAGATGATCCGCAAGGGATCCTGGCGGGTGGCTTCCAGCAGGTTGGCGATGCCGGCCACCTTGGTGCCGAAGACGGCGTCGAACTGGTCGCGGGTCTTGTCGCCGATCCGCTTGTCGGCCAACACCCCGGCGCCATGGATGATGCCGGCGATCGGACCGGCCTCCGTCCTGACCGTCGCCAACGCCTGGGCGACGGAGGCGGCGTCGCGCACGTCGGCGCGGCAATAGCGGATGCGGGCGCCGGCCGCCTCCAGCCGGCGCAGCGTGGCGCGGGCCTCGTTGGCGGAGAGGATGGTTTTGACCATCGCCTCGATCTCGCGCGGCGGCTTGCCGGCACCGGGACCGGCGATCACCGCCCGGCGCACCGTCGCCTCGTCCGCATCCTGGCCGAGGCCGGGCAGGACCGGGGCGGTCGAGGGATCGCTGCGGCCGAGGATGACCAGGGTCGGGCGGATGCGGCGGGACAGCTGTTCCAACGCCACGGCGGTCACGCCGCGCGCACCGCCGGACACGACGATCACGGCGCCCTCTGGCAGCGGCAGTGGCCCATCGGTGGCATCCTCCTGGCGGAGGCTGCGCACGAGGCGCCTGCCGTCGGCGGTCAGCCGGACCTCGGCGTCGCCATCGCCGCCGGTGATCTCGGCGGCCAGGATCCGCGCCAGTTCGGCGGCTGGACGGCCGCCCGGCTCCAGATCGATGGCCTTGAGCCGTGCCGCCGGCCATTCACGCGCCGCCGTCAGGACGAGGCCGCCGAGCCCAAGCCACCCGCCATCGCCGGTCTGGACGGTGACGAAGGCTCCCCCCGTCTCGCCCCCCGTCTCGCCGAATCGGGGAGCGACGGCCTTGGCCGCGGCAAGAGCACGCCAATGCAGGTCGGCGCTCGCCGCGGCGTCGGCACCATCGAGGCCGGCCAGGAACAGCACGGCGTCATCCTGCGCGTTCGGCTGCCCGTCGATGCGGGCGTGGATGCCCCTCGCGGACAGCAGCGTCACCAGTTCGGCGGCGACGCCAGCCGAATCCGGGATGACGGCGACGCTGGTCAGGCCGCGCAGCATGTCGGCGTCTGGGGCCTTCCGGTCCTCCAGAACCGAACAGCTGCGGATGGTGCCGGCCGATAACGCGGGCAGGCTCCGGGTTTGGGGGGCCTGTGTTTGGATGGAGGCGGGCCCGCCCTTGATGCGGTCGATCACGGCGCCGACGGTCTTCAGCGCGGTCAGTTCGCGCATCTCGACCGAGGCGAGTTCGGGCAGGCGCTCGACCAGGGCGGAGAAGATCTCGACCTGCTTGATGGAATCGATGCCGAGACCGGCTTCCAATTCCATCTCCGGGCCGAGCATCTCCATGGGATAGCCGGTCTTTTCGGCGACCAGACCCATGAACAGCGCGCCGACATCGACGGACGGGGCGGGTGCCGCTGCGGGCGGGGGCGCCGCCCTGACCGGTGCTGGTGCCGGCGCCGAAGCGTCGCCGCGGCTGTCTGCCATGGCGAGGATCTGGCCGATGGTCTTCAGCGCGTTCAATTCACGCATGTCGGCGTCGCCCAGCGCGGGGATGCGCTCCTGCAAGGTGGAGAAGATCTCCACCTGTTTGATGGAATCGATGCCGAGACCGGCTTCCAGTTCCATCTCCGCGCTCAACATGTTCACCGGATAGCCGGTCTTGTCGGCGATCACCGCCAGCACGATGTCGCGGGCGCTCCCGCTGGGCTGTGCCACAACGGGAGCGGCTGAGGCTGCCACCGGCTGCGGCTTGGGTGGGGCGACGGGCCATGGGATGACGGGTTGCGCCGCCGCCGTGGCAGGGGCTTGCCACTGGACCGGCGGGGTTGGCTGCGCCACGGCCATGGGAGCACGCACCGGCATCGGCTGGGCGGCGATGGCTGGCGCGGTCGGCATGATCGGCGCCGGTGGAGCGAGCGTAGCGGCATGATGGGCCGGAACGCCGCTCAGGCTCTGGATCGCCTGGCCGGCGACGGCCAGGAAGGCTTGGTGGCTCTCAGCGATGGCGCGCTGGAAGGCGGCGTGGGCATCGGCGACATGGTGATAGATCGTCTCCACCGACGCGGTGGCGACGGGGGTGGGCGCCGGCTGCGGAGCGGGGGAGTTCGTGACCATGATTGAGGCTTCTGTGATGGAGGCGGAGGGGGTGGGCACGGATGCCGGTACGGCTGGACGCGGCGCGTTCGGTTTGGGCAAGGCGGCGGCACCACCCTGGGGCGGATAGATCTTGCCGAAATTGGCGCCGGAGATTTGGACGGCGGCCGGCGATGGCTTCCTGGGCTTGCGCTCCTCGGCGAAGCCGGCCCACAGCGCGCCGAAGTCGATCCTCACGCCCTGGACCGCCAAGGCGCCAAGCCCGTCCAGCAGGCTGACGACGCCGTTGGCTCCACACCGGTCGAGCGGCACGGCAAGATGTGGGCGGTCATCCAGGCATTGCGCCACCAGACCGGTCAGAACGGCGCCGGGGCCGACCTCCACGAAGGTGCGGACGCCATCGGCGTACAGCGCCTGCACCGTCTCGCGGAAGCGGACCGTGCCGGCGATCTGCCCGGCCAGCAGATCGCGAATGTCCCCATCGCCGTAGGGGGAGCCGGTGAGATTGGCATAGACCGGGACGGTGGGGGGAGCGAACCGCGTGTCCGCAAGGACGGCGCGGAAGCTTTGGGCGGCCTCCGCCACCACCGGCGAGTGGAAGGCGCTGGCGACCTTCAGCCGGACCACACGCAGGCCCTCGGCCTCCAACCGGTCGGCGGCGTCCTCGACGGCGGCGCGTGTGCCGGACAGGACCACCTGTTCCGGGCCGTTGTCATTGGCGAGAGCCACCTCCAGCCCGTGCAGGAGCGGGGTGACGCGCTCATGGCCGGCGGCGACCGCGATCATGGCGCCGTCGGTTCCGGCCGCGGCGGCCTCCATGCAGCGGGCGCGCTCGCCGGCCAGGGTCAGGGCGGTGTCGCGGCCGATGGCCCCGGCGGCGCAGAGCGCGGTGATTTCGCCGAAGGAATGTCCGGCGACGGCATCGGCGCGGAGGCCGGCACGCTCCAGCACCGCCAGCAGGGCGAGGCTCGCCGTGCCGATGGCGGGCTGGGCGTGGATCATCCGGGTGAGGGCGGCGTCCTGGGCGTCGGCCGCCTCACGGGTGAAGGCGGGCGGTGGGAAGACCACCCGGTGCAGCGGCGGCTGGCCCGGTCGGGTTGGCAGCGATGCCTGGAAATCCCAGACGGCTCTCGCCTCGTCGAAGGCGATGGCCAGATCGGCGCCCATGCCGACATATTGACTTCCCTGACCAGGGAACAGGAAGGCGACCCTGCCGCCCACCGGCTCGCCCACCGCCAGATGAATGCCGGGCGCGTCCAAGGCACCGGTCTGTTTCAGTGCCGTCTCAAGACGCGCCTCGAACTGCGCGGCATCGGCGGCGACGATGGCGAGGCGGTGATGGGCGGTGGGATCGAAGGCGGATTGGCTGTCGCGGGCGACCGCCTCCAGCCCTTCCGATTTCACGCGGTCTGCCAACGCGCGGGCCGCATCGGCGAGAGCCCGTACATCGGCACCGCAGGCCAGCATCAGCGCGCCACCGGCCCACAGCCGGCAGGCGGCATGGGAGCCGCTGTATTCCTCCAGAGCCACGTGATAATTGCTGCCGCCGAAGCCGAAGGAGCTGACGGAGGCGCGGCGGGGCCCATCCGCCTTCACCCAGGGCCGGGCGCTTGTGTTGAGATAGAAGGGACTGCTTTCCAGATCGAGTCGGCTGTCGGGCCGCTCCACCTTGATGGTCGGCGGCAGGACCTTCTGGTGCAACGACAGCGTCGCCTTCAGCAGACCGGCGGAGCCGGCAGCGGCCTTGGTGTGGCCGATCTGCGACTTGATCGAGCCGATGGCGCACCAGGATTTCGCGTCCGCATCCGCTTCGCGGAACACCTGTGTCAGGGCGGTGAATTCGGCCAGATCACCGGCACGGGTCCCGGTGCCATGGGCCTCCACCAGTTCGACGTTGCGGGGCCCATAGCCGGCATCGGCATAGGCGCGGCGCAGGGCGACCGCCTGTCCCTCCGGGCGCGGAGCATAGACGCTGGTGGCGCGCCCGTCCGACGACGAGCCGATGCCGCGGATCAAGGCGTAGATGCGGTTGCCGTCGCGTTCGGCATCCTCCAGCCGGCGCAGGGCGAACAGTCCCAGTCCCTCGCCGACGATGGTGCCATCGGATGCATCGGAGAATGGGCGGCAGTCACCGCTCTTGGACAGGGCCGGCGTCTTGCTGAAACACATATACATGAAGATGTCGTTCAGTGCGTCGACGCCGCCGCTGATGACCATGTCGGAATGGCCCAGCTCCAGCTCGTTCATCGCCATCAGCAGGGCCGACAGCGAACTGGCGCAGGCGGCATCCACCACGCAGTTGGTGCCGCCGAGGTCGAGCCGGTTGGCGATGCGCCCCGCGACCACATTGCCGAGCACGCCGGGGAAGGTGCTTTCCTGCCATTCCACATAGTGCGAGGCGATGCGGTCGCAGACGGCGGTGACTTCCGCTTCCGGCAGGCCGGCTTCGCGCAGGGCCTTGACCCAGACCGGCCTTTGCAGCCGCGCCCCCATGGTGCCGACCAGTTCAGTGGCCGACGCCACGCCGAGCACGATGCTGGTCCGGCCGCGGTCGATGTCGCGGAACCGGGTACGGCAGGCCTCGTCCAGCACTTCCCTGGCGACGATCAGCGCCAGCAACTGCGCCGTGTCGGTGGCAGCCAGCGCCTGGGGCGGGATGCCGAACTCCAGCGGGTCCAGCGTGGCGGGGGGCAGGAAGGCGCCGCGTCGGCAATAGGTCTTGTCCCGCGCCGTCGGATCGGGGTCGTAGTAATCCTCCACCAGCCAATGGGTGGCCGGCACGTCGCCGATGCAATCCCGGCCGGCGAGGATGTCGCGCCAGAAGCCGTGCGTGGTGCCGGAGCCGGGGAACATGGCGCCGATGCCGACGATCGCGATGGGGTGGCGGTTCTTCAAGGCCGTCTCGGGGTTCGGAGGATTGGAGCGGGAAGGGCGGCCCGGTGGCTCAGGCAAGCCGGCGGGGGATCCAGGTGAAGGCGGCGGCCGGGACCGGGAGGCCAGCCGTGCGCATCTGCTGGGCGCGGGTCACCACGGCGGCGCCCTCCAGCAGATTGCGGGCGATCTGCTCGACGGTGCGGTTCTCCGCCGCCTGCAGGAAGCTGCCCTTCACCCAGTCGTTGAATGCGCCCATCGCCGGGCCGCACCAGACCTGGAAATCATGACGGCGGGTTGCGTCGTCCAACATCGGCCAGCGGGCGGCGTTGAACAGGTACCAGCGGAAGACCAGCGCCATGCGGTGGCGGGGATCGGCCTCGGCACGGGTCACCTCTGCCTGATCGCGGACGGTGAAATGCTCGCGCGTCTGGCGCCAGATCTCCTCAAGCGGGGCCTGGAAGACGTCCCGTTCCAGCATCGCGCGCTCGGTCGCCGGCAGGTCGTCCAGGCCGGAATGGCGGCAGTACAGATCGTACAGTCGCTGGGCGCGGAAGGGGAACATGGTGCCCCGCTTCATCACCTGGACCTTCACGCCCATCTCGAACATGTCGGCGGCGGGCGCCATCGTCACGTCGGTGCTGGCGAGTTCAGCCAGCATGCGTCGGACCGACAGCGGCTGCCCGGATTCCGCCGCCGACTGGTTCACCGACCCGACCACGACATAGGCGGCCCCCATGGCAAAGGCCCCGGCCAGAGCGGCGGGGGTGCCGAGCCCGCCGGCGGCGCCGACGCGGATGTTGCGGCCATAGCCATGGCCGGCCACCAGCTCGTCGCGCAACTGCTGGATGATCGGGAACAGGACGGACAGCGGACGGTTGTCAGTGTGGCCGCCGGAATCGGCCTCCACCGTAATGTCCTCCGCCACCGGGATGGTGGTGGCCAGTTCGGCCTCTTCGGCGGTGAGGATGCCCTGCGCCACCAGATCGGCGAGCATGCGCTGCGGCGCCGGGGTCATGAACTGACGGGCGACTTCGGCGCGCGAGACCTTGGCGAAGATGTGCGTCAGGCGGCGGACCGTGCCGGTGGCTGGATCGCGACTCAGGCCCTTGGCGGCCAGTTCGACGACCAACGGGGTCAGCGCCATGAAGGCGGAGGCCGAGACGCGGCGCACACCCCGCTGCTGGAACAGGCGGCAGACCGCGGTTTCCAGGGCGGGGTCGTTGGGGCTGTGGATCAGGTTGGCGCCCCAGTTCGGCGCCTGTGTGCCCAGCGCCGATTGAATTTCGGCGATCCCTTCATGCACCCGCTGCGGCGACAGGCCGGCGCTGCCGTAGAAGCCGACCAGCCCGGCGCGGGCGGCGGCCACCGCCATCGACGGCGTGGCGATGCCGCGCGCCATCTCGCCGGCCACGTAGGCAAAGCGGCAACCATGGGTTTCCTGGAAGGCGCGGTCCCCCAGCCATTCCGGATAAAGCGGCGGCAGCGTGGCGACAGCATGAAGATCGCCGCCGGAAAGATTTGGAGGAAGAGTTGATGCTCCCAGCCGGCCATCGCTGCTCCGGACAATGTAAAGTGGTTCCCGTGTTTTTTGGCTCAACTCCAGAAATGGGGAGGGGGCGAAGCTTGCAGTCGGGATTGCCGTCGGCGGCACTCCCGGGTCCAGGAACGGTATGTCCACATCAACCCCTGACTATTTCTCTGCCGGGTTTTGGGTCAGGAGATCTGCCACAACCTCTTTGGTGACGAAACCGGTCTTGCACGAACGGCACAACCAAACGGACAGGATCGTCGGGGGGAGTAGGGCTGATTGGGGTGATCGACAAACCATTAGGGGTGCCTAATTGAAGTCTGCTACGCAATCTTTTGTTACTTGCTGCACGCTTCGATTGACAAGCACGAATATGTCGCATCAACGAAAGCTGATTATTTCAACTCGGAAATGATCTGTCGAGTTTTGTGGTGCGTGTTGCGGTTCGATGGTGGAACCAAGCCTGCCTCTAACACCGCAACTTTATGCTGCATGCCATGGTTCCGTTCCCGTTCCGGAGGCTCACCCGCGGCCCAACGAGGCCCGCGCCCCGGACGGGCCGGATGATGGCGCCGGGATGGCGGCCGAGCAGGGTCTCTCCGGTTTCAAAGGCGGCGTCAGTTGCGCTCTCGGTGCTAATTCGTGTTTGTCCTTCAGCAGCGTCCTGCTCTGCGCGCCCCAGGCGGCATGGTGATCTGTCCTGCAAGGCTCCTTGGCAGACAAAGCGGAAAGTCGTGATCCACTTCCCTTGTCCTGACTCGACAGCGAACAGCCTTGCAAATGAGAATCAGTATCATTATGCAGAGTGGGTGTTTGCACTGCGCGCGGCCCCGCCGGCGCATTCGCTGGGGGACCATCACGATGAAGACTGCCGGGCAAACCGGACGCCCTGGGGGCGGGAAGACGGAACCGTCGCGCCTGCGCATGGCGGCACGGGTGACGGCTGCCGTGTTCGGCGCCTATGGCTTCGCCTGGGGCCTTGCCGCGTCCGGGGCGGAACTGGGCGCCATGGCCGGTTTAGCGCCGGCGGAGGCGGTCACCGCCTCCAGCCTTCTTGCCTTGGTGGTTCTGCCGGTGGCGTCATTGTGGGCCTTCGCAGTGCCGCGGGTCACGGTCGGCTGGGCGGTGCTCGGCGGCGGCGGGCTGCTGCTGATCGCGGCATCGCAATTTGTCGGGATGGTGGCGCCATGACGGCCAAGACGCGCAAGTTGATCAGCCCGGCCCTGCGCGCCGCCATGCTGTGGCCGCACACCTGGGCCGGGGTCACGCTCGGTGGGCTGCTGATGCTGATCTTCTTCATGGGATCGCTGGCTGTCTTCGCCTCCGAGATCGACCGCTGGATGATGCCCGCTACCCGTGTCGGCACGGCGGAGGTCGGGCCGGTCTCGCTCGACCATGCGGTGGTGCCGGTGGTGGAGAAGCTTGCCGCCGGCCGGGCGGTGCGCGACTGGTTCGTCCAGTTGCCGGACGAGCGGCGGCCGGTGATGGCGCTGCGGGTGCGGACGGAGAGCGGCAATGCCGGAGGGGTTGCGACCGCCGATGGCACGCTGCTGCCGCCGGTGGGGACGCTCGGCGCCGGATCCTTCTTCTATCCGCTGCATTACAGCCTGCTTCTGAAGACGGGCTTCGTCGGCTATTGGATCGTCTGCTTCGCGTCGGTGGCGATGCTGGCCGGGCTGATCTCCGGCGTCATCATCCATGCGCGGATCTTCAAGGACTTCTTCACCTTCCGCAGCTGGGGACAGTTCCGCCGCTCGCTGCTCGACCTGCACAACCTGACCGGCGTGCTGGTTCTGCCCTTCCATCTGATGATCACGATCACCGGCATCGTGATCGTCCTGCCCATCGTGCTGCCGGCCGGTGTGCAGGCGCTCTATGGCGGCGATCTGATGCGTTTCTACGACGATGCGCTCGGCAACTACAGCCGGCCGCGCAGCGGTATTGCCGCTCCACTGGCGCCGCTCGATCCGATGATGGCGGAGGCCAAGCGGCTGTGGGGTGGCGGCGAGCCGGCCGTGGTGTTCGTCTACAATGCCGGCGACGCCGCCGCAGTCGTCCGCGTCAACCGCGACACCAGCGACCGCATCAGCCTGAACGTCCAGCCGGTCTTCTTCGACGGCGTCACGGGTGCCCTTTTGAAGTATCAGGCTCCGGGGCCGATCGTTGCGACGCACCGCGTCCTGTCCGGCCTGCATGTCGCCGCCTTCGACCATTGGCCGTTGCGCTGGCTGTATTTCCTGTTCGGACTGTCCGGCTGCATGCTGATCGGCACCGGGATGCTCTATTGGATGGAGAAACGGCGGGTCGCCCATGGCGTGAAGCCCGGGGTCGGCTGGCGCAGTGTCGCCGCCCTGGCCTGCGGCAGCACCACCGGCCTGCTGATCGCCACGCTGGCGATGATGGCGGCCAACCGGCTGCTGCCGGCTGGAATCCCCTCGCGGGAACTGGTGGAGGTCGGCATCTTCTTCCTGGCCTGGATCGCCAGCGCCATCCATGCCGCGATTCTCACCCGGACCGATCCCCCGTGGAGTGCGCAATGCACCGCGGTCGCTTTGCTGGCGGGGGCATGCGTGGCGCTGAACTGGATAACGACGGGGGAGCATCCCGGCCGTGCCGTGGCCGCCGCCGACTGGGCGGTGCTGGGCGTCGATCTGGTGCTGGCGTTGACCGCCGTTGGCGCCTGGCGGGTGTCGCGGCGGCTGGTCCGGCGGCCGTCTCCCGAACTTTCAACCCTGGCGAAGGTCACCGACCATGCCTGATGCCCCCATGCTTGATGCGCTGTCGCTGCCCGGACTGTTCGGGCTTTGCTACCTCGCCTTTGCAGCACTTGCCCTGTCTGTGGAGCGGCATTGGCGCGATCTGATCGACACCCGGCGAGCGCCGCCGCGCCGGACGGTGTTCCGCTTGCGGCTGGCGGCACTGCTGTGTCTGGCGGCGGCGCTGTCGGTCGCTGTGCGCCACGACGGGACCGGCTTCGGCATTCTGCTGTGGGTGCTCGCCTTGAGCGCAGGGGCGCTGGGGGTCGTCGCAACCGTCACCTGGAGGACGCGGTCCGCCCGCGGCTGACCGGCGGAGGTCCCGCGCCTCACATCCGCATCATGCGGAAAATGGCGATGAACATCACGACCACCCCCACCTCGGCGGCGGTGGCGAGCCAGGCCGGGTGGAACACGATGCCGAACGGCATGATCAGCAGCAGGATCAGCGACGGGAACACGATGTAGGGAGATTCGAACCGGCGGGACTCTGTTTCCGCCGGGGTGCCTTCCTCTTCGAGCAGGGACGGCTGGGTCAGTTGCATGGACATCGGATCGGAACCCTTGCGCCTTGGTTGGGGAGTGGGGCGGCGACCCGCCGGCACAGACGCCGAGAGGCATTCACCGCTCATGCCGCCGATCCTAGGCAGGGCCATTCATCGCAAAAAGCGAAATTAACCGATGGTTTCCATCGATGTTGTCGAACTTAATCTCGCCACTCCGCCGGGCTTAGGTCCGCCGAGGCGCCCAGGATCGCTTTCAGTCCGGTCAGCGCGGGATCGATGATGGTTGCATCGGCGTCGGTCGGATAGGCGGCGTAGATGGGCAGGCTGAGCGGCCGCGCTTCCGGCAGGATCTCTCCCTTGCCGGCATCGATCAGCGGCTGGACCAGTTGACGGGGGAAATGCCCGGTGCCGCCGCATTGTTTGACATAATCGAGCCCAAGCGTGCCGACGCCGATCGACACCGGAGCCGACTGCACGTCGGGACGGTGCAGGCGCACGTTGCGGCGGAACTCGTCGCCCCAGTCGATGTGGACATATGGCTCCTCCAGGCATCCCTCGGCAACGGGCATGCGGAAGAGGACCAACTCCTCCTCCAGCAGCAGGCGGATGGTCAGGCCGGGCAGGGCGCGCGGCGAATAGAGGACGGCGACGTCCAGCGTACCGTCCTGAAGGCCTTGCAGCAGCCCGTTCGGCAGGCCGACGTCGCAGCGCAGGGCGATGTCATTGGCGTTGCGCCGCATCCAGGGGATCCAGCGGTGCAGCAGGCGGTTCCACAATCCGGCCTCGCTGCCGATCCGCAGCAGCGCCTTGTGTCCGGCGGGAAGGGTGGCTTCCTGCCGGGCCTGTTCCCACAGGCGGAGGATCGCCGCGGCATGGCGCTGGAACCGCAGGCCGGCCGTAGTCAGGGTGGCGCCGGTCTTGTTGCGCACGAACAGGCGACAGCCAAGCTGCTGCTCCAACTGCTGGATGCGCGTGCTGACCGTCGACTGGGTCACATGAAGCCGGTCGGCCGCCGCCATGAAACTGCCCGCCGCCGTGACTTCCAGAAATGTCCGGGCCATTTCCGTATCCATGACACCTCGCTCGAATGCCCACCTGTACGGTCGGGCGCAAGACCTACGCCATCGGCGGCTTGATCGCGACCGGCGGGTGTGAGACGATTCGTCGCATCCCTTGGATGCGGCCGCGACCCACGGTTCCCCTAATGCGGCAGGATCGTATCGGAAAAACCGATGACAACCATCGGGTAAATTCGCTTCCTGGCCTCCTGGGCCGCCATTAGCTTCCGCTTGCTCGCCGGAAGGAAGCCCGACCAATTTCCTCAGTTGGCCGGAGACAACGTTGAAATGGGAGTTCCGCTGTGTCCGTCATGCGCAAAATTCTGTTGGCGTCCGTCATTCTGATCTCCGGTGGAACCGTCGCCGCGCAGGCGGCGGACGGCGACGCCGCGTCGGGCAAGACGGTGTTCAACGCCTGCAAGGCCTGCCACACCATCGAGGCCGGCGGCCCCAACCGGGTCGGCCCGAACCTGCATGGCATCGTTGGCCGCAAGGCGGGTAGCGCCGATGGCTTCAGCTATTCGGCGGCGGTCAAGGATGCCGGCTATGTCTGGGACGAGCAGAAGCTTGACACCTATCTGAAGGATCCCAAGGCGGCGCTGCCCGGCAACAAGATGGCCTTCGCCGGCGTCAAGGACGATGCGAAGCGTGCCGATCTGATCGCCTATCTGAAAAGCGAGTCCAAGTAACGGCCGACCTTCCGGATGATCGTCCTGTTGGTTGCCACAGCCCCGCTGCTGCTGCGGGGCTGTGGCTTTTTGCAGGCCTGACGCATCAGGAGGGGCGCGCCAGCAGCCCTTCGGCCAAGGCTCTGAACGCCGCGACGGCTTTGGCGAGGACATCCTGCTGATCGGCGCTGGCTGCCACCCAGAGCGCGGCGTTCAATGCCGCTCCATTCAAAAGCCGGGCCGCTGCTTCGGGGTCGAGCGGCCGGACAATGCCCTGCGCGATCAGCCGTTCCACCGTCTGCCGGGTCATCTGGAGGCAGCCGTTCTGGCTCGGCCATTGCGAGGGATCGCCAAGGAAGGCCGGCCCGTCGAGCAGCACGATCCGCTGTACCTCCGGTTCCAGTGCCATCTCGATATAGGCGACGCCTTCGGCCAGCAATCCATCCCAGTCGTTTCCGGCCCGGGCACCTATGTCATGCGCGCGCCTCGCCATCTCGGTGTCGAGTTGGTCGATCACAGCCTGGAGGAGACCGCGCTTGTCCCCGAAATTGTGATAGAGGGCGCCCCGCGTTAGCCCGGCCTCGGCCGTCAGGTCATCCATCGAGGCGGCGGCAAATCCGTTTTCAGCAAAGGCCTTCCGCGCGGACGCGATCAACTTGGCGCGGGTTTCCTCCATCATTTCAGACCGCTTCCTGCCGGCCATGTCCCTTCTCCGTCATTTGAACATACGATCCGCATGCGGCTTGACATACGCCCCGTATGTGTGTTGCCGTTCACATACGTAGCGTATATCAAACTGCGCCTGCACTGTGAAGCGAGACGCCGGTCATTCCGGCATTCAAAGGAGGAACAGGACCATGGCCCAACGCCAAGCGATCGCTCCGGCCAACCGGCACGCACTTTACGAACGGCATCGCTATTCGGCGGCGATACGCTCAGGCGACCTTCTGTTCGTCTCGGGGCAGGTCGGCAGCCGCGCGGACGGATCTCCGGAACCCGACTTCGAGCGGCAGGTGCAGCAGGCTTTCGACAATCTCGCCAATGTGCTGAAGGCCGCCGGCTGCAGTTTCGACGATGTCGTCGATGTCATCACCTTCCACACCGATCCGGCGAACCAGATCGAGACCGTCATGGCGGTGCGTGAAAAGGTGATCGGCGATCCGCCCTATCCGAACTGGACCGCGGTCGGGGTGACTTGGCTGGCTGGGTTCGATTTCGAAATCAAGGTCATTGCACGCATCCCTGAGGGAGCATGAGCAATCGCAGCTTTTCGATCGCCGCTTTCTGAACGCAACTGTGGCTCGGGTCACAGCGGACGGCGGACGGGGTGCGCCAGGATGGGGCCTTGCCACATTCGGCCCTGTACGCGGAGGAATCCCCCGATGCGCCGCCCTGCCGCCGTCATTCTTTGCCTTTCCATTTTTGCCCCGGTCACCGCCATTGTCCGGCCGGCGGCCGCGTTCGAGGTGCAGTCCGGCGGTGTTCCGCTGTCGACCGCGGTCGTGTCCGTGCTTGCGAGCCGGGTAGGCAGCGCGCCGCCCGCCGCGACCGGCCCCGGTGCGGCCTTTCCGCCCTGGATGGGCGGCGGCCGGACCGCCACTCCGCTTATGGGGAGCGGGCCCATGGGCGGCGGATTGCCGTCGCTGGGGCGGCCGACCGGTGTAGCGGCGGCGGACCGGGCGGCGATGAACGAGCAACTGTTCGGGATCAAGCGCTGAAAAGGGCGCCTGCCGGTCCTGCCTGTGCCGGCCTCCCCCGCAATGATGGGGAAGGCGATGTCGATCATCCGCCTAATGGGAAGGAGATGGCGCGGAGCGGGACTTTCTCCCAACGGGATGGGATTACCCAAGAATTCGGGGGAACCCTGCTTCCCGGTCGAAGACTAAGATCGATGCCATCCGACAAAGAGCGATCAAGAGAACAGGGGGAAACCATGCTGCGGACTGCCGTGATCGCAGTCGGCGCCCTGCTGCTTCTGCCGCTGTTTCTGGCTGGGCAGGGAATGGCCGACCGGGCGAAAGCGCCCGATGACGCGCGTGCCTACATCCTATGGCCTTCCAGCGGGACGGTCATCATCGGCGGAAAATTCTGGGTCCGCATGGGGCTTCAGAACATGGGGATTGCACCGGCCGGCGTCAGCCATGCCGACACCGGGCACCATCACCTGCTGATCGACACCGAACTGACGAACCCGGACGAACCGATCCCCAACGACAAGCAGCATTTGCATTTCGGCGCCGGCCAGACCGAAGCCCGGCTGGAGCTTCCGCCCGGAACCCACACGCTGCAGATGGTGCTGGGCGATGCCGACCATATTCCGCACAACCCGCCGGTGATGTCGGAGAAGGTGACCATCACCGTCCGCTGACCGGAGTCGCTCGGTTCATCTCCGCCAGGGAGGACGTCATGACGTCAGGAACAGCCGTGCTTACCAGCCGCCCCGGCCGGCACACTGCCTTGGGTGCAGCATCCGGTGCGGTGCTGTGGGGACTGCTTTCGATCGTGCCGTTTCTCACCACGGCGACGCCGGTCGCAGCGGCGGAGGCATCTGCCGACCAGAAGGCCGATCAGCGGAAGGGAGCCGACAGCGCGCAGCGCACGCCCGGCCGAAAGGATGCGTGGCTCTACATCGGCTGGCCCAACAACGGCCAAGTGGTGGGATCCCGGTTCAAGGTGTGGTTCGGGTTGCGTAATTTCGGCGTGGCGCCGGCCGGCGTGCGCAAGGACGGCACTGGACACCATCATCTGCTGATCGACACGGACCTGAAGAATTTCGACGAACCAATCCCCAGCGACAAGCAGCACCTGCATTTCGGCAAGGGCCAGACCGAAACGGTGCTGGAACTGCCGCCCGGCCGGCACACGCTGCAACTGGTTCTGGCCGATGCCGACCATGTGCCGCACGACCCGCCGATCATGTCTAAGAAGATCACCATCACGGTTCGCGCCGACCGCATCCCGCAATTGTCGGCGCGGTGACCGGCTCCAGACCGCCCTGACGATGCGGACACGGAGCCGGACCCGCCAAACCACAGGAGACAGCGCCGATGAGCATGGTCCGGTTCCTTGGTTCCGTCACGGTTTCCGCCGGCCTGACGCTGGCGCTGGGCGGCTGTTTCACCTCCGGTGAGATGGCGCGCGTGGTGCAGCAGCCGAAGACGCCGGCCGTCCGCACCATCAGCAGCTTCAGCGAGGCGCTGCGCTGCATGGACACGCTGCTGTGGACCCACGGCAAGCGCGACATCTACATCACCGCCAACGGCCTGCCCGACGCCACCGGCCGGGTGGCTGGCGGCACGAAGGAAATGCTGATCACCGCCGTCTCCCGCATGTCGGAGACCTCCAACGCCTTCCGCTTCGTGGATTTTGAGCCGGCGCTGGACGACGTCAACGCGCTGTACTGGATGATCGGCGTGCAGCCGAACTTCCGCGCGCCGTCCTATTATATCCGCGGTGCCATCACTCAGTTGGACGACAATGTGGTCAGCGAGGCGGCGTCGGCCGGGCTGTCGCTGCCCAAGCTGGATCTCGGCGTGTCGGCCGATCAGGTGGTGTCGATGGTGTCGGTCGACCTCAATGTCGGGGAGTTGGTGACGCGCCAGATCATCCCCGGCATGTCGGCGTCCAACACGCTGGCGGTGGTGTCGTCGGGGCGCGGGGCGGATGCCGGCGGGGTGATCGGCAAGGCCGGGCTGTCCTTCAACATCTCGCTGAACCGCTCGGAAGGGCTGCACCAGGGCGTGCGCACGCTGGTCGAACTCAGCACCATCGAGGTGCTGGGCAAGCTGACCCGCGTGCCCTACTGGCAATGCCTGGGCATCGACCAGACCAACCCCGCCTTCATGGCGGAGGCGCGCGGCTGGTTCGACGGCATGGCTCCGTCGGAGCGCGTCACCTTCAGCCAGCGCGCGCTGTCGGCGCAAGGCTATTACGATGGGCCGGTCAACGGCCAACTCGACCAGCGCACCGCCGAGGCGGTCGGCCGTTTCCAGGCGGACAACGACCTGATCGCCACAGGACGCATCGATTTCGACCTCTACCAGCGCCTGCTCGCCAAGCCGCCCGGCCAAGGCAGCCAGGGCGGCGGAGCGCCGCCGGCCCGCTTGCAGAGCGTCAGCAATGCCGGTGGCGAGGGGTTGCCGCGCGCCCGGCCGTCACCGTCCCGGCTCGACCTGCTGCTGTCGTCGGATCGCGGGCCAACACCGCGCTATCGTGCCGGCGAGGCGCTGGTGGTGCGGATGCAGCCGACGGCGGACGGCTTCGTCTATTGCTATTACCGCGATGCCGCCGGGACGGTCTCCCGCATCTTCCCCAACCGCTTCCAGCCCGACGCCTTCGTCGAGGCCAACCGCCAAGTGGAAATCCCTCCCGGCGTGCAGAAGCCCTTCAACCTGCGCATGGACCGCCCGAATGCCGAGGAGACGGTCGCCTGCGTCCTCTCGCATGACGAGATCGGATTGCGGATCCCGGAGGCGTTCAAGAGCGAGGATTTGCAGCCCATTCCCGGCGCCGCCCTGGACGACGTCATCAACGCCTTCGCGACGGCCAAGGGCAGCGATGCCCGCGCCAAGCGGCTGACGGTGAAGGTGCTGCCCGGCACTCTGGCGCAGGGAGAGTGACGCCGGGAAAACTGGAGCCGACTGTTGGCCGGCTCACAGCGGGGAAACGGGGGATGGCGATAGAACCGGGGGCAACGCCGTTCCTTCTCCTGCCCATGGAGCCTCAGATGACCAAATCCGTCCTGTCTTATGCCCTTCCCCGTGCCCTGCCCTGTGCCCTGATTGCCACCCTGCCGATGCTGGCCGCGGCCTGGACCGGTTCCGTGTCCGCCCAGACGGTCGAAGGGTCAGGATCCTCGAAGGTGATGATGTTCGACCGGCCGCCCAGCGTGGAGGAACTGCGCGAGGTGGTGGCGCCTGAACCGAAACTTCGCACCCGCAGCATCGAGATCATCGGCGGTGCGGCCGGTGCCGCCGCCAAGCGGCCCCGGCCTGTCGACGAGATCAATTACGGCTCGGCACCCATCCCACCGGCTGCCCAGCCCGCTCCGCAGACGGCGCCGAGCCGCCCCGTCCACAAGCAGCGCCGGCAGGAGGTGCGGATGGAGGCACCGGCCGCCGAGATGGCCGCCGCCCCGCCGCCTGCCGCGGCTCCTGCCCCAGCACCAGAAGCGGCGCCGCAGGCCTTCGGCTTCCGCATCAACTTCGCCCTTAATTCCGCCGAGATTCCGGCCGAGTCCGCCTCCTACATCGACGCCGTCGGGGCACTGATGAAGGAGGACCCGACCCTGGGGCTGACGGTGGAGGGCCACACCGACGCCACCGGCAGCCTTCCCTACAATATGCTGCTGTCGCAGCGCCGTGCGGTGTCGGTGGGCGAGTATCTGGTCCGTGTCCACCAGATCGATCCCAAGCGCATCACCGTCGACGGCAAGGGTCCGACCGTGCCGCTCGCCGCCAACCCGTATGACGGCCGCAACCGGCGCGTTGAATTCAAGCCGACCCATTGACCGCTGGCCGGAATGGAGGGGATGCTATGAAACACGCCCTGATCCTTGCCGCCTGCCTGGGCTTGGCTGCCGTCGCCCCGGCTGATGCCACGGTGGTACGTGGCAAGAGTTCCGACAGCTCCGGCGCCACCAGCGGCGGTGCCGCGGGCGGGGTGGACGTCGTCCCGGCCGGCAAGCGGGTCCGGGTCCAGTGCTGGCAGGACGGCCACAAGATCATCGACGAAGAGGATCTCGCCGTCGTCTCGCTCAGCATCGCCAGCCAGATGAACGGGCTGCGCTTCCGCCGCAACGGTGGGACGGACAGCGCTGTGTCGGTTGTGACGCAATCCCGCACCGCCTGCCTTCTCGCCCCCGATGAGGGTAAGGGCCGGGACCGGGAGTGATCCTTTCAATTCGATGTCTGTAGGTGACGATCATGCCGAAGAGACGTTACTCATATCTGCTGGCCCAAAATCTGCTGTGTGCCGCCGCCGTTCTTGCCCTGGGCTGCGGTCAGGCCGCCGCGGTGGAGGCCGTGGTCGTGGCGTCCAGTGCGCCTGGCTATGTCCAGGGCCAACTCGTCGGCGACGGGCAGTCGGTCCGGCTTCCTGACGGGGCGAACGCGACGCTGCTGTTTGCCAACGGCCGTCTGCTGCGGTTGCGTGGCCCCTATGACGGTGTGCCCGGCGAGATGGCGGACGGTGCCGTTTCGGCCCGTGCTGGCCCCGCCGACGACCGTTTCATGCAGAGCGACCTTGGGGCGGCGCGTGCGTTGGGAAATCCGCTGGATGTGGCGTTGGAGAAGACGCTGGCGATCGACCCGTCGGTTTCGGGCACCCAGTGCATCAAGGCCGGAGGCACGCCGCTGCTGCGCCGCCCGACGGAACCAGGGTTGGACCGCCTGCTGTTGCAGGCCGGCGGGGAGCGTGTGGAAATTACCTGGACCGATGCTGCTGCGGTACCCTGGCCGCGGGGATTGCCGCTGGCGGATGGGGCGGACATCGGCGTCCTGCGGCGGGATGGGACGCCGGTCGGCAGGCTGCATCTTCGCATGGTGGAGGCAACGGGTGGCGCGGCGCTGGCGGTCGGCATGGCGTCGGCCGGCTGTGCCGGGCAGATCGGCGCTGTGATGGCCTCCCTGCGCGAAGCGGCGGTGCCGCTCGATCTCTTTCTTTCCGCTGATCCGGCTGCCGGCCCCGCCTACCGGCCGGGCGAGGACATCCGGCTGCTGGTCCAGACCGATCGCGATGCCAATCTTTATTGCTATCTGCGCAACGCGCGTGCCCAGTTGATCCCCATCTTCCCAGCGGGTGCCACGATGAGCGCCCGGGTGATGGGCAATGTGCCGATCAGCCTGTCCGGCGACCGCATGCCGCTGCGTGCCGGTGACGGTCCGGCCGATCTGGAGGTGCGCTGCATCGCCACCAGCCGCAATCTCGACAACGAGATGCCCGGTCGTGCCGCCGCCTTCCGTCCGCTGCCGGAGGAGGCTGCTATGCAGTTGGACCGCGCGGTGTCTCGCCTGCGCGAAACGGAAGTGGCGTCGGCCCAGCTGATCCTGAAGGTCCGGTGAGGGACGGATGGACGGTCCGCCGGCGAACCCAAGGGAAGGTCCGGAGGCTCCCGCCGTCGTGAGGCCGGCGGTGCGCGACCCGCCGCCGAGCCATCGCGGATGGTCGCGCAGGTGGCTGGCGGTCGCCATCATGCTGGGCAGCGCTGTGCTGGCGCTTGTTGCCGTGCGGCTGGTGCCGCCGCTGCGCACCGCCGACGAGAGTCTGGGCGACCGGCTGATCGCCGCAGCAACCCCTGCGCAGCCACAGCATCCCGCCATCGCACTGGTGCTGTTCGGGGAAGACAGTTTCGCCGGGCTGGCCTGCCGGTCGCCGGTGGATCGCGGCATGCTGGCCGACATCATCGGTCTGCTGGCGTCGGCCGGGGTGCGCGCCATCGGCATCGACGTGCTGTTCGACCAGCCGAGCCTGCCGGCTGTGGATGAGCGGTTGCGCCGGGCCATGCTGAACGCGGCGGTTCCGGTGGTGGCGATCACCGCATTGGCTCAAACCCCCCTGACCGAACGGCAGCGCCGTTTCCTCGACGTGTTCACCGAGGGAATGCCTCGCGGGCATGCCAATCTGGCGAAGGACCGGCTGGACGCCGCGGTGCGCTGGCACGTTCCCTTCGGTGGGGACGGCACACCCAGCCTGCCGGTGCAGCTTGCCCATCTCGGTGGGGTGTCGGCCGTACCGGCGGAACCCTTCCGTATCGACTGGCATGGCCGGCCGGATGGCTCGACCACCCCGTTCCCGATCTATCCTGCCGAAACCCTCGCCGTTCTGCCGAAAAACTGGCTCGCCGAGCGGATCGTCCTGGTGGGCACCGCGCTTGCCGGGATCGATCAGCACCGCACCCCGCTGTCGTCGGCTGGCGCGTCAACACCGGGCGTCGAGATCGAGGCACATGTGCTGGCCCAACTTCTCGATGGGCGGAGCAGTCCGCGTTTGCCTTTCGCCGGGGAGGCGGCGCTGGCGCTGCTGATGGCAGTGGCCGGGGTGGGAGTGGCGCTGGTCGGACTGCCACTGTGGCTGCTGGCGGTAGCGGGGGTGCTGGTGCCGATGGCGGGCGGGACCGGGGCCTCCGCGCTGTTCGCGGCGGGCGGGCCGCTGGTGCCGCTGGTGGCCCCGGCGCTGGCCTGGGGGGCGGGCATCGCCGCGATGACCGTGCAGATGTCGCTGCGCGAACGGGCCGACCGGCGCGTCATGATGCTGCTGTTCGCCAACCATGTATCCCAGCCGGTGGCCGAAGAGATCTGGCGGGAACGCGCCACCTTCATGGCCGGCAACCGCCCGCGCCCGCAGCAGCTGACCGCCACCGTGCTGTTCTCCGACATCGAAGGCTTTACCACCATCTGCGAAGCGCTGGAGCCGGAGCCGCTGATCCGCTGGCTGGAGGGTTATCTGGACGCCATGGTGCAGATCGTCGCCGCCCATGATGGGGTGGTGCTGCGCTTCGTCGGCGATGCGATCCTGGCGGTCTTCGGCGCGCCGGTCGCCCGCAACACGCAGGAGGAGATCGACGCAGACGCCGGCCGGGCCGTCCGTTGCGCCTTGCAGATGGGCCGGGAACTGGTGGCGCTGAACCGGCGTTGGCAGGCGGAAGGGTTGCCGATGGTCGGCATCCGTGTCGGCGTGCATACCGGGCCTCTGGTTGCCGGCAGCCTGGGCGGGTTGCGGCACAGCGAATACTCGCTGCTGGGCGACACCGCCAACACCGCCGCCCGGCTGGAGGCCTACGGCAAGATGGTCGATGCGCGCTCCTCCCGCCATTGCCGGATCATCGTCGGCGATCCGACTTGGCAGGCGGTGCGGTCGGCGTTGCACGGCCACTGCACGGTGCTGCCGGTGGGGGAGGTGGCGTTGAAGGGCAAGGTCAGAGCGGTGCGGATCTGGCTGCTGATCGACGATGAAGATGCTGATGGCCGTGGGTGATAATCGTTGTAAGTTCTGCTCGATACAGGAAGTAATCACTTCGGCGTGGCATCCCCTCTTTTGCCGGATTCGGGCTGATGGGGCCGCTTGGCATCGATTCGAGCCATGGTATGCTTCTTCCATCCATGGCGGGCTGCCGGCAATTTCCGAAATCACTTCGAACAGCCATCCGCTATGCGCCGTAAGCTTCGCCGGCGACCGTTCTGGTCGATTGTCAGCCGACGAAATGCGGCGCCTCTTTGCACGGGTACGGAGGCGGGGATGGTGGGACCGGTCAGACCCTGCCGCACGATGGTCGCGGTGCTGCTTCTGGTGCTGGTTGTCGGGGCGCCATGGGCGCATGCGGCCGGACCTGCCAATGGCGGCCAGCCGTCCGGTGCCGCGGAAAGCCGTCTGGCGCTGGTGATCGGGGTCAGCAACTACCGCAACGCGCCGGAACTGGTGAATCCGCGCAACGACGCGAAAGCGATCGGCGAGGCGTTGCGGGCGCTGAACTTCACGGTCGACGAGCAGTACGACCTCGATGCCCGCGGCTTTGCCACTGCCTTGCGCCAGTTCGGCCTGAAGGCCTCGCAGGCGGATGTCGCGGTGATCTTCTATGCCGGGCACGGCATCCAGGTGAACGGCGTCAACTATCTGCTGCCGGCCGATGCCCAGCTGGAGCGGGAGCGCGATCTGGTCTATGAGGCGATCCCGCTGAACCTGCCGATGGGCGAGCTGGCCGGTGCGCGCAAGCTCGGCATCCTCATCCTCGATGCCTGCCGCAACAACCCCTTCGTCGACCGCCTGACCCGCAGCGGGTCGAACCGCAACCAGGCGCACCCCGGCTTCGGCAGCGTCGACGATACGCCGAGCGACACGCTGGTTGCGATGGCGACCCGCGCCGATCAATTGGCGGAGGACGGTACCGGCGACCACAGCCCCTTCAGCGCGGCGCTGCTCCAGCATCTCCAGACGCCGGGACTGGAGCTGAGCCTGTTCTTCCGCAATGTGCGCGATACGGTGAAGCAGGCCACCAACGGCCGGCAGGAGCCGTTCGTCTACGGCTCGCTCGGCGCGACACCCTTCTACTTCAACCCGCGTCCGCCCAACCGGCCGCCGGTGCTGGGGGAATTGCGGGCGCTGACAGTTCTCGACCGTGCAGGGGCGGAGCCGCTGGCGACCGGCAAGCCGACGGATCCGGACGACGACCAGATGTACGCCCGCGTCACCGGGCTGCCGCGTGGCGGCACCGTCCGCGTCGGGGAGCGCAGCGTGCTGATCGGCGACTACCTGACGGTGGAGCAACTGGCGGCTACCAGCTTCAAGCCCGACGGCAGCTTCCGCGGCGACGCCGGCGCCTTCGAATTCCTGGTGGCCGACGGCCGCGGCGGCATGACAACCGGCGCCATCCCGGTGACGATCAAGCCGAGCAACCAGCCGCCGGCCCTGGTGGCGGAACGCAAGCTGCGCGTCGTCGGCAATCCGATGGGGATCGATGCCCCGTCCGACCCGGACGGTGATCCCCTGAGCATCACCATCATCGGGGTGCCAGAGCGTGGCAGCGTCCACAATGGTGCGGCGGTGGTGAAGCCGGGCGACCGGCTGACCGTCCAGACCCTGACCGCCCTGACCTTCGATCCGGAGGCCGCCGCCCCCGGATCGGCCGGCAACCTGCGCTACAGCGTCGATGACGGCCGGGGCGGCACTGCCACGGCGAGCGTCAGCGTGGAGATCGCCGCCCCCGGCACCCCGCCGGTGGCGGAGCTTGAGGACAGTTTGTGGAAGAAGATTCAGGGCAGCAGGGAGCCCGGCGATTACCAAGCTTTCCTGCAACTGTTCGGCAGCGGCAGCTATGCCCCGATGGCCCGCGGCCAGCTTGAGTCTTTGACGGTCACCGGGAAGACGGCTGAACCACCGCCGAGAGCGGAAGCGAAGCCGGAGATAGGACCCGGATTGGAACCGGCCGAACCCGGACGCTACACCGTCACGGTCGACGGTACCCTGCGGGCGACACCGACCAACGGCGGTGCACGGGTCGGACGGGTGGTACGCGGGGCATCGGTGCAGGTGCTGGGCCGCGTGCCGCAGGGCGGATGGTACCGCATTGCGCTGGAGGATGGAACCCAAGGCTTCGTCGCCGCTACGCTGTTGAAGCACGAGCCTCCCCCTGCGCCATCACAGGCCGCGACGCCGCCGCCGGCCGATCCGCAGGTGGCGGCGACGGCACCGACGGTGCCGGGCAACGGAGGCGCGCGCAACCATGGTACGGGCAACAGCTTCCAGGATTGCCCAACCTGTCCGGTGCTGGTGCGTGTGCCGGCCGGCAGCTTCATGATGGGGAACGACAAGGGCGATCCATCGGAGCGGCCGGTCCACCGCGTTACCATCGCCAAGCCCTTCGCACTCGGCATGTATGAGGTGACGGTTAGCGAGTGGCGTGCCTGCATCCAGGAGGGCGGCTGCACAGACATGCCGCGCATGACCAATCCGACGGACGGAACACCCGTCCACAATCTGCATTGGCAGGATGCCCAGGCCTATGTTTCCTGGCTCAGCCGCAAGACGGGACAGCGTTATCGTCTGCCGAGCGAGGCGGAATGGGAATTCGCCGCGCGGGCGGGAACAACCACTCCCTACTGGTGGGGAACCGAGCAGGGGAACCACGCCGATTGCGACAATTGCGGTGGTCCGCACGAACATTTGACCCCGGCCGCGGTGGGCAGCTACAAGGCCAATCCCTTCGGCCTGCATGACATGAATGGCGGCGTGGCGGAATGGATGGCCGACTGCTGGAACAAGAATTACCAGGGCGCCCCGGCCGACGGTGGTGCCTGGACCCAGGGCAACTGCCGCAAGCGGGTGCTGCGCGGCGGGTCCTGGCGCGACAAGCTGGAGGCCATCAACGGCACGATGCGCAACAGCTACGACATCGACGTGCGTTATTTCACCAACGGCTTCCGGGTGGCGCGCGAGGTGAACTGACGCGGGTCAGCGCTGGACCGTGACGGTCGTCTGGGTCGCCCGGTTGCCCTTGCCGACGGCGGTGTTGGTCGTGGTGTTCACGTTGTTGACCTTTACGCCGCCATGGGCCAGCGCCGCGGGCAGATACGGCAGCGGTCCGGCCGTGCTCATCAGCATGTCCAACGTCGATGGCCCGGCGGGCTTGGCGACCGGGGTGGGGGCAGTCGGCGGGGCCGCTTCTTGCGCCGGTGCCGGGGTGGTTGTCTCCACCGGCCCGGTGGTACTCGTCGCGGTTCCGTCACCGAGCTGCTGCTGGCTGATGTTGCCGTCGCCGAAGGCGAAGTTCAGCGCGCTGTTGAAGTTGTTCACGATGAAGGGCGCGTCGATGATGGTGAAGCTGGGGTCGGCCGGCTGCACCGGGGGCTGGCGGCTGGCGGCCAGCGGCTGTCCCTTGTTGAAGCCGGCGAGATAGCCGGCGTCGCCGCGGATGCGGGTGATCGCCTGCTGGTTCATGGTGGACCGGCGTACCGACGGGTTGGTGACCATTGCACCGGGAGGCGCGCCGCGGGGCGTCGGATTGACCGATACCGGGAGGCGCGGCGTCTGGGGGAAGGCCTGCGCCATCGCCGCACCGGGGATCGGGCCGGGCGGAAAGGCGATGCCGCCGGTGACCTGGGCGGCAGCGGTCCCGGCGGTCAGCAGCAGGACGGCGACGGTGGGCAGCAGGACGGTTCGGGGCGAGGTCATCGCGGGCTCCCTCAAGGCTGGCGGCCGGGTGTGGGAGCATGATGGCAACGTCCGGGATCAGGCGCTGTGGCGCGGCTCACATGGCAGGCTCACAAGGCGGGTCGGTTTGGCGCTTCAGCCGCAGGAATCTGCAATGTCGTCCAGCGCATCGGTGTCGCGGATCACGATGTAGCCAGTATCCATTTCGATCACACCGGCACGCTGCCACTCGTTCAGCAGCTTGTTGACGCTCTCTCGCGAGACGCCGATGAGGCAGCCCAGCTGCTGCTGAGACAGCTTGATGTCCAGTCGCAGTCCCTCCGGCCCCGGCTTGCCGAAGGCGTCGCCCAGCCTTTTCAGGGCACGGGCGAAGCGGGAGGACGCCTCCAGGAAGAGCGTGTCCTCCAGGTGCTCGCTGGTCTGGCGCAGGCGCTTGCACAGCACGCTGATGACGCGGAAGGCCAGATCCGGCCTCGCCGTCAGCACCGGCATCAACTGCGACCGGTCCAGCACCAGCAGGTCGGTTTCCTCCAGCGCCACCGCGTCGGCGGTGCGCGGCTCGCCATCCAGGAGCGCGATCTCGCCGAACAAGCCGCCCTTGTTGATGATGCTCAGCACCAATTCCTTGCCGTCCATCGAATGGCAGCAGATCTTCACGCGGCCGCGGATGACCGCCATCATGCTGTCGCCCGGATCGCCCTTCTGAAAGATCATGGCACCACGCGGGTGGTGGGACAGCCGGGCGGCGGTCGCGAGACGGTGCCGTTCCTCCCGCTCCAGATGCTTGAGCAGGAAATGCCCGGCGAGGACAAGGTCCTTGTCGAAGTTGATCCGTATCGCGGTCACGGTTGTCCCCCGGCTGAGCTTCGGCTGAAGACGTGGGCGGTATTGTCCGGGGTATGGTACGCCGGCAACCGAACCGACCTCAGGTGTCAATGGCGGTAGGCCGTCGTTGGCGCTTCTGCTCCGTTCGTATGTGGGCCGGACATAAAGAAGGGCGGCCGGCGGTGACCGGTCGCCCTTCGATGGCGTTATGGAGGTGTTGTACCATTGCCCGCGGGAAATTTCTCAGGGTGGCAGCGGCTGCGGGTTCAGCGCTCGGCCCAGATTGTCGGTGGAGGCGGATGTAAGTTCCGGCGGGAGAATCTGCGGGTTGGGCGTGGTGGTCTGCATTCCGGACGGGGACGGTGATGCGGCGAAGGCCGGTGCCGCAACGACGGTGGCGAGCGTCAGCGACAGGATCAGGAGGCGGGACATTGCGTTGTCTCCGGTTTGGGATTTGCGGTTCGGTTGCGGGATCAGTCGATGTCCGGGTCGTCGTCCAGGGGTAGGGAGTGGGCCTGATGGCCGAAGGGGAAGCCTCTGTGATCGACGACGGGACCATGCGGATCGGGGGACGCCGGACGGGAAAGCTGCTGAAATTCCACGTCGGGAACGACTTCGGACTCCGGGCCGGACGGGGTGGTCGTACAACGTGTCCGACCGTTGTGTGTCACGCAGTTCAGCGTTCCCGAGCCCCGCATGCAGACGGTCCTGCCGTTGACCGTTTGACAGGCAAGGGTGTCGGCTAGCACCGGTGTCGCCACTGCCGTGCAAAGCAGCATTGGCGCGACGACGGCGAGAAGTGTCGGGAACTTCGGCATCGGTGGCCTCCCGGATTGGAAGGAAATGAAATGCTTAGCGGCGCAGGCCGGTGAGCGATTGGGTGGCGCTGTTGCCGAGGCCGGCGATGACGTTGGTGCCGATACCGACATTGGTGCTGACCAGCGGGCCGCGGCCGCTGAAGTTGAGCCCGACCTGGACGCCGCTGCCCTGGACGCCCAGCAGCTTCTGCCCGGCGCTGTTGCCGATCCCGGCGGCGACGTTGGTGGCGGTGCCGACATTGGTACTGACCAGAGGGCCGACGCCGTGGATGGGCGAGCCGCCCCCGCCCTGGAGGAAGACACCCTGCTGCTGTGCCGAGTTGCCGATCCCGGCGCCGACATTTGTGGCGTTGCCGACATTGGTGCTGACCAGCCCCGGCACTGCCATCATCGATGGCATGGCGGGTCCGGTGCCGGGCTTGGTTTGTGCCAGGGCGGGAGTGGCGAGCAGAAAGGCGGCGATGGTGCCGAGAACATAAGTGCGGATCATGGCGGGAGTTCCTTGCATGGGAGATGAGGTTTCGGGCTTCCGCGCCCTGGCTGTGTTCTTGAGAGAAGCTTAGGGACGCGCCCGGAAAGCTTCTGTGAGCTGCGCCACAACCGCGGGCGGATTTTCAGAGCGGTTCCGGCTGGAAATCCTGGGTAAAGCAATGCCGGGCAAGAAAATGCTCCGGCCGTTGCCGGCCGGAGCGAGGTCAGGAAGGAAGCCGGGAGGAGGGAAAGGTCAGCGCTGCTTCACCAGGGCGCTCTGTCCGGCGAAGTTGCCGATGCCGGCCGACAGGTTCTGCATGGAACTGCGGTTGGAGGGGCCGAGCAGACCGCCAGACCGCTGCAACACGGTGCCGCTCTGCAGGGCGGTGTTGCCGATGCCCGCCGCTGCGTTGCCGACATTGGCGACCGAACCGCCGCTCAGCAGGCCGCCGCTTCGCTGCATCACCGTCGCCATCTGGCCGGCGTTGTTGCCGATGCCCGCCGCGGTATTCCCGATGGTGGCCGCCGAGCCGCCGTTGAACAGGCCGCCGCTCCGCTGCTTCACAAAGGCGCCCTGTTCGGCCGTATTGCCGATGCCGGCGGCGAGGTTGGACACGGCGGCGGTGTTCGGACCGGCGAAGGCGCCCTTGGACTTCTGCATGACCAGCGCGCTCTGGTTGGCGGTGTTGCCGATGCCGGCTGCGGTGTTGGAGATGTCGGAGATGTTCTGGGCCATCGCCGGGGCGGCGAACAGGGCGAGTGAAGCGAAGCCGGTCAGCAGGGAGGTGCGGATCATGGTCTGTCTCCTGTTTCGGGGCCGCGGTGTGCGGCGTGTTGCCGATGGGCAGACCCTACCCAAGCGCCCGATTCCCGGATGTGAGCCGCGCCACAAACCTCCGTCTTTTGTCGGGTGGCGGTGTGTTTCCCGGATTTTCCCTGACAAACGCGAACGGCGCGCCGCTGATGCCAGCTGGCGCGCCGTACGGATGCACTGCGGAACCGCGGCGGAGCGCGATCCGCCCGTTCCCTGGATTTACTCGGCTGCGGTCATTACCCGCGTTGCGGATTGCGCCTGTGCGCCGGACCGGAAGACCAGAACGGTGAACAGGCCGAGCGAGCCGAGCAGCAGCAGCGCGCTGACCGCGGCCACCGGCTCGAACGCGGCATGGCCGAGATGCAGCGCCGCGACCGCGACCGTAAGGAAAGTCGTGCCGACGCTCCACACCACGATCTGCGTCATGGCGAGCCTGCTGGTTTCCAGTGCCGGATGCAGACGGTAGTAGACGCCGAACAGGAACAGCGACACCCAGCCCAGAAGGTTTAGATGCGCATGGGCCGGCATCAGGGTGTGGTCCTGCGATGCCGCCATTCCGATCCCCATGCCGAGACCGGCAAGTGCGAACAGGCAAGCTGCCTTGAAACTTGTGGATGAGGTTTTCATTGCCCTGATCTCCGATTGCCCGCCCTGAAAAGGTTAGATTTCGAACGATGTCAGAGCACGGAGCGGGAGTCTATGGAAAATCTTCTTATAACCATTCAGATATCACTGACAGTTATTTTAAAAAATCCCGGATATCAAGCGCGATACTGTCTGCTCCCAAGTTGTTTCTCGCCATAACAACTTACTCTGATGCGCCTGATGGCGACCTGGGGCGGTACAGTGATCCGGGACGTGCAAGGGCAACTGCGGTTGGTCCCAATTGCGGGACCGGCATATCGGTGGGCATGGTTCCTAATGAACGCTGTGCGATACGGGGCGCCATGAAGCGGGTATGGGTCGCTACGACCCTCGGACTGATCCTCCTGTTGAACGGCGTGCTCGGCGGCCTGCTCTCGGCTGAACGCCAGGCCAGTGTCCAGTCCATGGAGGATGTGGCTTCGCTTGCCACGGCGCACAGCGCCGAGCACATGGACGAATTGATGGAGATCGCCGACCGCACGATATCGGTGGTGTCGGAATTCCTACGGGTTTCTGACAGGATCAAGGATCTCGAAGAAGTCGAGATCCACCGGCTTCTGGTCCATCAGCACCGGATTTCCCCTTTTCTGCGAAGCCTTTTCATCGCCTCGCCGGATGGGCGTTTGAAATACGACTCACGCACGCCGCGACCGGCCGCAGTCGACCTGTCTGATCGGGACTATGTTCAACATCATCTGACCGGCGGTGCGGACATCCTGTTCATCGGAAAGCCTGTGGTCAGCCGGATAACCGGCGAATGGGGCGTGCCTGTCAGTCGCCGCGTCGAGGACCGGTTCGGACGCCTCGTCGGGATCGTCACCGCCGCACTCGATCCGGAGATATTTTCTTCGATGCTGGAAGCCTCACCGTTGCCGGAAGGGATGCGGGCGGCGATCGTCTCGCCGTCCGGCTTCGTGTTCAGCTGCCTGCCAAGCCTGGACTGCCTCGGCCGATCGGCCGCCGACTGGCCACTGTTTCTCCAGCATATTCAGGATCCCGGGATGACCGCCAGCACCATGCGGGGCTCCATCCTGCCGGGTGTGGCCGGCCCCGGCGCCTATCAGGTCAGCCCCCGCTACGGCATCATCGCGGCGGCCAACATCGAAACGCGGGAGGCGATCGCCGGCTGGCTTAGCCGCCTGCCCGTCTATTTCGCGCTGGATCTGGTGCTGAGCGGCGGTGGGGCGGCGCTGTCCGTCGTTCTGTACCGGCAGGTCATCCGGCGGCGGCGGGCCATGCACGAGCTTGCGGAGGCGAACGCCCAACTGGAACAGCGCGTGGCGGAGCGCACGGCCGCCTTGCAGCGCAGCGAAGAAAGGTTGACCGCCTTCGTGACCACCGCGCGCGACGCCATGCTGGTGGTCGATGGTTCCGGTAGCATCCAGTTTTTCAACCCGGCCGCGACAGTCCTGTTCGGCTATGCCGCCGAAGACGTGATCGGCCGGACCATCGACCTGCTGCTGCCGGGGCAACTGAGCGACCAACAGGATCTGGGCCGGTTTGCGAGCCATGGATGGGGGCGGCAGGACGCCGTCCGCGAACTGGTCGCGCGTCATCGCAGCGGCGTGGAGTTCCCGGTCGAACTCACGCTCGGGGCATCCCACAGTGGTGGAGAGTCGATCTACGTCGGTGTTCTTCGCGACATCCGCGAGCGCAAGCTGCAGGAGGAGAGGCTGTGGCAGCTTGCCAACCTGGATCCGCTGACCGGGCTGCTGAACCGCCGCGCCTTCATGGAGCGCGGTGCCGCCCTGCTTGAGGAGGGATGGCGCTTGAGCCGGCCGGTCAGCGTCCTGATGGTCGACGCTGATCATTTCAAAGCGGTCAATGACGGCTTCGGTCATCAGGCCGGTGACGATGTGTTGCGCACGCTTGCCGACATTTTGAAATCGGCGGTGCGCGGTGGCGATCTGATCGGGCGGCTGGGCGGTGAAGAGTTCGCCATCATCCTGCCGGGTGCCGATGGTGCGGACGCCGACCGCATAGCCGAGCGCCTGCTGGCGGACGTCCGTCAGGCCCAGGTGCCAGTGGCAGGCCGGATGCTCGCCATCACCGTCAGTATCGGCATCAGCGTGACGCGGCGGCGCAGCACGCTGGACGATCTGCTGGCGGCGGCCGATCGGGCGCTGTATGCGGCCAAGACCGCGGGTCGCGACCGGCGGGCCATGGCAGCCTGAGGAAGCCGAGCCCCGTAGGCTGTCGGAAGGTGCAGTCCGAAAGCGCCGGATGCGGCGATCCGGGCCCGAGCGCAGACGGTGCGGGAACGCGGGTGGGGGGCGTGGGGTTACCCTCGGGCGACCTCAACGAACGGACCCCCGATGACCCTTCAGCAGTTCATGTCCTTCGCGCTGGTGGGCATCGTGGTGGCGATGCTGGTCTGGAACAGGTGGCGGTTCGATGTGGTTGCGGTGCTGGCCCTGCTGGCCGGCGTGTTCCTCGGGCTGATCCCGGCGAAGGACGCCTTTTCCGGCTTCGCCGACGACATCGTCATCATCATCGCCTCCGCGCTGATCGTCAGCGCCGGGATCGCCCGGTCGGGGGTGATCGATGCCCTGGTGCGTCCGGTCGCGGCCAAGCTGAGCACGCCGACGCGGCAAATCGCCTTCCTGTGCGGGTCGGTCGCCTTCATATCGGCGCTGATGAAGAACATCGGTGCGCTCGCCATCTTCCTGCCGATCACCATGCAGCTCGCGCGGCGGCACCGCACCGGCGCGCACCGGGTGCTGATGCCGATGGCCTTCGCCTCGCTGATGGGTGGGCTGATGACGCTGGTCGGCACTTCTCCAAACATCATCGTGTCCCGTGTGCGCACGGAGATCGTCGGGCAGCCCTTCGCCATGTTCGATTACCTGCCGGTCGGGCTGGGCATCACGGTGATCGGGCTGCTGTTCCTGATGGTCGGCTGGCGTCTGCTGCCGCAGGACCGCAGCGGCGCCCGTTCGGCGGAGGAAACCTTCGCGGTTGAGAACTATGCCAGCGAGATGCGACTGCCGGGCTCCTCCTCCTTCGTCGGCCGCACCGTCCGCGACGTCGAAGCGCTGGCCGAAGGCGAGGCGCGGGTGATCGGCCTGATCCGCGAGCGCTTCCGCCGCTATGTGCCCGACAGGCATTGGACCCTGATAGCCGACGACGTGCTGGTGCTGGAGGGCGACGCCCCGGCCCTGCAACGCCTCGTCCAGGGGGCCTCGTTGGAGCCGCTCGGCATCCTTGAGGGCGTTGAGGGCGAACTGCTGGCGGTGGAGGCGGTGGTGACACCGGACTCGCCGTTCGCCGGCAATTCCGACCGCCAGCTCGACCTGCGGCGGCGTTTCGGCGTCAGCCTGTTGGCGGTCAGCCGGACGGGGGAGCGCATCGCGCGCCGACTGCGCCATGTGATGTTCCGCGAGGGCGACCTGCTGTTGTTGCAGGTGCCGGCCGAGCGCTATCCCGATGCGCTGGCCGATGCCGGTCTGATTCCGCTGGCCGAGCGCCGCCTGCAGATCGGCCGGCGCCGGCCGGCCTGGGTGCCGGTGGGCATCCTGGTCATCACGATGCTGGTCCTCGCCTTTCATCTTGCACCACTGGCGGTCACCTTCCTGGCGGCGGCGGCGGCGATGATCGTCACCGGCGTTCTGAGCGTCGAGGACGCTTATCACGCGGTGGAATGGCCGATCATCGTCCTGCTGGCGGCACTGATCCCGGTTAGCGGCACGCTGGAGAGCACCGGGGCGACCCAGGTGATCTCCACCCTGCTGGCCAATGCTGCGCGTGGCCTGCCGGCAGTGGCCTGCGTAACGCTGATCATGGCGGCGGCGATGGCGGTGACCCCCTTCCTGAACAATGCGGCGACGGTGCTGGTGATGGCGCCGATCGGCGCGGGCGTGGCGCAGCAGCTTGGGCTGAGCCCCGATCCCTTCCTGATGGCGGTGGCGGTCGGGGCCGGCAGCGATTTCCTGACCCCCATCGGCCACCAGTGCAATACGCTGGTGATGGGGCCGGGCGGTTACCGGTTCGGCGATTACCCGCGGCTGGGCGTGCCGCTGTCGCTGATCATCCTGGCGCTGGGCACCTGGCTGATCGTCATGGTCTGGCCGCTGAGCGGCTGAGCGGGGCGGGGAACAACGGCAGAAGCGGGCCGTTCCTTATGGCCCGACAACGAGGATCACGACCGTGCTGGTTTCCGAGATCATGGCGAAGGCGCTGGAGTTCATTTCGCCCGATGCCACCGTGCAGGATGCCGCGACGCTGATGGGCGAACTGGATGTCGGGGCCCTTCCGGTCGGATCGGCCGACGATCTTGTCGGCATCCTGACCGACCGCGATATCCTGTTCCGGGTGGTGGCGGAAGGCGGTGACAACACACGGATGCGGGTGCGCGACGTGATGTCGAGCGCGCTCTTCAGCTGCCGCGACACCGACACGCTGGCCACTGCCATGGACATCATGGGCGCATATCACGTGCGCCGCCTGCCGGTGCTGGACGGGGACGGACAGGTGGTCGGCTGGGTGACGCTGAGCGACATCTCGCGCCGCCTGCTGCTGGACACAGACACCATCCGCGAGGCGCTGAGCGAACTCAGCGCCAGCGGGCAGGACGTTTGAGGGGCTGCGGTCCTAAAGCCGCAACCCCATCTGCCGGTTCAGCCGGACCACCAGATCGGCCGGGAGACCCAGGCGCTGGGCGAGATAGCGCAGGTAGGAGCGGTTGATGGGCGCGTTCTTGTCGACTGTCGCCAGCGATACGGCATAGAAACACGCGGCCAGCCGTGGGGTATCGATACGGCGGACCAGCCCCTCAAGGCATTGCGGCTCCTCGACCATCCGCTCCAGCCGTGTCCGGCTTTCTTCGTCGAGGCTGCTGGTTTGGAGCCTGCCGCGGATCCGGCCCAGCTCCGTCGCATCCAGTTCGCCATCGGCTTGGGCTGCTGTGGCCATGGCGAGAACCAGAATATGGGTCTCCTGCGCGCTGGCGGTTCGGAAGTCGGAGGGCGCCCGGTCGAGCAACTGGTGACGGTTGCGCAGATGGGCGTCGAGGATTTGCCGGGCCAGCATGCCATGCAGCGCCGGTTCATGACCGGGATGGAGCTTTGCCGGTGCGGGGTCGGCCGCCGTGTCAACTATGGGGCCGCCATCCGCGAGGGGAGTTTCCGGCGTGCCGCCGAACAGGCGCTTCAGAAGGCCGGTCTGGGGAGCGTTGAGCATTCCGCGGCTACTCCCCGGCCGGCTGTGGCCGGCGTTGCATGGCAGTATCGATCTGGCTCAGCAGACGGGAGAAGTCGACCGGTTTGGGGTGATAGTCGTCGCAGCCCGCCTGCAAGGTCTTCTCGCGGTCGCCGGACATGGCGTGGGCGGTCAGCGCGATGATCGGGATGCCGGCGGTTTCCGCCTCCGCCTTCAGTTCCCGGGCGGCGGTCCAGCCATCAATGACCGGCAGGTTCATGTCGAGCAGGATCACGTCAGGTCGCTCGCTGCGTGCCATCTCCACCCCTTTCCGGCCGTCGAAGGCGAGAATGACGTCGAACCCGCGCCGTTTCAGCCGGCGCGACAGGAAGTCCCAGATTTCCTCGTGATCCTCGACCAGCAGCAGCTTAGCCATAGGTACCTCCTGTTCCATCCGTCGTGCTGGCTCCCGTTCTCCGTTCGACGGAAGCCGGCCGCAGGCGTGCGATCGCTTCCTTCAACTCTTCGATCACGCCATCAGCTCCATCCTCCGCCATCGGGATGATGTCCCGTACGTGGCCGCGCAGTTCCTCGGTCTCGTCGTGTCCGATCTCCTGGGCGACGACGATCACCGGGATACGGCTCCAGTCCGGGTTGCGGGACAAAGCCTTCAGGAAGGCGAAGCCGTCCAGGCCGGCCATGACTGGATCCAGCAGGATCACGGTCGGGATGGCAGCGGCGAGACGGCGGAAGGCCTCCTCCTCCGTTTCGGCCGCGCCGATTTGCCAGCCGTCGCGGCCCAGTTCGGCGGTCAGGAGAGCGCGAGTCTCGTCCGGCTCCATCAGCACCAGCGCCGTGCCGGGCGCCTGTCCGCTGAGACCGCTCAGCACCCGGTGCAGGCGCTGCCAGTTCACCGGCTTGGTGAAGTAATCGGCGGCTCCCAGCGACAGCGCCAACCCCATCTCGCGGCGGGACGAGATGATGATGACCGGGATGTCGGCGAGGTCGGGCTCCGCCTTCAGCACGGACAGCACCGACCAGCCGTCGGTCCGCGGCATCATCACGTCGAGCAGGATGACGCGCGGGCGGATTTGCCGGGCGATCGACAGGCCGGTCTGCCCGTCGGCGGCCAGCGCCACGCCGAAGCCCTCGCGGTGCAGGAAGCGGGCGAGCAGCTCGCGCATCGCCTGTTCGTCGTCGATGATGAGGATCGTCTCGCGCGCGGCCTGGGATGGCGTGACCTCCTCCACCCGCAGCGGGTCGGCATCGGCCGCACCCGGCAGCCGGCCGTGCCGCAGGTCGGCGGGAAGGCGGAGCGTGAAGCCGGTGCCCTGGCCCGCTGCCGTGTCGACGGTGATCTCGCCACCCAGCATGTCGGCGAAGGCCTTGGTGATCGCCAGCCCCAGCCCGGTTCCGCCGAAGCGGCGCGTGGTGGAGCTGTCGGCCTGCATGAAGCGCTCGAACAGCCGGCGGACCTGTTCCGGCGTCATGCCGATTCCGGTGTCGGTGACACGGAAGACGACCATGTCGGCTGGCATGACATCCTCCGCGTCCCGCGGGTGGGGTGTGGCACGTTCGACGGACAGAGTGATGGTGCCGTTCTCGGTGAATTTGGCGGCGTTGCTCAGGAGATTGAACAGGCATTGGCGCACCTTCACCACGTCGGTGTGCATGACGCCGAGCCCGTCCGTCACCTCCACCGCCAGCCGGTTGCCCTTCTTCGACACCAGCGCCTCAACTGTCGCAGCGACCTCGCGCGTCAGATCGGCGATGTCGGCGTCCTCGCCATGCACCTCCATCTTGCCGGCCTCGATCTTCGATATGTCGAGGACGCCGTTGATCAGGTTCAGCAGGTGACGGGCGTTCGCCTCGATCTTCTCCAAATCGGGCAGCATGCTGTCGACGCCGAGGTCGGCCAGCTCCTCCTCCAGCATCTCCGTGTAGCCGATGACGGCGCTGAGGGGCGTGCGCAGCTCGTGGCTCATGTTGGCGATGAACAGGCTCTTGGCCCGGTTGGCCTCTTCGGCGGCCAAGCGGGCGGCCTCCAGCTCCTCCTCCACCCGCTTGCGCACGCTGATGTCCTGCATGGCGCCGATCATGCGCAGGGGCTGGCCGATGGCGCTGCGCAGGACGAAGCCGCGGTCGAGGATGCTGGCATGGCTGCCGTCGGCACGTCGGAAGCGGTATTCATCGTTCCAGCGCGTGCCGCCGCCGTCGATCACCGCATGGATGCCGGTCACCACATGATCCTGGTCGTCGGGGTGGATGTGGTCCATCCACCAGGAGGCGGAGGTCTCTGTGGCGTCGGCGCCATAACCGAAGAGGGTGCGTACCGCCTCGTTCCAATGGATGCGGTCCGACGACAGGTTCCAGTCCCAGATGGCGTCGTTGGTGGCCTGCGCCGCCAGCCGATAGCGCTCCTCCGTCTCGCGCAGAGCCTCTTCGGCGCGTCGTCGGGTGGTGATGTCGGTGTGGACGCCGACCCATTCCTGAACGGCGCCGCTGGCATCCAGCAGGGGAACGGCGCGGACCAGCATGTCGTGATAGACGCCGTCGTACCGGCGCAGCCGGTGTTCGGCCTTGTAGATGGTCCGCCCGGTCCGCGCCGCGCGCCAAGCTTCGGAAGTGTGGGGGCGGTCGTCGGGATGGATGGCCTCGACCCAGCCGGTGCCCTTCAATTGATCGAAGGTCTGGCCGGTGAAATTGCTCCAGCTCGGCTGCGGTCCCTCGAAACGGCCGGCACCGGAGGTGTTCCAGACGATGGCGGCGGTCGCCTCCACCAGCGATCGGAAACGCTCCTCGCTGAGGCGCAGCTGTTCCTCCGCCCGCTTGGCGTCGGTGGTGTCCCAGGTGACACCGATCAGGGTGAGGCTGCGTTCCGGCGTGCAGTCGGTCACCAAGCCGCGTGCCACCGCCCAGCGCGTCTCGCCCGAGGGCAGCAGGATGCGGAATTCGGCGTCATATTCCCCGCGCTCTCGCCGGGCGGTGTCGATGATCCCGGCGATCCGCGGCTGGTCGTCAGGATGGACGCGACCGGTGACGTCGGAACCACAGATCGGCTGATCCGGGGTGAAGTCGAGGATCTCGCGCAGCCGGGCGTCGGCTTCGATGCGGTCCTCCTGCAAATTCCAGGACCATGCGCCGATCCGCGCCGCGCGGAGCGCCAGTTGCAGCCGCCGTTCCGCCTCCATCACCCGGGTTTCGGCCTTGCGCTGTTCAGTGATGTCGGTGTTGGTGCCAAGCCAGCGCAGGATGCGGCCGTCCTGGCCGCGCACCGGCACGGCACGGGACAGGAACCAGCGGTGGTTGCCGTCCTTGCCGCGCAGGGGAAAGATGTCCTCCCACGGCTCGCCCGAGCGGATGGCGCGGAAGAAGCCGTCCGACGCGCGGTCGACATGGTCGGGGTGGTGGACGTTGCGCCAGTTCCAGCCTTCCGTCTCGCCCGGTTCGGCGCCGGTGAAGTCATACCAACGGCGATTGTACCAGTAAACCGCCCCCCCGGAGTCCGCCATCCAGGTCAGCTGCGGGATCAGGTCGGCGAGGCTGCGGAACTGGGCCTCGTTTTCGCGCAGCAGGGTCTCGGTGCGGCGGCGCTCGGCGGCGTCATGGGCACGGTCGATGGCACCGCCCAGCAGGTTGGCGACTCCCTGGAGAAAGGCGGCGTCGGCACTGTTGAATTGGCCTTTCCGGCGACTGTCGATCTCCAGCACGCCGAAGGGCTCGCCCTCACCGCGGATGATGACGTTGATGGCGCGCGTCACCCCATGTTCGGCCAGCAGATCGGGACAGCGGAAGCGGGACTCGGTTCCAAGGTCGTTGGAGATGACAGGAGCGCCGGTCTGCAGCGCATAGCCGGCGGGGGAGGCGAGGTCGGTGCCGACCGACCGCTTCCCGACCACTCCCGGATTCCAACCGACACCGGCACGGACCAGCAGCCGGCCGGTGCCGTCGGGTTCCTTTATCCATTCCAGAGCCTTGCACAGTTCCGCTTCCAGCCCTTCGGCGCAGAGGGCGGTGGCCTGCTGCAACAGGGTGGGGACGTCGGTGCTTTTCAGGGCGGCGATGCCGAAGCGGGCCAGCAGGAAGTGCTGCCTCTCCCTGCGGGTCAGGGTCTCGGCAAGCTGCCGGCTGGACGGAGTGGCGGTTTGGGGTGCTTGGGCAGGGGGCATGAACCATGGACGGGTGGAGAGGGAGAACAGAGGAAACAGCCGGCGGCGGCATTCGTTCACAACGGCGTGGTGGGTACCGCTCACGACCAGCCCCATCACGGATGGAGTTCACGTATCCCCAGGGATGGCATCGGCGGTTCGCTGCTCGCCTGGGGCCCCGCCCGCGCCGCCGCAATCTTATGAAGTTTTTCTGTATGTGCTCCACTTCTGGAGCAGGATACCGGATTAATTGAAAGGTAAACGATGAGGGCAGTGGAGATATGAAATATTATCTCTACGCATTCCATACAGTAGTATGATTATTTAAAAAGACAATATTTCGATAATCAGTTGACTCATGGAGATTTGTGAGATATTGGATGAATATATCCGCATATATGCACGCTTTTCCGCGCGCTGGAAGGTCTTTGTTCGGGCGTTTCTTTTCGCTCTTATTGCTTGCGAGCAACCTGCAAAGCTCATTGGCGATCCTTGAGGGATAAGGGAGCCATTCAGCTGACGTCAGCTTTTTCAACGCCGAAGAGTTCGTGCGCCGCCGGACTGGTGGCCGTCACGATATCCTTGCATTGCCGAACCGCGCGAGCGCGAAGGACTGGAACTGTCCGTCAGCACTCGTCGCATCGTCCCTGAGGAGACCGTTCGCGCCATGACTTTCAGCATCAAAACGCACCGTCTGCATCAGGACGGCACCCCGGTCGAACTTGTCGCCACTCCGAACATGGGCGGAACCGTCCGACCCCTTTACCTAATCCTGCACTTTACCGCCGGCACATCCGGGAATGGCGCGATCAGTTGGCTGGCCAACCCTGATGCCAAGGCATCGGCCCACCTTGTCGTTGACCGCGATGGAAGTGTCACGCAGATGGTGCCGTTCAACCGTATTGCGTGGCATGCCGGCAAGAGCAGGTGGAACGACCTGGAGGGCATGAACGCCTATTCGATCGGCATCGAGATCGTCAACGCCGGCAAGCTCAAAAAGAGCGAATCCGGAACATGGACCAGTTGGTCAGGCCAGAAGATCGAAGCCGACGACGTGATCGTTGCCACGCACAAACATGAATCGTCGCCGGCCGGCTGGCATCGCTACACGTCGGAGCAGATCGCGGCGGTCGTCGCCATCGGAGCAGCCCTCAACACCCAGTATGGCTTCCTTGATGTCCTCGGCCACGACGATATCGCCCCCGATCGAAAGGTCGACCCCGGCCCCGCATTTCCCATGGTCAGCGTGCAGTCCAAGATTTTGGGCAGGGTCTGAACGCGGGGCACATGGTAGCTCCCAGGCCAGCTCCAACCGCCCGGATTTGCACCTTTTGGTTGATAGTGCCGGGAGCTGCGAATGGTTCCAGCCGATATGGCTGGAGTGATCCCCTAACAATGCACGGCTAATCCCTAAAAAAGAGGACGGCAATGCTTGGCGCAATACTTGAAACCGCCATCGGCTTGATGCTGGTCTTTCTTCTGACGTCGCTGGCGTGCAGCGTGCTTCAGGAAATTTTCGCCAACCTCACGAGTTGGCGTGGACGCAATCTGCGCAATGGCATCAGGCAACTCCTCAATGACCCTGACATGAGCGGGTTTGCCAAGATGTTTTACGAGCATCCGCTTATCGCCGGTTTGTCGAGAAACTGCTTGCCGTCCTATTTGTCGGCGTCGACCTTCGCCAAGGTGGTGGCCGACCTTGTCGAGCGGGAAGGCCTGCCGAACAACGGTGCCTTGACCGAGCCGCTGGCGGCGGTAATGCGCATCGCCGGCAGCGATCCGGATAAGTTCCGTGCGGAGTTGGAGGCCTGGTACAATGAGGCGATGGACCGTGTCGGCGGCTGGTACAAACGCAACGTCCAACTCGTCCTGTTGATTCTGGGATTCGCTGTCGCGGTGGGCCTCAATATCAATACGCTGGCGATCGCCCATACCCTGTGGACACAGCCCCTGGTCCGGGAACTGGCCGTTGCCCGTGCTGGCGAGATCGTTGGGGAGGCAAAAGCGAAAGCGGAAACGGCGCGGACGCAGCCTGCCGATGCGGGATCGAACGCCGGTCCGGGGAAATCGGAGCCGCCGGGAGTGATCCCATCGCTCCAGAAGCAACTGAACGATCTTCAGGTGCCGGTTGGCTGGGGTGGCGGCCTGCCGAACTCGACGATGAAATGGCTTGGAGCGATGGCGGGTTGGCTGATCACCGCCTGTGCCACCGCCCTTGGAACCCAGTTCTGGTTCAATGTGCTCAGCACGGCGTTGCGGTTGCGTGCCGCGGGTCCGAAGCCGGATGAAGCCACCAGCTGAGCAGTGGCGAAGGACCGATGAACGGCGACAGGTGCCGTCGGTGGCTTCGTCGTGGTGTTGAGTCGCTGTTTCTTCGAGATGGTTCAGAAGACGGCGGCCGCCGGCATCGCGCTGACCACTGCCATTTCCGCCCAGACTTCGCTGTGCGTCGGCTTCGCCGAAACGGTGGGGGGTGTCGCCTGTGTCTGTTACGGCCGTTGCACCATCCATCCAGCGCCCTTGCGGGTGGCGACGCCTGCATGACTGACTTAGGGGGGCTGATTCGCGCAATCGACACGGCAGGTCTGTCAAGTGGTCATACCACTTGACGATATGTCGCGCCCTGTCGCTGCGGTGCAGCATGCTAAGGGAATGGATGGGAGACGCGCCGGGGTCGGCCCGTCCACGCCTCCCCCTGAGGAGTGCCTTTTCCGATGAATCGCGATGTTTCGTCCCACCGCTGGTCCGTTGCCCCGGCCCAGCGTGCCCTTGACCATGAAACACTCGATGCGGACATTCGTGCCGCTTTTGCCCGGGTGGTTGTCTGCCTGCGCGGTGAGGTCGACGCGCTCGCACGGCGCATGGCCGATATCGGTACCGTCGAACTGGTGGAGCGGGATGGCGGATTGCAGGTGCTCTACCGATCCCATCATGGCGAAGACGGGGGTGAAGGGCTTCACCGGCTGATCGGTGACTTCGACCTGCACCTGACGCATGACGGTCGGGTGGCGATCCACATGCGGATCCGCGGCGATGTGCCGCCGGCCGAGAGTCTGGACTTCGACCGCGCGACGGTGGAGCATTTCCGGACCCGGCTGCATGCGTTTGAGACCGGCTGTCGTTGCCTTCCCATAGCACGCGCCGCCTGAAGGGGCTTGGTGAAGCTCGGGAAGCGGGCTTTTTGCGGACTGTCGCTGTCAGGGCGGGCCAAGTCTTTCGCCCGCCTGCAGCGCGGAGGAGAGATCATGTCCATGGACAAGGAAGTGGTCATCGCGGCGCTGCGTTACGCGGCTGAACTGCATGACGGCACTTATCGGCCCGACAGGGCGCGCACGCCCTTCGTCTCGCATCTGTCGGAAACGGCGGAACTGGTGGCGCAGGCCGGCGGCACGCCCGCCGAGATCGCCGCGGCTTGGCTGCACGATGCGGTGGAGGACGGGTTGACCACCGTTGCCGATCTCGCCAAGCGATTCGGGCAGGAGGTCGCCGATCTCGTCGCCGCGGTCAGCGACGCGCCGGAGGATGTCGGCAAGGCGATTGCCGAGCGCAAGGCGATACAGGCCGCCCGTCTCGCCGCTGCCCCGGAAGGAGCCAAGCGCATCAAGCTGGCCGAGCAGATCTCGATCCTGCAGGCACTGGCGGTCGAACGCCCGCTGTCCTGGAGCGTCGAGCGTGCCGATGCCTATGTCCAGGGCTCCCGCCTCGTCGCCGAGGCCTGTGCCGCCGCCAGCCCGCTGCTGGCCGAACGCTACGCCGCCGCCTTGGCCGGGGCGACGCATTGACCAAGCCGAGGTCAGAAGGCTGAAGAACGCCAGAGCCAGACCAGGCCGGCGACCGCACCCGCCGCCAGCAGAACCAGCGCCAGGATGATGGCAAGTGCTGTGCGGCGGTCCTTGGCCTCGCGCTGTTCGGCCTCGCGCCGCTTCTTCATCAGATGTTGCTGCTCCGGGCTGAGGAAGCGGCCGGCGGCGGCATCGCCCGTGGGCACATAGCGCACCCGGCCGCGGCCCTTGGATGTCTTGCTTGCCGCCGCCGCGCTTCCCCTGACGGAGGTCGCCAGCCCGCCCTGGGTAAGTCCGCCCTGGGCCAATCCACCCTTTGACGGCCGGGCGGCGTTGACCGGCTCCACCGCCGCCCCGCGAACCGCGGTCGCCTGCCGGCCCTTGCGTTTGCGCGGCAGTTTCCGCCGTCTGGTCGCCATACCCCTCTCCCCGCTCGCAAATCCGTTACCGCGGCGGCGAGCATAGCTGCCCGTTCCGTCCGGCGCAGCCAATCACAAGATGATCTCCGGAAAGTCACATAAGCCCATGCGAATGGCGACATGCCAACCCGAAATCCGCAGGGCCTAAGAGCATATGGTCTGTGGCGAACCGGCGCACACCCCAATGGTTTGTGGCACTAATATGGATACTAGTATACCAATTCATGAGCCCGCCGATGTTCCCTGGTGGGTGTGACTGCAATCGATTGGGAGGGTCACCATGCTCAAGAAGGCTGCTTTCAAATCCGGCCATATCCGCTCGCGCCGCGTCCTGCTGGCGACTGCCGCCGCCGGGCTGGCGATGTCCGCCGCCATAGTGCCGCTGAACGGCACGCTCGCCGCCGATGACGACCAGCAGCTGGTGGCGAAGGCGGTGAATGCGCTTCGCGACGCCATGCTGGCGGGCGACGGCACCACCTTGCTGGCGATGACGATGGACCAGTTGACCTACGGCCATTCCAACAGCCGGCTTGAGGACAAGGCCGCCTTCGTCGCCAGCCTGGACGGCAAGAAGGCCTTCAAGGAACTGGACCTCAGCGACCATGCGATCCAGGTGATCGGCGACGTCGCTGTCGCCCGCCACACCTTCGATTCGGTCAACAACCTGGCCGACGGCAAGACCAGCACCGCCCATATCAAGGTCTTGCAGGTCTGGAAGAAGGTCGACGGAACCTGGAAGCTGCTGGCTCGTCAGGCTTCCCCGCTTCCTGCCGCCTGATCCGGCCTTCTGCCGCCTCCCGTCCGCAAAGGCCGGAGGCGGCAGGGCACCGGTCATAAGGCCGCCAATCAGCGCATGCAATTTCCCACGATCTGGTAACAGAGCGTGGGGTCGCGCCTGTCATTGTAGCGGACGGCGGTGACCTGCCCGTCATGCAGTTCGACGGTGGCTTCGCAGCTGTAGGTTCGCGACCATGTCGTCACGTCGGGCTGCCAGAGCATCGGTCCGCGCGGGCCGAGCCAGGGGCTTGGCTCCCAATCCACGTCGCGGTCGACCAGGGTCTGCCGGCGGGTGTAGACCAGATACTCCGCATTGCCGGAGACGGCGGAGCGTTCGGGGACGCCAGCGCAGGACAGCAGGTTGCCCTTGCTCATCCCGACCATCGCCTCCGGCGCACGCAACGCCAGTTCTGCCTGCGGATTGGCGCAGGAGGCGCACAGCATGGCGACGGCGGCGAGAAGTCCGTCGCGCCCAGCCCACATCATTCGCTGACACCCGATGGTCATGTCTGATCCTCCGCGGCGATGCGCACCCGAACGGGACCGTTCTCCAGATAAAGCGTTCCGCCGGATGAACAACAGTGCTTAGCCCTGAAGGGTGTCGTACAGCAGCTTCAGGTTCAGCACGACGATCAGGCCGGCGACGATCCAGGACAGCCCGGCGACCCAGCCGGGAACGGCGAAGCGGCCCATCTTGCCGCGGTCTGTGACGAAGCGGACCAGTGGGATGACCGCGAACGGAAGCTGCATCGACAGCACGACCTGACTGAACACCAGCAGTTGCGCCGTACCGCTTTCGCCATAGAGTGCGGTCACCACCACCACCGGGATGATGGCGAGGCCGCGGGTCATCAGCCGGCGCACCCAGTGCGGCAGGCGAAGCCGCAGGAACCCCTCCATCACGATCTGCCCGGCCAGCGTCGCCGTAACGGTGGAGTTGAGGCCCGAAGCCAGCAGCGCCACCGCGAACAGGGTGGAGGCGATGCCGAATCCCAGCAGGGGTGACAGCAGTTCGAAAGCCTCGCCGATCTCCGCCACCTCGGTATGGCCGCTGCCGTGGAAGACGCTGGCTGCCAGGATCAGGATGGCGGCATTTACGAACAGGGCCAGCATCAGCGCGATGGTGCTGTCGACGGTGGCCCAGGTGATGGCGTCGCGACGCCCCTCGTCGGTGCGCGGATAGGCACGGGTCTGCACGATCGAGGAATGAAGGTAGAGATTGTGTGGCATCACCGTAGCGCCGAGAATGCCAATGGCGACATAGAGCATGGCGGGGTTGGTCACCACCTCCGTCTTCGGCACGAAGCCGTGCAGCACGGCGGCGACCGGCGGGGAAGCGGCGATGATCTGGACCAGGAAGCAGCCGGCGATGATCGTCAGCAGGGCCACGACGAAGGCTTCCAGATAACGGAAGCCGCGCTGCATCAGCAGCAGCACCAGGAAGGCGTCGAGCGCAGTGATCAGCGCGCCGCCGATCAGCGGAATGCCGAACAGCAGGTTCAGCGCGATGGCGGTGCCGATGACCTCGGCAAGGTCGCAGGCGATGATCGCCGCCTCGCAGGCCACCCACAGCATCAGGTTGACGGGGCGCGGGTAATGGTCACGGCAGGCCTGTGCCAGATCGCGCCCGGTGACGATGCCAAGCCGCGCTGCCAACGATTGCAGCAGGATCGCCATCAGGTTCGACAGCATGATGACGGAGAGCAGCGTGTAGCCGAACTGCGACCCGCCGGCGAGGTCGGTCGCCCAGTTGCCGGGGTCCATGTAGCCGACCGACACCATATAGCCCGGCCCGGCGAAGGCCAGCAGCCGGCGCAGCCACAGGCCGCCCTGCGGTACCGCGACGGAGGCATGGACCTCCGGCAGGCTCGGCCGGATTTCCGCGTCCGCGCTGGCGTATCTCCAGGCGTTGTGGGGCGGCACGGCGGCTTCGGCTTCCGACATCGGCGTGACTCCCGGCCAAAATGCGAACTGGTATCAATCAAGTATGTACCGGGACAACGAGTATGCAAGATGCTATACTTTCAGCATCCGAACATTTTTCCGGGTGGGTGGGGCGTGACTGACAGCGATGCGGACCTGCCCGATGCCGAACTTCATGCCGAAGGTTTCCGCAAGACGCGGGAGGCCCAGCGCTCCGCACTGGCCGAGGATTACGTGGAGCTGATCGCCGACCTGATCGAAAGCGGGCAGGAGGCGCGGCAGGTCGACATCGCCGCAAGGCTGGGGGTGGCGCAGCCGACCGTCGCCCGCATGCTGGACCGGCTGGCCGCCGACGGGTTGGTCTATCGCAAGCCCTACCGCGCCGTTTTCCTGACCGATTCCGGCAGGCGGATCGCCGAGGAAAGCCGGGAAAGGCACCGGACGGTGGTGGCCTTCCTCCGTTCCCTCGGCGTCAGCGCCGATACGGCGCGCATCGACGCCGAAGGCATCGAACACCATGTCAGCGCCGAGACGCTGGACGCCTTCCGCCGCGCCCTGGCGAAGGGGGGATGACCTGTCAGTGCGACCCGCAGGAACCGCTGTGGCGTTTCACCGCCCGCGGTCCTGCTGCCTCGCAGCCACGACAGACACCGGAACAACCGCCCGTTCGTGACGGGACCGGCCGCCCGGCCAGCCGGCGCAGGCGGTTGCGCAAACCTGCCGGTAGCAGCATTGTCCAGGTCACCCAGGCGAAGGCCGCGGCGACGATCAGTCCGACGATGACGTTCTCCATCATGGCTCATCCCCCCAGCAGGGCGCTGGACAGTCGGAAGGTGATGAAGGCGGCGCCATAGGCGAGCGCCGTCATGTAGGCGATCATCACCAGCATCCAGAACCAGCTGTTTGTCTCCCGCTTCACCACCGACAGGGTGGAGACGCATTGCGGGGCGAAGACGAACCATGCCAGCAGCGACAGCGCCGTCGGCAGGCTCCAGTCCGCCGCCAGGACACTGGCGAGCGAGCCGGACAGCGCGTCTCCCGTCTCGCTCAGCGCATAGACGGTGCCCAGTGCGGCCACCGCCACCTCGCGCGCCGCCATGCCCGGGACCAGGGCGATGGCGATCTGCCAGGTGAAGCCGACCGGGGCGAGCAGCGGCGCCAGAGCATGGCCGAGCATTCCGGCAAAGCTGTAGTCGATGGCCGGACCCGTCGCGCCGTCGGGTGCCGCCGGGAAGCTGCCGAGGAACCACAGCAGGATCATGATGGCGAAGATCACCGTGCCGGCACGGGCCAGGAAGATCCGTGTCCGCTCCAGCAGCCCCAGCAGGATGTCGCGCGGGCTGGGCAGCCGGTAGGACGGCAGTTCCATCAGCAGCGGCTCGCGGGCGCCTTTGAAGATCGTGCGCTTCAGCACGAAGGCGACCGCCAGCGCCGACAGGATGCCGGCGGCGTAGAGGGTGAACATCACCAGCCCCTGCAACCCGATCATGCCGCCGGCCATGCTCCGGTTGGGGACGAAGGCGGCGATGATCAGCGTGTAGACCGGCAGCCGGGCCGAGCAAGTCATCAGCGGCGCGATCATGATGGTGGCCAGCCGGTCGGCGCGGTTCTCGATGGTGCGGGCCGCCATGATGCCGGGGACGGCGCAGGCGAAGCTGGACAGCAGTGGGATGAAGGCCCGGCCATGCAGCCCGACCCCGCCCATCAGCCGGTCGAGCAGGAAAGCCGCCCGCGCCATGTAACCTGTGGATTCCAGCATCAGGATGAAGAAGAACAGCACCAGGATCTGCGGCAGGAAGATCACCACGCTGCCGACCCCGGCGATGATGCCGTCGGTCAGCAGGCTTTTCAGCATGCCGTCGGGCAGGGCGGCACCGGTGGCGGCCTGCACCCAGCCCAGCCCCCTGTCGATCATGTCCATCGGCACGGCAGCCCAGGCGAAGACCGCCTGGAACATCAGGAAAAGCACCAGGAACAGGAAGGGCAGGCCGATCGCCGGATGCAGCAGGGCGGCGTCGATCCGCCGGGTGGCGATGGAAGGTTTTCCCACATCGCGGAGTGCTGCGGCCAGGATGCTTTCCACCTCCTGGTGATAGGCGCGCAGGTCGTTGGCCGACGGTTCGCTCCAGCCGCAGGGGGAGGAGCCGCAAGGCGCGGGGACGAGGCCGGCCGTCATCGCCACCATGCTGCGGTCGATCTGGTCGAGCAGCCCAACCACCCCGGTGCGCCTGATCGCCACCGTTGGCACCACCGGCACGCCGAGTGCTGCCGACAGGGCGGCCGCATCGACGCGGCAGCCCCGCGCCTCCGCCACATCCATCATGTTGAGCGCGAGGATGATCGGCCGGCCGAGTTTCTTCAGCTCCAGCACCAGCCGAAGATGCAGGCGCAGGTTGGTGGCGTCGGCGACGCAGACCATCACGTCGGGTGGCGCTTCGTGCTGGAAGCGGCCCAGCACGACGTCTCGGGTCACCTCCTCGTCGGGTGAGCGGGCGCGCAGGCTGTAGGTGCCGGGCAGGTCGACGATCTGCACGCGGGTGCCGGCGGGACTGAGAAATTCGCCGACCTTGCGTTCGACCGTCACGCCGGGATAATTCGCCACCTTCTGGCGGGCGCCGGTCAGCGCGTTGAACAGGGCGGTCTTGCCGCAATTGGGGTTGCCGACGAGGGCGATGCGCGGCGGGACGCCCATGAAGGCCGAAGTGGATAGAACGGTATCGGTCATCGCGGAAACCTTTCCGCAGGAGGAGGAGGCGAGGCTCAGCCGAGCGTCACCAGAACGGCGTGTGCCTCCGCCCGGCGCAGGGCCAGGGTGTGGTCGTTGATGCGCACGGCAAGCGGATCGGCGCCGGGGAATCCCTCATGCAGGATTTCCACGCGGGCACCTTCGATCAGGCCCATCTCGATCATGCGGCGTTCCAATTCGCCGGGCGGTAGCGGGGTGGCGACGGCAGACTCGTCAAGACCGGTCACCACCGCGCGCTGGCCTTTGCGCAGCGCGCCGAGACGGCATCCTTCGCCTGTGCGGGAGGGGGGATCGGCCGAGCTGCCGGGCGCATTGGCGGGCGCGTGGCCGTAAATCCGACAGGGGGCGGGAGCAGAGGTGGCGTCGCGGGCGGAGCCGGACAGCGGCGGAATCATGGGGAGACACCTATGGGCAGCACGCCAGTGAGGGCGCGCGGAGTTGCGGCAGGGGATTTATGGCACTGGATTTGTGACAGTGGCCGCGACCCCGACAATGATGCGAATCATTTTCATTTGCGATGTGACGAAGCGTCGCGGAGCTTTGCCATCGAACCTGGAATGGCTTTAGGAGGTGGCGCGCGGTGCCGATCGGCCGAAATTTTTTTATTTTTTCCTGAAAAAAAATTGTCGGGGCCTGACGCTCCGTTCCTATTCCGCTCCTGCGTCATATGAAATTAAGGCAGCTTCTCAAATTCGATGATCGGAAGCTTGGACTTTGCTGCGGCGCAACCAAGATCTGTATTCAGATTATAAAAATCGCGGTTTGCGTGGTGGTGGACGCCAGGTGGGGCCAAAATCGGTATCCCTCCTGTAGAGTGCTCTACGAAATCTGACTGTCTGGGCGCGTATCTCCGGATTTTTCAAAGTATTTTCAGGATCCGTGGCATCAATAAAATGCATATCCACGTATGATCCATGATAATAGAAGCTTTTATTTTCGGTACAAATTCGGTTTACCAATTCTTTGGAGTTAGCAACTAGCTTCCAAAGCACTTCCTTGCAGCGGTTGTGTGTCTGGAGCTAACAATGCAACCAAATTCGGTCGCACGTCCGCGCGTGACTCTGCCAATTCTGACAATATTCAGCCTTGTTTTGTTTTCTTGTCTGATTTACGCAAAATTTTACGGAAACGTAGGGTCGGAAGCAAAGCTTTCTGCCGCAGAAGTTGTGTCGAGTGCAGCGCTCGACCATGTGGCGCTGCTGGCAGCCTTGATTTCGGTGCTGTCGGTGGCCGCGGGCCTGCTGTGGCCTGCCGCCCTGCGTGTGGCCGGCGCCACGCCATTGCGGGCGCTGGCAATGGTGGGTGCGGCGATGCTGGCCTTCAGCGCGGCAGCCCTGCCGCGGCTTGCGGGGCTGTTGCAGGTCGAGGCCGTGCATGGCTTCCTCTATGATGCGGCCGTGCTGCTGGTCGTCTGCCTGCTCCTGGCGTTCGAAGGGGTGCTCCTGCTTGCCGCTTGGCCGCGCGGAGGGCGAGGAGGGGCTTCAGAGCCGGCATCGGCGGTGGCCAGTATGCGCACCGCCCTGTTCCTCTTCATGCTGGCAGAGGAACTGTCGCGATCCTTCCTGCCACTCTACACGCGCGACCTCTACACACCCGTTTCCGGCCTGTCGGAGACCCTGATGATGGGGTTGCCGATCGGGCTGTTCATGTTCCTGGTCGCCGTCTTCACGCCCTTTGCCGGCGCCTGGGCCAACCGGTTCGGCAGCCGCCGCACGCTGCTGCTCGGCACCTTGCCGGCGGTGGCGGGGTTTGCCGGAACGGCAATGGCCGGTTCGCTGGCTGAACTGCTGTTGTGGCGCGGTGCCTGCGCGCTCGGCTATGCGGTGATGTTCATCGGCGCCCAGGGCTTTGTCGCCCGCCACACCGCGGCGGACCGGCGTGCGCGCGGCATGGCGCAATTCGTCGCCGCGGTGATCGTCGCCGGCCTGTGCGGCGCACCGTTGGGCGGCATCCTCGCCGATCAGTTCGGCTACCGTGCCACCTTCGTGGTCTCGGCGCTGCTGGCGCTGGCGGCCACCGCGACGGTGACGCTTCTTCCGGCCGACCGGGTGGAGCGTGTGCGGCGGCGGCCCTTCCGCGTCGGCGATGCGGCCGCATTGCTCGCCAATCCCCGATTCCTGGCGCTGCTGCTGTTTTCCTCGGTGCCGACGAAGCTGATGCTGACCGGATACCTCTTCTATCTCGTCCCGGTCTCCCTCCATGCGGCCGGCGAGACCCCCGCCGGGATCGGCCGGTTGATGATGACCTATGGGCTGATCATCGTTCTGCTCGGCCCCGGGGTGTCGAAGATGGCCGACCGGTCCGGCCGCCATGCCCTGTTCGCCGGGCTGGGCGGGCTGATCGGCGGAGCCGGCGCCCTGGCGATCCTGCAGGAACAGGGTGTCACCGGGGTCCTGATCGGCATCGCGGCGCTCGGCATCGCTCATGCCCTCAACAACGCCACCCAGCTGGCCCTGGTGCCGGAGGTCTGCCGCGCCGACTGTGCCCGCATGGGCGAGTCCAGCGTCTTCGCAATCTACCGCCTGCTGGAGCGCGGAGGTTCGGTGATCGGCCCGCTGCTGGCCGCGGCGCTCGCCGACCGTTTCGGGATCCAGGCCGCGCTGGTGGCGCTCGGTGTGCTCGGCATGCTGTGTGGCACGGCCTTCTGCGCCGTCTTCCTGCTGACCCCTTCAACCGCCCCGACGGCGGGGGAGGCCGCAAGATGATCCGTCCGGCTGCTCCGCCTGCATCCTTCGGTATTCCAAACCACGACCGCCTTACTTCCATCGACCCCACACCCATCGATCACGGAGGCTTCGACGCCCATGCCTGACCAGATGCTCGTGGAGCCCACTCGGACCATGCCCGTCCCCTCCCTTGCCGGAGAGTCTCTTCCCGCCTATGGCCGTCATGACCGCGCCATGGAAGCGTTGTGCGCAACGCTTGACGCGCTCGGCGTCAAATCAGCCGAGGATATGAGCTGGAAGAAATACGAAACGATCATGCGGGTGATCGAGCCGCTGGTCGGCGCCGGCCACAGGCTGCGCCATTTCGACTATACCCACAGCGCCGCGTTGCAGCCCGGCACGGTGGATCGGCTGCGCAACGACTACACGATCCGCTTGGCTTACACGGAGTGGGGCAGCTCGCGGAAGCCGGCGCTGCTGTGCCTTGGCGGCATCGCCAATTCGGCCCGACGCTTCGACTATGTCGCCCGCGCGCTGTCGCATCACTACCATGTGCTGTGCCTCGACTGGGCGGGGCGCGGGCGCAGCGGCTGGCTGGCGGACCAGTCCGATTACAGCTTCGAGGGCAACGTTGCCCAGGTCCTGGCGCTGATTCGGCACAAGCAACTGGGTCCGGTTACGCTGCTGGGTTCCTCGCTTGGCGGCAGTGTCGCGATGCGGGTGGCTGCGGAGGCGCCGGAACTGGTTGAGCGCCTGATCCTGAACGACATCGGCCCCTTCATCCCGACCGAACGCCGCCGCCGCCGTGCCGAATCCGTTGCCCGCCATTATGTTTTCCGCCATCCGGCCCAGCTGTTCCACCGCACCGGGGCGGCCCAGAAGAATGACGGGCCGGTGGACGACACCGTCCTCCTGCACAACAGCTTCCACCAGACCCGCTGGTCGGAGGAGAATGGCGGCCGGGTCTACCGCCACGACATCCGCGCGCTGCAATGCTACCGCGACGGTGCCGCCCAGGACCATGACCAGTGGGACGACTGGCAGCGCATCGACTGCCCGGTGCTGCTGGTGCACGGCATGATGAGTGATGCCCTGCAGGACGCGACCATCGCCCGGATGATGGACAAATCGGCCTTGAGCGTCCTGCACGTGCCGGATGTCGGACATACGCCGACATTGAGCGATCCGTTGCACATCGACGCCTTGGCCCGCTGGATGTCAGTGCCTCACGCCCTTCCGGTGGAAAGCACCATCGGCTGGACCACGGATGCCGTCCGCATCCTGTTCCGCTGAGGGATCGGCGATGACCGACTGCTTCCATTTCGTCCGGCATGGCGAGACCGAGGACAACCGGCGCGGCGTCCGCTGCGGCGGCGACCGCGACGTGCCGCTGACCGATCGTGGGGTCGAACAGGCAAGGCTGGAGGCGGAGCGCTTTCGCCGCTCAGGCCAGACCTGCGACCTGGTGATCACCGGTCCGTTGCAGCGCACCGCCACGACGGGGGCCATGTTCGCCGAGACGCTGAACCTGCAGCTTCTCCGGCGTGACTGGCTGCGGGAGCGCGGCCTGGGTGAATGGAATGGTCTGCCGATCGACCTGACCCGTCCCTGGTTCGCTGCCGGAGAGACGCCGCCGGGCGGGGAAAGCGAAGATGCCTTTGCCGCCCGCGTCCTGGAGGGTATCCACGAACTTGCCAATGGGCCCGCTGGCCTGCTGGCCCGCCGGCCGCTGCTGGTCGGCAGCAAGGGAATCGGCCGTATCCTGCTGCACCGCCTCGCCGGCCAGCCGGGTGTGGAGCTGGGGAATTGCACGGTCGTGACCTTCACCCGCCTGTCCGCTCAGCTGGGCGGGCCTGGATGGTGGCGGTGCGACCCGCCGGAAGACCCGCAGATGGCGAACGCCGGGGCCTGACCTTCGAGCCGGTCTGATGATCAATCGAAAATCGATGCGTGGATGCCGCGCGATGCCGCGTGGATCAGGAGTGAGGAGAGGGGCGATGAAGCTCAAGATTGGTACGCGGCTTATGCTGCTGGTGTTCGGCGTGGCGCTGCTCAGCACGCTGGCCGGGGCGACAGTCCACCTGACGGGGACGCGCGCGAACCTGATCGAGCAGCGCAAGGCCAAGGTCAAGGAGATGGTCGATGCCGCAGCCTCCGTCGTCGCGCTGTATGGCGAGCAGGAGAAATCCGGCAAGCTGCCGCGCGCCGAAGCGCAGGAGCGTGCCCGCGACGCCGTTCGCGCCATGCGTTACGGCAACGGCGAGTATTTCTTCGTCTATGACTATGCGGGTGTCAGTCTGGTGCACGGTCTGCGTCCGCAGGTCGAGGGCAAGAACCTGCTGAATCTGAAGGATCCCGACGGCGTCTCCTTCAACGTCCTGATGACTGAGGCGGCCAAGTCCGGCGGCGGTTTCGTCGCCTTCCGTCACAAGCGCAGCGACGATGCCGAGCCGACCCCGAAGATCGCCTATGCCACCGGCTACCAGCCCTGGCAGTGGATGATCGGCACCGGCGTCTACACCGACGACGTCGATGCGGATTTCCGCGCCCGCGCCTGGCGCGAGCTTGAGGTCTCGCTGCTGCTGCTGGCGATCAGCGTCGGCATCGGTATCTGGGTGTCCCGCGGGATGTCGCGTCCGCTGCTGGCGATCCGTGATGTGCTCAGCCGCATCGGTGGCGGCGACCTGACCGTCGCGGTGCCCCATGCCGGCCGTCCCGACGAGATCGGCGACATGGCCCGCGCCGTCGCCGGCCTCGCCACCACCCTGCAGGAGGCCCGCGACGAGAGCCAGCGCGCCGAGCTGGAGCGTGCCGCCCGCGACCTCCAGCGCGAACGCCTGTCGATCCGCGCCGCTGAGTTCGCCCGCGCGATGGACGAGGTCGTGGCGACGCTCAGCACCACCACCGTGGCCCTGAACGAGCGTACCGCGGCCCTGACCAACGACGCCGCCAGCACCACCGACGAGGCGCGTGCCGCCGCCGGAGCGGCGCAGGGCGCCTCCGACAGCGTCGAGTCCGCCGCCCAGGCCAGCGAGGAACTGCGCGGTTCCATCGCCGCGATCAGCCGTCAGGTCGAAAGCGCCGCCCAGACCGCGTCCCGCGCGGTGACGGAAACCGCCAACACCACCGGCATCGTCACCGGCCTCGCGTCGGCCGCCGAGCAGATCGGTGCGGTGGTGGAACTGATCAACTCCATTGCCGGCCAGACCAATCTGCTGGCACTGAACGCCACCATCGAGGCGGCGCGCGCCGGCGAGGCCGGCAAGGGCTTCGCCGTCGTGGCGAGCGAGGTGAAGAGCCTTGCCACCCAGACGGCGAAGGCGACGGAGGACATCCAGTCGCAGGTGGGCGCGATCCGCGGGGCGACCGCGAACGCCATCGGCGCCATCGAAAGCATCGCCAGCCTGATCACGAACCTCAGCGCACTGAACGGTGAGGTAGCATCTGCCGTACAGCAGCAGGAGGCGGCGACCCACCAGATCTTCGCCAACGCCCGCACTGCCGCCGACAACTCCCGCCGCGTCACCAGCAGCGTCGGTTCGCTGTCCTCGACCATGACGACCACCAGCGAACGGATGCGTCTGGTCTCCACCAGCGTGGAGAGCGTTTCACAGCAGTCGGAGCGCTTGAAGGACGAGGTCCAGCGTTTCGTGTCGGAGGTCAATGCAGCCTGATCGGCTGATCTGATCGGGCGGCGGCAGGGGGCGGGGCTCCAGCGGTTCATGCCGCCGGTGATCCGCCCCCGTGCTTTTTTGGGGTCTCTATTCAGCCCTTGCCCCGCTCGGGGATCCGCAACCAAATAGGGGCCGTTGAACGGGAAGGCACACGATGACAGAGACCCCACAGGATCCCTTCGCCGCGGCGGCGTCCTTCAATGCCGGCGTCTATGGCACCGGACAGCGGCCGGTGCGGGCGGACCGGCTGACGGAGGCGACGCGGCGCCTGCTTCAGGCCGCCGGCAGCGAGGCGGAGGAAGCCGCCGTGGTCGCCGACCATCTGGTCGAAGCGAACCTGCGTGGCCATGACAGCCACGGCGTCGGCATGCTGGCGATGTATATGCCGGCGATCGCCGCCGGCCTGCTTCACCCCAACCAGCATGCCGCCGTGATCGGCCGGTCCGGCCCCTTCCTGGCGGTTGGAGGCGGCAGCGGCTATGGACAGGTCATCGCACGGGAGGCGATGGACCTCGCCATCGAACAGGCGCAGCAGGACGGGCTGGCGGCGCTGTCCCTGCGCGACAGCCACCATATCGGCCGGGTCGGATCCTATGGTGAGCAGTGCAGCGATGCCGGACTGGTCGCGCTGGCCTTCGTCAATGTCGTCACCCGTCCGTCGGTGGCACCGCATGATGGCACCCGGCCGCGACTGGGCACCAACCCGATCTGCATCGCGGTTCCGGCCACACAGTCCACGCCTGCGCTGATCCTCGATTTCGCCACCAGCGCCGTCGCCGTCGGCAAATGCCGCGTCGCCATGGGCAAAGGGCAGGAGATGGCACCGGGCCTGCTGCTCGATCCGCAGGGACAGCCCACGCGGGATCCCGGCGTGATGTTCCAGGATCCGTCGGGTGCCCTGCTGCCGCTGGGAGGGTACCTGGGTGGGCACAAGGGATTCGGGCTGGCCCTGATGTGCGATGTGCTGGCCGGCGCGCTGGCATCGGCGATGCCGGGGACGCCAGCGCATCAGAATTCCGGGCGTGTCATGAACAACATGTTCGCCATCGTCTTCGACCCGGCGCGTGGCGGAAACACCCAATGGGCGGCGAACCTCGACGATCTGGTCGCCTATCTCCGCGACACGCCCACGGCACCGGGGGCCGAGGCCATCCAGATGCCGGGCGAGCCGGAAACCCGCACCCGCCGTCGGCGTCTGGCCGACGGCATTCCACTGGACGGCGCAACGCTGGCGATGCTGGACAGCCTGGGCCGTGAGCGTGGGCTGGAACTTGGTGAACTGCTGGGTTGAAAGCCTTTCGTCAGCCCAGCAACCTCAGCGTCGCCTCGTCGGGACGGCCATCGCAATAGCGATCCAACGCCTTGCGGTAGAGATCGCCCGCCTCCCCCGCCGTTTCAGCGAAAAGGGTCATGGAGGAGCGGAACTTCAGGTCGTCGGGCGAGCCGAGGATCTCATGGAGCGTCCGCCCCTGCACGGTCAGCAGGGCTTCCGTCGCCTGGACCAGACGGGGGGCCAGGATCGGGTGCGCCAGATAGGCCCGAGCCTCGTCCAGGGAGGTGATGCCGTAGAACTGCGCGGTGGGGGAGCGGCCCAACGCGCGCAGCTGTGGGAAAATGAACCACATCCAATGGCTGCATTTTCGCCCAGCGCGCAATTCTTCGAGCACCGTGGCGAAGACCGGATTCTGCGCAGTGACGAAGCGCTGGAGGTCGAAAGGATCGCAGTTCGGCATGGCATCGCTCCTCATCCCTGGTCTTGCTCGACAGATCGGTTGGATGGCGATGCTTCGGAACGGCTTTATGCCTCGTCGTGCGGGTCAGCCGCCATCGATCTCCACCCGCATGCGGACGAGGTCACGGTTCCAGGTGATCCGGCATTTGTCCAGGTTCAGCCGGGTCATGTAGACGTAGGCCGAATTGCCGACATCCTCGAAATTGCGGCTCTGGCTGGCGGGGTCGAGAAGGGCAGGGTAGTCGAAGGCCGCCGCGTCGCCGCAGCCGTAGCGGAACAGCAGCGGGGTGGTCCACAAAAGCTCCGGCTTCGACCAACTCACCAGATCACGCGACGTGGTGGTCCAGATGCCGGTGCGGCCGTCGCGGGTCATCGCCAGCGTGGCGATGAACAGGCCGCTGGCGCGGTGGCGGACGACGCTGCGCACGGTGCCTTGCAGGATGTCGGGGGCGACCGGCGCGCAGACATGAGCGTTTGGCGGGTCGCCGGCACCGGCTTCGTGGACGAAGCGCACCGAATAGGATTTGCCGTCCCAGCCGCGCCAGGATTGCGGATCGGCGAGGTTGTCGGTCTGCATCAGGCAGGCGCCGCGCTGCTGCGCTCCGAACCGTTCGGCCCAAAGGAAGGCGTACCAGTGGCCGCCGTTGCGGACGATGTTGCTGGGTGCGAAATAGCCGGTGCGCTGGCCGACATCGCCGCCATAGGGGTAGGGCAGCGTCGCGACGCTGTGGTTGGGCGGGGCGGCGCTCAGTCGGAAGCTCGCTCCGCCGTCGCTGGAAACCGCTGAGGTGATGCTGTTGCGCCAGCAGCGCATGTATTCGCCGGACGGGCAGAGCGCCCGGCGCTTCTGACCATGGAACTCGTTGCTGACCAGGGCGAAGACCGTGCTGCCGTCCGGCGTGTAGAAGGATGAGATCCAACTGCGGTCGTCGTTCAGCCGCGGATCGTCCCGGCCGTGGCCCTGGAAAATCACCCGGCAATTCGGCCGAACGGCGTCCAGCGACGGGCCGGTCAACGCCCGCGCGGTGGAATGCGAGGCGATCAGATGCACCGTGCCATTTGCATCGCGGAAGGCGCGCGCCGGCGTGTCCGGCGCATCGCTCTCGGTGCAGGCGTCACGCTGCCAGGAGGTCACCGTCTCGGGCTCCCCCGACGTCCTGATCGTCAGCGCCTGGGTGGGAGCGGCCACCATGCCCACGGCCAGCGCGAGGGCTGCGGTCCGGCAGAGCATGGCAGCCTCCACTTGACCCGTCACTTGCCGTTCGCGATGGACTTCAGGAAGGCCGCCGGCTGGAGCCGGTTGGCGACCAGGAAGTCCAGGTAATGGGCTGCCGACTCCGCACGATGGCGGTCGTAGGCGTCGGGATCGAATCTGATCAGCGACTTCAGGCGGTTGCGGGTCAGCGGCATCGTCAGGTCGGCGGCATCGGCATAAGGCACGCCGGTGTTCTCGCACAGCTCGCGGGTGCGGGAATCGATTGTTACAGTCAGGCCCATCCGCTCCGCCTGGATCGCCAGCGCGACGCCGTGATAGCGGCAACCGATGGTCAAATCCTGCTGGCGCAGAGTGTCCATCCAGGCCGGCACGTCATAATAGGAGCGCATATGGTTGCGGCACCAGGCCTTGAACTCCTCGAAGGAGTAATGCGGCACGGTGTGGCGGTGGATTTCCTTCAGCGCATGCGGGTCGATGCTGTCGAACAGCCCGCGCGAGGCGCGGATCATCTCGCCCATCGACTGGACGACATACTGGCCGGGCGCGATCGGGTCCATCATCAGCGCGATCAGCTGGTGTTCGATCTCGCGTGTCTTCACCCAGGCCTGATGGCCGCCGGCCACCGTGATCGAGCGTGGCAAGTCGAGCGCCGACCAGTTGGCATGGATCTTCCGGCCCAGGCCCGGCGCCTGATTGAGGAAATGCGACGGGCAGCCGCCGGGCAGCGAGCCGGTGATCCCCAGTTTGTCCAGCTGTGCCGTGGTGAAAGCGCCACGGGTGTAGATGTTGGACGAACTGGACGAAGACGGGTTCGATGCCGCGATCACTTGTGCCCAGCGTAGCGTGCCGGGGCTGAGTTCGATGTCGTGGTCGTAGCTGTTCGCCTGGGCGCCGAGACCGATGGCGACGATGGGTAGGCCGGATTTTTCCAGATTTTCCGCCATCTGGCCATAATCGGTGTGGCGGCCCAACTGGTTGGCGCAGGGGATGACGATGATGTCGGCGTTGTTCCGCAGCGTTTCGGCCGAGGAACCCCAGCTGAAATGCTTCACCGGATTGGTGATGTGGCTGCAGATCGAATGCACGAAGGCGAGGTTGCCGTTGTTGTGCCCGATCCCGTTGTAGAGGTCGTCAAAGGCGGCGTTTGAATAGAGGCCGAGATTCGGTGTTTTCCACAGCACCGCGACACGCAGAGGCTGGGACGGTGCACAGCCGGATGCCTGTCCGGAAGAGTGCGGCCGGTCGACAGGATTATCGATGGCGATGTCTTCAAGCATGTCGGCTCTAGCCTCGGGTCGGTGGATGCTGGAAACATGACAAGGCTAAGCGCAGAAGAGGTGAGGTTGCAAGTGACATCCGAAAAATAGCACGGATTACTTTTTGAAGGACGGTGTTTAGATTTTCTATATGTTTTCATTATTGTATTTTTTCTTTGAGGTGTGTGCCGATATCCGAGCAACCATCTTATGAATGTCGTTTGAATTTCGAGGAATGTTCGGTGATTGAACGGGGGTTGAAAGCCGCCGCTGGTCGTCCTATCTGGTAAACCGTTCCCGATGATCGACGCGGGAGCCATGCGTCAGCCAGGGTGCCAGGAAATTATCCTGGGCTCCCCTTTAATGCGTTCTGAAAATTACTATATAGAGTCCGTTGCGCCTCTGGTGGACCGCCCCGATAGACTGGTTTCCGACCATATGACCATGCCGCTTCCACCGGTTCGGCCGCGCTGATCGCGCGGTCCTGCCGTTCCTCTCCAGCCCTGTGGCGTGCCGGCTGCTGTGACCTCCTTCCCCGGTTGCGGCGCTGCCCGCAGGGTTGGAGAGGACCCTGCCTCCACTTCGTTTCTGCACCGGGGCCGGTGCGCGCCGTCCGGCAGCGTCGAATGCCGGCAACGCAAAGAACCAAGAACCGACCGTCAACAGGACCGACCCGAACAGCGCCGGGGCTTTGCCCACGGCGCCGTTCCCGTCGGTTGGGAGAAAAAGAGACACCATGCAGCGAAATGCTGAAACCCGCAGGACCGAGACTACCCGTACCGCCCAAACCCGTGCCGTCGCACCCCGCACCGCCGAACCGATGCAGCTCTATTTGCAGGACGCCCGCAAGTACCAGTATCTGACGCCGGAACAGGAGCATGAACTGGCCGTCCGCTGGCACGAGCATCAGGACCCGGCCGCCCTCGACAAGTTGGTCGGCAGCCATCTGCGGCTCGTCGTCAAGATGGCGCGCGGCTATCTCGGTTATGGCCTGCCGTTGGCCGATCTGGTGGCGGAGGGCAACGTCGGCGTGATGCAGGCGGCGCAGAAGTTCGACCCCGGGAAGGGCTTCCGCTTCGCCACCTACGCCTCCTGGTGGGTGCGTGCGGCGATCCAGGAATATGTCCTGCATAACTGGTCGCTGGTGAAGATCGGCACCACTGCCGGACAGAAGAAGCTGTTCTTCAGCCTGCGCCGCCTGAAGGCACGGATGCAGGAGCTGGAGAGCGGCGATCTGTCGCCGGAGGCGGTGGAGAGCATCGCCACAGAACTGAACGTGTCGAAGGCCGAGGTGGTGGAGATGAACCGCCGGCTGGGCAACGACCGTTCGCTGAATGTCGGCCTGTCGGAGGATGGCGACGCCGAGTGGCAGGATCTGCTGGCCGATGACCGGCCGGACCAGGAGACGACGCTTGCCGACTCCGAAGAGCGGCGCCGGCGTCAGCAATTCCTGAAGCTGGGGCTTGGCGTGCTTGACGACCGCGAGCGCCGGATCCTGGTTGCCCGCCGTCTGCGCGACGAGCCGCTGACGCTGGAGGAGCTGAGCCAGACCTTCCACGTCTCGCGTGAGCGTGTGCGCCAGCTGGAGGTGCGTGCCTTTGAAAAGCTCCAGAAGGCAGTGATCGCCACCGCCAAGACGGAACAGATGACGGTGGAAAAGAACCGCCTGCTGGCAGATGCCTGATCGGGCGGGGCAAAGCGTGATGTTGAAAGGGCGCGGGTTTCAAAAGCAGCGCCTTTTTCCGTGCCGACGCTCACTCGCCTTCGAATGACACCACCCGCATGTCGCGTCCGGCAAGCAGGCTGCGGTCATGACCGCCGCAGGCCGGACAAGGTGAAATCAGAGTTGCCGGAGCGTAGTCGGTGCCGCAGGCGATGCAGTGAGCCTTCAGCGCGATGTGGTTGATGCACAGAACTGCCGAGGCGGCCGGGGTTCCCTCGGTCACCAGGGGGAAGCAGAACAGCAGAGCGTCGGGATCGACGGCGGATGCGGCGCCGATGTCGATTGTCACGCGGGTGACCCGCGTCACCCCCTCCCGCGCCGCACAGTCCGTGACCAGGGAGACGATGCTTTCGCACAGCGACAGTTCGTGCATCGGAATTCCCCGAACTTGTCTTCAGTCAATCGTTTCAAGTCTTCACCACAATTGACCATGGTGCGTTGATGTAAATCATATCGGCGCATGCAAGGCGGTGATAAGAAGGTTGTGTCTGCTTCAAGGATTGTAAGACCCGCCTTCCAGACAAAGTCTCCAGACGGGCCCTATGTCTTTCTGATCATAACGGGCCGGAATGATGAACAACAAAACGGCACGCCGCCTCCTCTTGAGCAATCTCCGCGCCTGCGGATCGCCTTCCGTCGTCGCCAGCTGCCATCCGCCTTGAGGGCGCCCCGGTTCCCGACGGACCGGGCCAGTCCCCCGGCCGGTCCTGCGCGGGGTCCGACAGCCATCCCGTCCTTCTTTCCTCCACGCCCGGCGACTCTTCGCCGTTCCGGCGAAGACGCCCGCTGTGCGCGTCTTTCTTGAGGGATCGCGGGACGATCCGGGGGTTCGCCCAGGGCCGGGCGCGCGAGAACAGCTGCGGGATTCAAGCCGCGGCCAGCAATGGCGATCGTGCCCGGCATGAAGGAGGTCATCGACCATGAGCATGATGCTGATGATCCATCCGGACAAATGCACCGGATGCCGTAACTGTGAACTGGCCTGCTCCATGGAGCATGAGGGGAACTTCCGTCCGAAAGCCTCCCGAATCCATGTCTATACGTGGGAACGCGAAGGCTTCTCCGTTCCCATGATGTGCCAGCAGTGCAAGGACGCCGCCTGCGTCACCGTCTGCATGCCCAAGGCGATGCACCGCAACCCGGAGAATGGGCAGGTGGAACTGGACGCCGACAAATGCATCGGCTGCAAGATGTGCGTCCAGGCCTGCCCGTTCGGCTGTGCGTCGTGGGATTTCCTGGGGTCGCAGATCCTGAAATGCGACACCTGCGACGGTGCGCCGTCTTGTGCGGCGATCTGCCCCACCCATGCGCTTGAATGGGTCGAGGACACCGTCTCGGCGCAGGCGCGCAAGCGCTCCTTCGCCGCCAAGCTCAAGAACGCCTTCGCGGAGGTCTGATCATGCATGGCTGGATTGGCAAGATCCTTCGGGTCGACCTCGGCACCGGCAAGGTCTCGACCGAAGCACTGAAACCAGAACTGGCGCGCGACTATATCGGCGCCCGCGGGCTGGGTACGAAATACATGTATGACGAGGTCGATCCTACAGTCGATCCGCTGTCGCCGGCGAACAAGCTGATCTTCGCCTCCGGGCCGATGACCGGCACCTTCGCACCGTCGGCCGGTCGCTATGACGTCGTCACCAAGGGGCCGTTGACCGGCACCATCGCCGCCTCCAATTCCGGCGGCGCCTGGGGGCCGGAGCTGAAATATGCCGGCTACGACATGCTGATCCTGGAGGGGCGTGCGGAAAAGCCCGTCTATCTGTGGATCCAGGATGACAAGGTGGAGATCCGCGACGCCGCCCATCTGTGGGGCAAGGACGTGCCGGAAACCACCGAGGCCCTGAACGCCGAGACGGCGGCCGACGCCAAGATCGCCTGCATCGGCCCGGCGGGCGAGGCGATGTCCTACATCGCCGCCATCATGAACGACATGCAGCGCGCCGCCGGCCGCACCGGCGTCGGTGCGGTTATGGGATCGAAGAACCTGAAGGCGGTGGTGGTGCGCGGCACCGGCGCTGTCACGGTGGCCGACAAGGAATCCTTCCTGGGAGCCGTCGCCAAGGCCAGCACCATGATCAAGGAGCATCCGGTCGGCGGTACGGGCCTCCGGCTCTATGGCACCAACGTGCTGGTGAACATCCTGAACTCGGTCGGTGGCCTGCCGACGGCGAATTTCCAGGACGGCCATTTCGAGACCGCAGACAAGGTGGGTGGCGAGACTCTGGCCGCCAACCAGTTGCAACGGCCGAAGGGCTGCTTCTCCTGCATCATCTCCTGCGGTCGGGCGACCAAGGTCAGCAACCCCAAATACAAGGGCGAGGGAGAGGGGCCGGAATATGAAACCGCCTGGGGATTCGGTCCGGATTGCCGGATCGATAATCTGGATGCGGTGATCAAGGCCAACTATTACTGCAACGAATACGGCCTCGACACGATCTCGATGGGTGGCACCGTTGCCTGCGCCATGGAGCTGTATCATCGCGGCATCATCACCAAGGAGGATACCGAAGGGCTGGAATTGGACTTCGGCAATGCCGACGCGATGGTCGAGGCGGTGCGGCTGACCGGGCTGGGACAGGGCTTCGGCAAGAAGCTGGCGCTGGGGTCCTACCGGCTGGCGAGCCTCTACGGCCATCCGGAGCTGTCGATGACCGTCAAGAAGCAGGAAATGCCGGCCTATGATCCGCGCGCGGTGCAGGGCATCGGGCTGGCCTATGCCACCAACAACCGGGGTGGCTGCCATGTCCGCGGCTACACCATCAGCCCGGAGGTTCTGGGCGTGCCGGTGAAGCTCGACAAGGACAGCATCGACGGCAAGGCCGAACTGGTGGCGCTGTTCCAGAACCTGACGGCGGCGCTGGATTCGACCGGTTCCTGTCTGTTCACCACCTTCGGCATCGGCGCACCCGAATTCGCCGAGCTGATGACCGCGCTGACCGGCTTCGTCTACACCGGCGATAGCTTCCTCGAGGCGGGCGAGCGGGTCTGGAACCTGGAGCGGCTGTGGAACCTGAAGGCCGGGCTGACCGCGGCCGACGACACCCTGCCGCCGCGCCTGCTGAAAGAGCCGATCGTGACCGGTCCATCGAAGGGAGCGGTCAGCCGTCTTCCGGAAATGCTGCCGCTCTATTACGGCGCTCGCGGCTGGGATGCCGACGGCGTCCCCACCAAGGAAAAGCTGAGCGCGCTGGAACTGGCCTGATCCTGTCCCGGCCGCCGCCGCTGCGTATTGCGGCGGCCGCGGCCGGGGCGGCAGTGCCGGCGGAAAGGCAGCTGTCCCATGAAAGTGTCCTATTTCGCGCTTCTGCGCGACGCCACCAGGAAGCGTAGCGAGATTTGGGAGCGGCCGGCCTCAACCGTCCGCGACCTGCTGCGCGATCTGGCCGCCGAATACGGCCCTAACTTCGCCCGCTGGATTCTGAAGGACGGTGAACTGGCCGGCTTCGCCATCATCCTGGTCAACGGGCATGACGTGCGCGGCCTCCAGGGGCTTGACACCCCGTTGACCCCGGAATCCGACGTTTTCATCTTTCCGCCGCTGGCTGGCGGCTGAGAAAGGGGCGAGTCATGACATCCATCACGCTCCCCATCCTTCTTCTGCTCGGGGGCTTCGTCCTGCAACTGCTGCTCGGCCGCTGGCTGACGCCGGTGGGCAAGGGCGCGCTGGCGACCGCGGCGGTCTTCGCCTCCTTCCTCGCCACCCTGACGCTGGTGCCCGCCAGCATGGCCGGTATCGCCATGGCGGCGCCTCTGCTGCCGGTTTGGGACGGGCCGTTCTCCATCGGTCTGCGCCTTGACGGACTGAGCGTCCTGTTCATGCTGATGGGGACCGGCATCGGTGCCGCCATCCTGCTGTTCTCCGTGCGCTACATGGAGCATGAGGAACAGGGGACGACGCGCTTCTACGCGATCATGCTGGTCTTCATCGCCGGCCTGCTGCTGCTGTCCGGGGCCGCCGACATGCTGGGCGCCTATCTGGCCTGGGAGGTGATCGGGCTGTGCTCCTACAGTCTGGTCGGCTTCTGGTACCGGCAGCGGGCGGCGACCGACGGCGCCCGCAAGGTTCTCGTCATCACCCATCTTGCGGGCTACGGCTTCCTGATCGGGCTGGTGCTGGTCTATTCCCGCGCCGGCACTCTGGTCTGGACCGATCCGGCGGTTGGGACAGCCTTCACGTCGGGCATCGCGGCGCTGTTCGTCGTCGCGGCGATGGCGAAGTCGGTGATGTTCCCGCTGCACAGCTGGATCCCTGAGGCGATGAACGCCCCGACCCCGGTGTCGGCGCTGCTGCATTCGGCGTGCTACGTCAAGGCCGGCGTCTATCTCATCGCACGGATGTATGTGGTCGGGGATGGGCAGTGGCATGCGGCGCTGGAGGTGCCGCTGCTGGCGGTCGGCTGCGTCACCATTCTGGTCGGGGTCATCTTCGCCATGGCGCAGACCGACCTGAAGCGGCTGCTGGCCTTCCACACCGTCAGCCAGCTCGGCTACATCGTCGTCGCCCTGGCGCTCGGCAGCGATCTCGGGCTGGCGGCGGGGCTGTTCTATTGCCTGAGCCACGCGCTGTTCAAGGGCACGCTGTTCATGTGCGCCGGCGCCATCCAGCACGCCACCGGCACCCGCGACCTGCGGGAACTGGGCGGGCTGGCCACCGCGATGCCGGGGACCGCGAAGGTGTGGATCGTCGCCGCCGCCTCGATTGCCGGTGTGCCGCTGACCAACGGCTTCGTCGCCAAATGGCTGCTGTTCGGTGCGGCGCTCGACAAGGGGCTGCTCATGGTGGTGCTGGTCGGCTGGATTGGCAGCATCCTGACCGCCTTCTCCTTCCTGAAGGCCACCGTCAACGCCTTCTACGGCGTGCCGTCGACGTCGCTGATCGGCAAGCACATTCACGAGGCGTCGCCCAGCATGCTGGCCGGCATGGGATCGATGGCCGGTCTGTGCCTGCTGTTCGGGCTGGCGCCGCAGCTGCTGATGGTGCCGGTGGTGGCGCCGGCGGTGCGCTCGCTGGGCTTCGACTGGGCGGTGCAGATGAGCTGGCTCGGCATCCTGACCGATCGCGGCGGCATCGCCGTGACCGTTGGCGGCCTTGTGGTGCTGGCGTCCGCCATGCTGGGGTTGCTGGTCTACCGGGTGGCCCAGGCGCCGGCCACCGGTCTGGTGTCGGTCTATTCCGGTGGCGAGCCGCTGCCGGCCGGCGACCGTCCCGGTGCCGTCGATTTCGCCGAAATGGCGGAAAGCGCCTTCCATCCCGTCTATTCCCTCGATCCCGATCCCGTCTTCCTGCGGATCTGGCGCAGCCTGACCCGTGTGGCCGGCGCGGCGCAGATCTTGGCCGGCCGGCTGTTCGAGGATCGTCCGCTCCTGGCCATCGGCCTTGCCGCTGTCGCGGCACTGGCCGGCGTGTGGCTGGTTTGAGCGCGGCCGGAGGACTCCAACCATGGACATGGTATTGATTCCCCTCTTTCTGGCGATCGGGCTCGGCGTCGGGCTTTATGCAAGGGCGATCCCGCAGGGGAACGGCGGATGGTGGCGCTTCGCCGCCGCCACTGTCGCCCTGGCGGTTGCCGCCCGGTTGGCCGGGCATGGCTGGGCGGGAACTCTTTTGGCGTCGGCTGCCGAGCTGCTGGCGGTCGGCATGGTGTGGTGCGGCGGCACCGCCGAGGCCCGCGCCGCCGCCCGCAAATATCTGACCGCGGTGCTGCTCGCCACGCTGTGCGGCTGGACGGCGCTGGCGCTGATCCAGCTGGGTGCGGTGCGGCCCGCCGCTCCGTGGGACCGGCTGGCGCTGGCGTTGCTGCTGATCGGTGTGGCGCTGAAGCTGGGACTGGTTCCGGTCTATTTCTGGCTGCCGGCGGTGGCGCGGGCGTCGTCGGCGATGACGACGGCGCTGATCGTCGCGGTGGTCGATGTCGGCGGGTTCTGCGAGTTGCTGGCCTTGCGGGACGTTGCGCCCTGGATCTTCACCGACTTCGCGCCGTTGTGGATCGGGCTGGCGGGGCTGTCGCTGCTGGGAGCCGCCCTGCTGGCGTTGGCCCAGCGCGAGCTGAAGCCGATGCTGGCCTTCTCCTCCATCGATGACATGGGCTATCTGCTGCTCGGGCTGGTGGCCGGTGGGGCCGACGGCATGGCCGGGGCCTGGTTCGGGATCCTGGGCCATGCGCTGGGCAAGATCGTGTTGTTCGGTGCCGTCGGTGCGGCGGAGTGGCATCTCGGCCGACCGGTGACGCTGGATGACCGAGGCCTGTCCACCCCGCTGCCGGTGGCGAGTGCCGCCTTCATGCTGGGGGCACTGGGCTTCATCGGCATCCCACCGACGCTGGGCTTCGTCGGGCATTGGCGGCTGTATCTGGCTGGTGCGGAACTGGGCGGGCCGGTGCTGCTGGCGGTGCTCTATGCATCGTCCGCCATGGCGCTGCTCTGCTATGTCCGCGCCATCCACAGGGTTTGGTTGGGGCCGGCAGACGGGCTCGTCGGCGCGCGGCCCCTGCCGCATGCCGCCGCCCTCGTGCTGCTGGCCTTCGCCGTGGCGCCGGTGCTGTTCGGTCTGGCGCCGAATGCGCTGCGCCCCGCTGCCGAACCCCATCCGCATGTCGCCGAATTGGCGATTGAACCGGCGGCCAACCCGACCGGAGGTGTGAAATGAACCTGATCGAACGGGTCGTCGCCATCTCGCGCCGGCGGTCCCCCTGGATTTGCCGGCTGAACGCGGGATCCTGCAACGGCTGCGACATCGAGATCACACCGCTGCTGAGCCCGCGCTACGATGCCGAACAGCTGGGGGTGGAACTGCATGGCACGCCCAAGCATGCTGACATCGTCCTGATCTCCGGCACGTTGACCCTGCGGTCGCGGGAGGCGATCCTCGACATCTACGCCCAGGTTCCCAATCCCAAGGCGGTGGTGGCGCTGGGCTCCTGCCCGGCGTCGGGCAACGTCTTCGCCGGCAGTCCGCTGGTGCTGAGCGAGTCCCTGGACAGCGTTGTTCCGGTCGATGTCTGGGTGCCCGGCTGCCCGCCGCGGCCGCAGGCCATCCTGGACGGCATAGCCCGCGCCGCCAAGCTGCTGGAGGACGGCGCCACCAAAAGCCAATTGCAGAACTGGCTGGGGAGGCTGTCATGAATGCCGTCTGGTCCTATCTGATCGCCTTCGCCGTCTGGCCGGGCCTGCTGTTCGCAGCCCCGCTCGGCTGGCTGGAGCTGTGGTTCATGCGCAAGCTGGTCGCCCGCTTGCAGGGTCGCCGGGGCCCGCCCTTCTTTCAACCCTTTTTCGATTTCATGAAGCTGCTGGGCAAGGAGACGGTGATCCCGCGCGGCGTCAACCGCGGCATCTTCCTGGCCCTGCCGCTGGTGTCGGTGGGGGCGGTGACGGCGGCGCTTGCCATCGTTCCGCTGCCCGGCAATCCGGTGCCGTCACTGCCTGGCGACGTCGTGCTGCTGCTGTACCTCATGGAAGTGCCGGTGCTGTGCGAGGTGCTGGCCGGCTATGTCAGCCGCTCCATCTACGGACAGGTGGCGGCGATGCGCGAGGCACTGCTGTCGCTGGCCTACAACCTGCCCTTCCTGGTCGCCATCATTGCCATGGCGCAGGAGGCCGGCAGCTTCCAGATGAGCGCCTTGCAGGCTGCGCCATATGGGGTCGTGCATCTGCTGGCGGGGGCGACATTCCTGCTGGCGCTGCCGGCGCGGATGAAGCTGAATCCCTTCTCAATCGCCAATGCCGAGCATGAGATCGTCGCCGACAGTCACATCGAATACAGCGGCCCGCCGCTGGCCCTGTTCAAGCTGTCGCATGCCGTAGAGCTGGTTCTGCTGACCGAGCTGTTCGCCGTGGTCTTCATCCCGGCCACGCCCTGGCCGCTGCTGAACCTGCTGGTCTATCTGGCGGCGGGCGTCGCGGTGCTCGGCGGGGTGACGCTGCTGGCGACGGCGACGGCGCGGCTGCGGCTGGCGCAGGCCTTCCGTTTTTATTGGGTGTGGGGCGGCATTGCGTCGGCGGTCACCATGGCCGCCACGCTGGTCCGCTGAGGGGGTATGCCATGGCCATGCTGAAAACCATCCTCGGCAATCTGCTGCGCCCGTCGCGCACCCGGGATCCTGCCGACATGCCGGACGTGCCGCCGGTTTATCGCGGTGCGCTTGCCCATGATGCCGCCCGCTGCACCGCTTGCGGCACCTGCGCCTTCGTCTGTGCGCCGAAGGCAATCAGCTTCACCCAGGATCCTGGCGTGTCGGTGTCCTGGCATTTTTTCATCGGCCAATGCTCCTTCTGCGGGCTGTGCGCGCAGAACTGCCCGACGCAGGCGATCAGCCTGAATGCGGACGTGCCGGCGGGGATGGACAGCGCGGCCGGCGACGGGTTGCGGCTGGAGAGCGTCGTCCACTTGCAGCCCTGTACCCGCTGCGGCGCTGCCCATGTGCCGCTGCCGGACGCGACGATGGCCGTGCTGTGGGGCACGGAGGAGGCCGAGCGCGGCTATTGCCCGGACTGCCGGCGCTGGGCGGCGAGCGCGCGGCTGCGCTCCGCCTTCGTCCCGGCCGCCGCGGAGGAGGTGCATCATGAGCGCTGACAGTTCCCTCCGCCGGCTGACCGAAGCCTTGCAGGCCATTCCCGGTGTGCGGTCCGTCACCGACGACAACGGTGCCCTGTGGGCCGATGCTCCGCTGCTGGATGTGGAGGCGATGGCCGCCACCATGGCGGACCTCGGCATCCGGCTCGGCACCGTCACGGCGATCCCGCATGCGGGGGATGGCGAAGCGACGGTGATCTACCACTATATCGACGAACATCGGGTCATCAGCGTGAAGACCTGCACCCGCAACGGCGCGCTGCCTTCGCTGGCGCCGACCGTCCGGGCAGCATCCTGGGCGGAGCGCGAGATCCGCGACCTGTTCGCGGTGGAGTTCCCCGGCCATCCCAATCCGGTGCCGCTGATCCGGCCCGACGGCATCGATACCGCGACCCTGCGCGAGGCGATGTGCCGTCCGGCGGCCGTTGCCCGCAAGCCGGTGTCACCTCTGGCTTCTCCGCAGTCTTCCAATCCGGTCCGTTCCTAGGAGTTTCCGGCCATGCCCTACAGCTTTCCGCTCGGCCCCTATCACCCGGCGTTGGAAGAGCCCTTCAAGGTCAAGGTCCAGTGCCGCGGGGAGGTCATCGACAGTGCCACCGTTGAGGTCGGATTCAGCTTCCGCGGGATCGAACTGCTTGCCCAGAAACGCAATTGGGTGGAGGTCATCACCCTGATCGAGCGGGTCTGCGGCATCTGCTCCAACACCCATGCGATGACCTTCTGCATTGCGGCGGAAACCATCGCCGGCATCGAGATTCCCAAGCGTGCCGCCCACATCCGCACCATCATCGCCGAACTGGAGCGGCTGCACTCCCACCTGCTGTGGGCGGGTGTGGGGGCGGAGGACATCGGATTCCACTCCCTGTTCATGGAGGTGTTCAGCCTGCGCGAACTGGTGATGGACATGCTGGAAGCGATCAGCGGCAACCGGGTGAATTACGGCATGAACTGCATCGGTGGCGTCCTTCGCGACATCCCCGATCCGGCGCGGTATCTGCCGGCACTCGACGCGCTGTCGAAGGGGCTGGCGGAGATCGTCATTCCGACCTTCACCGAAAATCCGACGGCGCTGGCCCGCACCCGCGGCGTCGGCCGGCTGAACCGCGAGCAGGCGGTGGACTGGGCGGTGGTCGGGCCGGTCGCCCGCGCCTCCGGCCTCGACATCGACGTGCGCAAGGATCAGCCCTACCTGTCCTATACCGATCTTGGATTCCGCAGCGTCGTCCGGGAGGAGGGCGACGTACTGGCCCGCGTGGTGGTGCGGGCGCTGGAAATGGTCGAGAGCTTGCGGATGATCCGCGAGGCGCTGCTATCGCTGCCCGCCGGGCCGTTGCGGGCGACAGAGGGGCTGCCGGAGATCCCCGTCGGCGAAGCCACCATCCGCACCGAGGCGCCGCGGGGGGAAGCTTTCTATTACGTCGCTTCCGAGGGTGGCGCCACGCCGGCACGGGTAAAAATCCGCACGCCGTCCTTCGTCAACATCCCGGCCATCGAAGCCATGGTGACTGGTCAGCCGTTGGCCGACCTGTCGATCATCCAGGCGTCGGTCGATCCCTGCATCTCCTGCACGGACAGATAGCGGAAGCCGGTTGTAAAGGGCGATTGATCGGAATGGCGCCACGCTTACGCCCTTCAGGTGTCCAGGCAGCCCCCCTTCGGCGCGACGGTGATGCGGATCAGTTCCGACCCGCCGCCGCCGAAGACATTGCCGCCGGTGTAGGTCAGGCAGCCTTCGTTGCGGTAGATGACCTGGAGCCGCTGGGCATCGTTGCCGAAATAGAAGGGGATCCAACGCTTGCCGGTCTCGTGCCGGATCATGTTGTCCGGCGCGCCGATCATGGTGGAGACCTCCTCCATCGTCATGCCGATCTGGAGCTTGGCGAAGCGGCTGCCGGGGGCAGGGGTGCCGATCACCTCGCCCTCGTACCGGCCGTCGCGCGACTTCACCATGCGCGCGCCCGGCGTCGAAGGCGAGGCCGAGGCGGCGGCACCGGTCCCGTCCCCGGTTGCAGCCCCCTGCTGTTGCCCAGCGCAGCCGATCAGCAGCGCCACCATCGACAATGCCGCCCAGGTCGTCTTCCCTGCCATGTCTTCCCTCACCGTCTCTGTTCTGGTTGTTGCCCTGCGGGGCCGACTATGAGGGTGATAACCCCGGGACGGCATCGGCAAAGGCGGATGAAGAACGTCTAAGAGGGGTAGTAACAACAGAGAGTTATTCGGGCGTCATGCCTTCATGCCCTTGTTTCACTCTGCCGTTTACCCGTGTAGTTCTTGAACAGGTCGTAATCGGTGTCGCAGCGCACCTGAGCCAGTCCGGCCTCTGCCATAGCAGCGGTGATTACCTCCGGTTCCACGCAGCGGTCGATCGTTTCCCAGTAATAGCGCATCAGAGTCCGCCCGCTCTCGCCACCCCCGCTGAGGCGCGACACCGCCGGCACCACCATGCCGAGATAGGCGTTCATCAGATGCCGGGTGACTGGGCGGCATGGTCGGCCGATCTCCATCACCAGCACGCTACCGCCGGGGCGCAGCACGCGCCGGAACTCACGGAAGGTGGCTGTCAGGTCGCCGACATGGCGCAGCGCGTAACCGATGGTGACGAGGTCGACGCTGGCATCCGCCAACGGCAGTGCATCGGCCACGCCCTGGATCAGCGGGATGGGCAGGCTGCGCCGCGCCTCCGCCAGCATCGCTTCGCTGAGATCCAGGCCGATCACGTCGCCGGGATTGCCGCAGAGCGCCACAGCTTCCCGTGCCACCAGACCGGTGCCGATGGCGACGTCCAGCACCCGCATGCCCGGCCGCAAACCTGCCCGCTTCAGGCACTGCGCCCGATACCAGGAGCCGGAACCAAGGGCGAAGATGGCGTTGATGCGGTCGTAATGGTGAGCGGTTCGGTTGAACAGCCTGCGGACGAAATGCTGCCGCTGCGCCTTGTCGCCGTAATAGGAGTCCAGAACGGGGTGCGGTTCAACGGCGGTGCCGACGCGGGGCGAGGATTCGGTCGGCACGTCGGTATCTCCTTCATATCCGGATTCGGGATCAGTCGAAGATGTCGCTTGCTCCGCTGACCCGGCTGTCGGTGTTGGTGGCGCCTGAAATCAGCTCTCCCTGCCCGGTGTCACCCGAACCATGCATCCCCGGTTGAGTTGAGCGGTTTCCGGAGGTTGGTATCTTGTGGGTGCTGCCCGCCGGTAGGCAAGTGTGTTCGCATGTCACCAAATGGGTAATCACTTAAGACAGTTGCCAAGTGTCAAGTGCATTGGCGGTATTGTGCGGAAGTTCGCAGCATAATTCAAATCGTGCTAAAACAATTCTGCATCAGGATACTGGATCAGTGAGCGTTGATATCGGCGGCGATTGAATATGTCATTTTGGTTAGGTCCTGGATAAACGGCAGTATCAGGGTTTTGTCCCTGGATTGTGCGCATTGGGGTGCGGTAAATTTAGATGCAAAGTTGCCGCTCGCGAGAGCCAGAAACGGGTATCCACATCGAACATCCCCGAAGCGGGACAAGCCTAGAGCGGGAGAGCGGCAAAGCCCATGGTGTCGAACGGCTCAAATTACGATTGCGATGTCCTGGTGGTGGGCGGTGGGCCTGCCGGGTCAACCGCGGCGGCGCTGCTGGCCGGTAAGGGCCATCGGGTGGTGCTGCTGGAAAAGGACCATCACCCCCGCTTCCACATCGGCGAATCGCTGCTTCCCTGCAATCTGCCCCTGCTGAAGCAGTTGGGCGTGCTGGAGGAGGTGGAGCGGATCGGCATGCTGAAATGCGGGGCGGAGTTCGTTTCGACCTATCACGGCAAGTCCGTCACCTTCGACTTTGCCAATGCCTGGGACAAGACAAAACCCTACGCCTATCAGGTCCGTCGGTCGGAATTCGACGACATCCTGATCCGCAACGCCGCCGCCAAGGGCGCCACCGTCATCGAGGGCTGCAAGGTGACGGACGTTGACATCCAGGGGACGGAGGGGGCCACCGTCACCGCCCGGCGGGAGGACGGCACGATCCGGACCCTGCGCACACGCTTCCTCGTCGACGCGTCAGGCCGCGACACGCTGCTGGCCTCCCGCTTCGGCATCAAGCGGCGCAATGCCAAGCACAACAGCGCTGCGGTGTTCGGCCATTTCACCGGTGCCAAGCGACTGTCCGGCAAGGCGGAAGGCAACATCTCCATCTTCTGGTTCGACCATGGCTGGTTCTGGTTCATCCCGCTGGCAGACGGCACCACCAGCGTGGGTGCGGTGTGCTGGCCCTATTACTTTAAAATGCGCAAGACCGACCAGACCCGTTTCTTCCTCGACACCGTGGCGCTTTGCCCGCCGCTGGCCGAACGGCTGGAGGGCGCGGAACTGACCGGTCCGGTGACGGGAACCGGCAACTTCTCCTACCAGGCCGATCGAATGGCGGGGCCGGGCTACGTGATGCTGGGCGACGCCTTCGCCTTCATCGATCCGATGTTCTCCACAGGTGTCTATCTGGCGATGACCAGCGCCTTCGAGGGGGCCGAAGCGGTTGACGCCTGCCTGCGGGAGCCGGCACGGCAGGAACAGGCTCTGAAACGCTTTGAACGGACTGTCCGTCAGGGCGTCGGCACTTTCTCCTGGTACATCTACCGGGTGACGTCGCCGGCATTGAGGAACCTGTTCATGGGGCCGCGCAACGTCTTCCGTGTGGAGGAGGCGCTGCTGTCGCTTCTGGCCGGCGACGTCTTCCGCCCGTCGCCGATCCGGACGCGGCTGAAGATATTCAAGGCGATCTACTACATGAACGCCCTGCTGGACTTCAAAAGGAACTACATGGCATGGCGGAAACGGCGGCAGAACGTGCGCACCCCCGTGGGCGACGCGGTCTAGGCATTCTCGGCGCGGTCCGGCGGGCCTGGGACTATCCCCTGTTCTATGGCCTGCTATTCCTGTTCGGTCTGATGTCGCTGGCCTGGAGCCTGACCGCGGCTCTGGTCGGCCCGCTTCTGCCGCGCCGGATTGCCGGTCCGCTCGGCCGGCTGGCGATCAAGTCGGGGTTCAGCCTGTATCTGGGGACGCTGCGCGCCTGCGGGGTGCTGAAGACCGACCTCTCGGCGCTGGATGAATTGAAGGGCGATGGCGGCCTGCTGATTTGCCCGAACCATCCGTCGATCCTGGATGCCGTCCTGCTGATTTCTCGGTTGCCGGATGTCGTCTGCATCGCCAAGGCCCCGGTCTACGACAACCTCTTCCTCGGCGGTGGGGCGCGGATGGCCGGCTATATCCGCAACGACGCACCCAATTCGCTGGTCAAGATGGCGGCGCAGCGGGTGCGCGCCGGTCACCAACTGCTGATCTTTCCGGAAGGCACCCGGACGGAACGGGCGCCGGTCAATACGCTGAAGGGTGGCTTCGCGCTGATCGCCAAGACGGCGGGGGTTCCGGTGCAGACCGTGTTCATCGAGGCTAACAGCAACTTTCTCGGCAAGGGCTGGCCGCTGTTCCGCAAGCCGGAGTTTCCGCTGGTCTACACCGTTCGCCTCGGCCGCCGCTTCGATCCGCCGACCGATGTGCGCGGGCTGGTCGAGGATGTGGAACGCCATTACAGGGCAGAGCTTTGATCACCGACGCCTCCACCAGCCATCTCGTTCTGATCCCCAGCTACAACACGGGGCCGAAGCTGTTCGAGACGGTACGAGCGGCCCGCGCACAGTGGGCGCCGGTCTGGGTCGTCATCGACGGCAGCACCGACGGCACGGCGACGGAGTTGCGGACGATGGCGGCGGACGATCCGCATCTGCGCGTGCTGGAACTGCCGGTCAACCGTGGCAAGGGGGCCGCCGTCCTGCATGGGCTGGATGAGGCGGAACGCTGCGGCTTCACCCACGCCCTGACCATGGACGCCGACGGCCAGCATCCGGCCGATCGCATCCCGCAGTTCCAGGGCGTGTCTCTGGCTAATCCCGACGCGCTGGTGCTGGGCCGGCCGGTGTTCGACGCCGCCGCCCCTCGCCTGCGGGTGGGTGGACGCAAGATCTCCAACTGGTGGGCCAATCTGGAGACATTGTGGGGCGGGATCGGCGATTCGCTGTTCGGCTTCCGCGTCTATCCGATCAAGCCGCTGCGGGCGGTGATGCGGGGCAATCCGTGGATGCGCCGCTTCGACTTCGATCCTGAGGTGGCGGTGCGCCTCTGCTGGGCCGGCCTGCCGACCATCAACCTGCCGGCGCCCGTCCGCTATTTCAAGGCGGAGGAGGGCGGCGTTTCCCATTTCAACTATGTCCGGGACAACGCCCTGCTGACCTGGATGCACACGCGGCTGATGATTGGCTTCATTGGCCGGCTGCCGATGCTGACGGTACGGCGGCTGCGCACCCGTCCCGTCAGATCATTCCTCCGTTGATCGAGACGATCTGGCCGGAGATGTAGGCGGCGCGGTCCGACGCCAGGAAGGCGACGAGGTCCGCCACCTCCTCCGGCCGGCCGGCGCGCTTCATCGGCACCATCCGCTTGACCATGTCGGCGTCGAAGACGGCATCGGCCATCGGCGAGGTTATGATGCCCGGCGCCACCGCGTTGACGGTGATGCCGCGCGGCGCCAGTTCCAGCGCCAGCGATTTGGTGGCGCCATGCAGTCCGGCCTTGGCGGCGGCATAGTTTGTCTGGCCGCGGTTGCCGGTGACGGCCGTCACCGACGATACGCTTACGATCCGGCCCCAGCGCGTGCCGATCATCGGCATCAGCAGCGGTTGCGTCACATTGAAGAAGCCGTTCAGCGAAACATCGATGACGCGGTTCCATTGCTCCCGCCGCATCGCCGGCATCGCCGCATCGTCGTGGATACCGGCATTGTTCACCAGGATCTGGATCGGGCCGGACTCCAGCATTTGGTTGAGCGCCACGGCGGTCGCCTCTGCATCGGCGACGTCGAAGGCGACCGCTTCGGCCGATCCGCCGGATGCAACGATTTCGGCCGTCAGCGCTTTGGCGCGCGCGGGGGAGCCGTTGGCGTGCACCAGCACATGGCAACCGTCGGCGGCCAGCGCTTTGCAGACCGCTGCCCCAAGCACGCCGCTGCCGCCGGTGACGAGTGCGCGTTTCATGCCGCCCCCAAACTCGTGATGTCGGTGTCGATCACCACCGCCGCCCTGCCACTCAGCAGGTCGCGAGATCCGGTGGTGATGGAGAAGGCGTAGATCACCCGGTTGCCTTCGCCGGTCAGATTCTCGGCGTCGATGACCAGATCCTCCGCGATGTCGTCGAGGCGGGCGATATGGCAGGTGAGGTCGCGCAGGCTGGCGAGGTATCCCGCGGCCGGACGGTTGCCGCCGGCGGTCAGCCCACCATGCACAGCCATCGCCTGTGACGCATATTCCACTCCGCACAGCGTGGCCAGCCTTCCCCCATGGCGCAGGGGATTGTCGGGCGCGCGATGGCTGTGGGCGATACAGCGGATGCGGCTGCCATCCCAGGACAGCACGCCGTCCAGCAGGCACATGGTCCCGGTATGGGGGATCAGGCTGGCAATCTCCGCACGGTTCATCAGCATGGTGCACTGACTCGAACGATCACCCGCCCGCTCGGCGGCAGATCGAGCACCACCTGTTCCGGCGCGCCGCCCGTACAAACCCGCGCCAGCGCGGCCAGCATTGGCAGGGCGCGCGCGGTCGGATTGCCGACGCGCAATGCTTCCAGCCGGACACCGGCCATGCGGTCGATCGGTTCGGTCCCGCGCGACAGCTCGATGTCCAGGCAGGCGAGGCAGCGATCGGTCGGCTGCGGGACCAGGACCAGGGCGGTGCCGAAAGTTCCGGCGATGGGGCGGACCATGCTCAGTGGCTCCGGATAGGGCAGGTCGTAGGCGATCAGCCCGACGGTCCAGCCATCGACCGCCACCTCCGCCGCCGCTTCCAGCAGGCCGGTCTGGAAGCTCTCGTCATGGGCGGACAGGCTGGTGGAGGGCTCGCGGCAGCGGGTGGCGATGCTCCAGTAGCCGGCTGGCGCATTGTGGACGGAGTTGTGGAAGCGCGTCGGCGAGATGTCGCGCTCCTCCGTCGCCAGCGCTTCGAGGATCTGGTGCAGCGTGTCGGGATCGCCGCTGGAGGACGTGAAGACGGTGGCGACCGTGGCGGCATCGCGGCCAGCCTGTTCCAGCGCCTCCGCCCCCACCGCCATCGCGAGCTTGACGGTCGGCACGCTGCGACGTCGCTCGGCAGGTGGAAGAAGGGGGCTGGCGGTCAGCACGGCCGGCGAGGCGACATAGGTGGTATCGCCGGTCAGAACCGCGCGCGACTGCTCCCAGCCCGGAAGGCCGGGACCGAGCAGGCCGATCCCCTCGACATAGGCGCGCATCAGGCAGCCCACCCGAAGATCAGGCTGCTGTTGCTGCCGCCGAAGCCGAAGGAGTTGGTCATCACCCGGTCCAACCGCCCCGTCTCGTTGGCCGTCAGATATCGGCTGCGCAGGGCAGGGTCGAGGATCCGGGTCTGCGGGCTGCCGGGAATCAGGCCGGTGCGCAGAGCCAGCACGCTGATGATCGCTTCCACAATCCCGGCTGCACCCAGCGTGTGGCCGGTGTAGCCCTTCGTCGAACTGACCGGGGTGCAGGTGCCTAGCAGGCCGGTGATCGCCTGATCCTCCGCCGCGTCGCCATAGGTGGTGGCGGTGCCGTGCAGGTTGACATAGTCGATGTCCCCCGGCCGCAAGGCGGCGCTGGCCAGCGCCCGCTCCATCGCCAGCCGGGCGCCCAGCCCGTCTGGGTGCGGGGTCGACATATGGTGGGCGTCGTTGCTTTCACCGGCGCCTAGCAGGTGGACGGTCCCGGCGGCAGGACTCTGGTTCGCGCGTTCCAGCAGGGCGAAGCCGGCCCCCTCGCCCAGCGAGACGCCGCTGCGCTCCGCATCGAAGGGCCGGCAGGGGGTGGGGGAGACCAGCTCCAGCGAATGGAATCCGTAGAGCGTCGTCAGGCACAGGCTGTCGGCCCCGCCGACCACTGCCGCGTCGCACAGGTCGGCGGCGATCATGCGGGCCGCGTTGGCGAAGACCTTCGATGTCGTAGCGCAGGCGGAGGAAACGACGAAGGCCGGCCCCGTCAACCCCAGGCGATGGCGGACGAAGTCTGCCAGCGAACCGGTGCTGTGGGTGGTGGCGAAGCTGAAGGCGGCTGGCAGCGCCCCGGTCTGCGGGTCGCGCGCGCGGAAGGCCAGCTCCGCTGACAGGATACCGGATGTGCTGGTGCCCAGGAAGACACCGATCCGGTCGGCGCCGTAGCGCTCTCGGGCACCGGCGACCGCCTCGGCGAAGCCGTCCCGGTGCAGGGCCATTTCGGCAAGCCGGTTGTTGCGGCACTCGAAGCTGGCAAGGTTGTCCGGCAGGCGCACATCGTTCACCCCGGCCACTTCGCCGATATGGGTGTCCAGTGTAACCGTCTCGAAACTGCAAGGTTTCAGGCCGCTCCGGCCGGTGTGCAGAGCATCCAGGGTTGCTTCCTGGCCAGGGCCAAGACTGCTGACGATGCTCATATGGCTTACGGCGAGTGGTTGCACGATAAACTTCTTAGGAATTTCGGATGGGTACGGCTGTATAATGCTGTTTCATATTTGGAAGAATGCTAGCATTGGCGATTTCATGCGAGAAAGGACAAATTTGGACTGAGGCATTGCTTCGTTGGGCTATGAACAAAGTGTTGGCGAAGGGTGTGCCTTGGCTCATCGGCAGAGCTTCCGCTTCAAATCCAAGGCTGCCCAACAAGGCCGACCAGTCCGCCGCCGGACGGTAGGTCAGCGACTGGCGCCAGTGGCCCCGTATGACGCTGGCGATCCGTTCGGCCCAGCGGGTGATCTGGAAGGGCAGGCCACCCTCGGCGTCGGCCTCCCGCAAGAGCAAGATGCCGCCCGGTGCCAGCGCGTTGGCACAACGGGCGAGCACCGTCGCCTGCTCGTCCGGCTGGAGGTAGAGCAGCACGTCCAGGATGACGATGGCGTCGCAGGGCGGCAGGTGGACGCTGCGGATGTCGCCCTGCAAGACGGCGTCGGTGCCCAGTGCCGCCTGGGCGATCCGCACCCGCTTCGGCGACAGCTCGACGCCCTGGACGGTGAGGGTGGCCGGTGGAGCGGGCCAACCCGCCGGCCAGTCGCCGCCGGCATGCCGCTTGGCCGCCGCGCGCAGCAGAGCCGTGAGCACTCCTTGGCCGCAGCCAAGGTCGAGCAACCTTCCATGGGTGGGCAGCAACTGGTTTCGCAAAAGGTGGTGGAAGACAGGATCACCCGCCAGCTTGCCTTTGGTGAAATGCCACGCATAGCGGCCACAGCGGCGATAAGGGCGGGCGGCAGCGGCGACCAGATCACGGAAGACGGCGTCAGTCATTGGCCACGACCTCCAGCGAAACCGCCGTCAGCCTGCGAGCGGTCAGCGTGGCGAGCAAGTGCGGCAGCACCGTGAGCACCACGGGCCGCCCATCTGCGTCGCGGGCGGCGGAGCCGTCATGCAGCATCAGCAGGTCGCCGGCGGCGAGATTGCGGACGAGGCGCCGCTCCACCCCTACCGGGTTGCGCCGTACCGCGTCGTAGCCGCGGCGGGTCCAGGTCGCCAGACGCAGGCCGAAACTGGAAAGGGCAGGCTCTAGAAGCGGATTGCGCAAGCCGGCCGGCGGCTTGAAGAAGCGGGGCGGCCTACCTGCCAGGTCGGTCAGGATACGCTGCGCTTCCCCCACCTCGCGGCGGATGGCACGGATGCCCATCGCGGCGAAGCGGTGCGAATGGTGCCAGCTGTGGTTTTCCACCGTGTGGCCGCGGCCGACGATGGCTTGGACGAGAGCGGGGTGTCGGGCGGCCCGTTCGGCGATGCAGAAGAAGCTCGCCTTGGCCTTTGCGTGGTCCAGCAGGTCGAGGACAGCAGGCGTCACGTCAGGATCGGGGCCGTCATCGAAGCAGACGCCGACCTGACCGAGCCGGGCATTCTCCGCCGGCAGGCGGCGCAGGTTGGGGCCGAGCAGGCAGCTTCGGGGCCAAAGCCCGATGGCGCCGAGCAGGGCGTGGTTGCTGGCCACCGCGCCCAGCGTCCATGGCCATGCGGTGGGCAGGGCCGCCGTAGCAGCCAGGGCTGCGACATGCAGAGCGGCTGATGCGTGGAGCAGGGGCGATGGCGACCAGCGGTGCTCAGTCATGGTTCGCACCCTTCGGTCCAAGCACCGCCGCAAAGGCGAGGCAGAGAAAGGCGCCGATGGCGACGGTCATGCCGATGCCGTGCAGCACGGGAATGCCGGAAAAGGCCAGCGTCCCGAAGCCGATGACGGTGCAGAAATTGGCGATGGCGACAGAGGCGACGGTGCGCTCCCGCAATGCAGGGGATGGCTCCGGCCGCTCGAACAGCAGGGAATAGTTGGAACCGACGCCGACCACCAGCAGCAGGCCCACCAGATGGAAGATCGTCAGCGTCTGGCCGAGTGCCGTCACCAGCGCCATGGTGATGACCACCGCCGCGGCCAGCGGCATCACTGCCGCGACCAGTGCGCGGATAGAACGCAGAGCCGCCGCCAGCAGCGACGTGATGGCGATGGCGCCCAGCACGGCCAGCGTCAGCGCCTCCTCCCGATAGGTGCGGTAGAGGTTGTTGGACTCCACCTTCAGGTTCAGCAGGATGGCGCCCCGTACAGCCGGGGCACCGGACAGCCGGGTGGAGAGCGCCTGCGGATCGGTCACGCCGCGCAAAGGCAGCATGGTGGTCCAGCCGATACCGGTGCGGACCAGCAGGGATTCGAACTTCAGCTTCAGGCTGGTGCCGTCGAGGCTGGCCGGGGTCAGCAGCGGCTGGGTCCGTGCCCTCTCTGCGTCGGTCAGGAATGGGACGAAGGCATCAGGGCGGAAGGGCAGGCCGTGCAGGGCCTGGGTCAGCGAGGTCCGCAACTGGTCGGGTGGCGGCAGGGCGGCTTGGCGGGCCCGTTGGGTGGCCTGGCTCGGCAGGGTGTGGGCGGGGGATTCGTAGCCGGCGATCAGGTGGTCGCGGGTCAGCGCCTCCAGCGGGGCGGCCAGCCGTTCGGTGGCGGTCAGCGCGTCCTCCATCGTGGCGGCGCTTATCACCAGCAGATGGCCGGCGTCGGGGGCGCCGAGGTCGCGGCGCAGCGCCTCGTCCAGCCGCTGGTCGGCCTCCGTTACTGGGCTGAGGCTCGACAGTTCGGCCGACCAGATGTTGGAGCCCTGGTAGGCCAGCCAGGCCAACGCCAGCAATGTCGCGGCCAGCAACGGCAGCCGTAGGACCGGTGCCGCGCTGGTCAGGGCGGTCAGCAGCGGGGCCATCCGGGCCGGGCGTTCTGTCCCATAGCCCTTCGGCAGCAGGGTCGGCAGCACCCAGCGGGTGACGGCCAGCGCCACCAGCAGTCCGGTGATGGAGAAGAGGCCCAACTGCGCCAGTCCGCTGAAGCTCGAGAACAGCATGGTGCCGAAGCCGACGACGGAGGTCGCCACCCCCAACAGCAGCGTCGGCCAGATGCGCAGAAGGGTGCGACGCGCCGGGCTGCCCGGCTGGGTCTGGGTGAACAGATAGATGGCGTAATCGACACTCTCGCCCAGCAGGGTGATGCCGAAGCCCAGCGTGATGCCATGAACGGTGCCGAAGCCCAGACCGACGGCGGCGATGCCGGCCAGTGTGCCGGTCGCCGCCGGCAGCAGCGCCAGCGCCAGGACGCGCAAGGAGCGGTAGACCAGCAGCAGGACACCGGCCACCAGAGCCGTGGCGATGATGGAGGACCGGGTGGCGTCCGCCTCGATCCTGTCGCGGGTCTGGACGGAGAAGACAGCCGGGCCGGTCATCACCAGTCGGGCGGTGCCGGCGGTGCCTTTTGCATCGGCGAAGGCGCTGCGGATCAGGTCGAGCGTCTTCTGCTGGGCATCCATGTCGAAGCCGGGGGCGGCGGTCTGCACCAGCAGCAGCGCCCGCGCCCCGTCGGCAGAGACCCAGACGCCGTCACGGCTGGCCGGGCCGCCGGCGTCGCCCAGCATGCGGTCGGTCAGGCGCAGGATCTCGGCGGTCGGATCGGCGGGAAGCGCCTGCTTCAGCGCCATGCCGGCCGGCGATTGTAGGAGGCGCAAGTCGTTCTGAAGCGCCTCGCGCAGCCCGTTCGCCGTGAAACGGTCGCGGGTGACGCCGGGGCTGAGCAGATAGCGGTTGGTCCAGACATAGGCACCGTCGGCGCTGCGCCCGGTCCGCTCGCCATTCTCCACCGTCGCGACCAGCGGGTTGCCGCGCAGCCGTTCGGCAAGGGCGCGGCTGAATCCTGTCAGGCGATCCGGCACGTCGCCCTCGATGCCGATCAGGATCAGGCGGGAGACGGCGCCGTCGCGCAGCTGGTCGACCAGCAATTGCTGGGTGGAGGAGGGGGAGCGGGGCAGGAAGGCGGACAGGTCGGCGGTGACCGGCGTGCGCGCCACCAGCAGGCCGCAGGCGATCAGCCCGGCGAGCCACAGCGCGACGCCCCATCCGGCGCTCCATCCGGTCCTGCGCACCCCTTCGGTCATGCCGGGTCCGGCTGGATCGTCATGATGGAGCGGTCGCCGTCGGCCTGGAGAACCTCGATCCGGCGGATGTTGGCGTCGCGGCCGGCGATGACGATGCGCTGGACGGTCCGACGTGCCTCTTCCGCCCGCGGGGTCAGCTGCATGCGCCAGTCCTGCGGCGTGCCCTCCAGCGCCACCTCGTAGAAGCGCATGATGGTGGGGACGTCGCCACGCAGGGTGGAGCGGATGCTCTCCACATAGGTCTGGATTTCCGGCATGGCGGAGACCGACAGCGTTCGGGACGTGCCGTCCCCCTGGGTCAGCGTCAGGCGGTCGCCGTCCAGCCGCAGGCTTTCCGCCTGGGGTTGGAGGGTGCGTTTTTCCAGGATATCCGGCCGGCGGTAGGTCAGGGTGCCGCTGCTTTCCAGCGGGGTGGTCAGCAGGCCGACCTCGCGTGTTTCGGCGAAGCGCGCGTTGGAGCTGCCAATCCGGGCGAAGCGGGCGAACAGATCCTCCAGGCCCCAGGGTTCGGCCGCTTGCGATGGGACGGCCCCCGCCAGAAGGAGGGCGGCGATACCCGCGAGAATTGGGCGACGGGCCGGTCTATTTCCAGAAATCATAGAAATTGAACCAGTTGTAGGGGGAGGACAGGGCATGCTGCTCCAGCCGGTCGGCGAAGCGTCCGGCCGCCCAGCGCACAAGGCCCGGCCGGTCCTGCACCGGCACATCGGAAAAGTCGGCGATGCGCTCGAAATGGACGTCGTAGCGCCGGCCACCCTGGTACAGCCCGACCATCAGAACCACCGGTCGTTTCAGCATCGCCGCAAGCTGGAAGGGGCCGAGCGCGAAGCCGGCGGGCTGGCCGAGGAAGGGCAGGCGGACCTCCTCCTCCCCATCCAGGGTGCGGTCGGCCAGCATGCCGACGAAATGGCCCTGGTCCAGCCTTTCGCGGACGCGCAGCATCGAATCCGGCCGGCCCAACCCGATCACCTCCATCGACAGCAGCGGGTTGATGGCGTTGAGGACCGAATTGATCTTCCTCGCATTCTCCTCATACATCACCAGGCTGACGCGCAGATCCCGCTGGCGGTGGCCCAGCATGCGGATCGCCTCGAAGCTGCCCATATGGGCGCCGAGCAGCAGACAGCCCTCCCCCGCTGCATCAGGTCGATGACGATGTCCTCGCCATGGACGCGGATGTCGAAATCGTCGGACTGGTCGTTCAGGAAGAAGACGCGGTCGAGCAGGCAGGCGGCGAAGACGTGATAGTGGCTGAACAGGTCGCCGAAGCCGGGCGCACGGCCCAGCGCCTTGGACAGGAACAGCGCCGACGCCCGGCGCGGCTTGCGCGAGAACAGGACGAAGTAGAGGCAGATCGGATAGAGCAGCAGCCGCGCTGCCCGACGGCCGAGCCGCAGGGCGATCCAGACGATGAACTTGATGGCGGCGGTCGTGCTGCGTTCCGGCCGGTTCATCCACTCCTTGCGGCGGCGTCGGTGTGGTGGCGGCGCGATGGGGGAGGGTGTGGCGTCGGCCCGAGCTTCACCGGTCGGCTTGGCGCGCAGGGGGAGCTTCATGATGCGATGCTGCCAACAATGAGGGTGCAGTTCATCACGGGACGGCCTCCCACGCTGCCGGTGAAGGCGATGCCGGTGAAGGCGATGCCGCCGGTCGCGGTGGCCTGCCATTCGATCCGCATGCACTCGCCGGGGCGAACGGGGGACAGGAACTTGGCAGCGCGCAGGCGGCAGGGGCCGGATGCGAGGCCTTCCGCCGCCGCGATGGCGGTCAGGGCGGTGTCGAGCAGGACCGCTCCGGGGATGACCGGGTTTCCGGGGAAATGGCCGGCGGCGGTGGGATGGTCGGCGGGGAAGTGGATGTCGGTCTGCTTGGGCACGGCGGCGGCACCTAATCTGGACGGCTGTCGTCGAGCATCCGCAGCAAGGCCTCGCGCGGCAGCTTGCCGGTCGGGTTGCGTGGCAGGGCATCGACGAAGCGCAGGGGGCGCGGCAGGAAGATCGGGTCGATCCGCTCGCGCAGGCGGGCCAGCAGGGTCTCGGCGGTCAGGCCGGGGGCCACCACCAGGGCGGCGAGGCGGATGGTTCCGCTTTCCCCGTCCCGCGGCATGAAGAAGACGCCGTCCTTCACCCCGTCCACCGAGTTCAGATGGTGGTTGAGGAAGGCCAGCGAGCTGCGCTTACCGGCGATGTTGACCTGATCGGCGGAGCGGCCATGCAGGACGAAGCGTGTGTCGCTCTTCAGTTCGATCACGTCGGCCAGCAGGGTCTCGCCGTCGAGGAAATCGCCGGACGCCCAGGTTCCCTGTTCGTCCTGGCGCAGGCGGATGCCGTCGATGCACAGCCAATCCGCCGTGGCGCTGGTTCGGCGGACGGCGAGCTGTCCCGTCTCCGAACAGCCGTAGATTTCGTGCAGCGGGGCGCCCAGCCGGGCTTCGGCGTCGACGGCGAGCTGCGGCGCCAGCGGGGCGGTGGCGCAGAGGATGAAGTCGAGCGGCGGCAGATCGCCGCCGTCGGCCAGCAGGGCCTGAAGATGGACCGGCGTGGTCACCAGCATACGACGGTCGGGCAGGTCGGCGAGGCTGGCGGCGATGTCGGCCGGGAAGAGGGGGCGGCCGGCGTGCAGCACCAGACCATGCTGGATCGCCAGCAGGATGACCGACTCCAGCCCGTACATGTGCTGGTGCGGCACGGTGCCGACCAGGCCTGCGGGGCCGAGCTTTGCGACCTCCAGTGCAGTGCCGGCGCCATGGACGCTGCGAACCAGGGTACCCCAGCTTTTCACCTGCGGCATCGGCCGGCCGGTGGAGCCGGAGGTGAATGCGATGGCGGCCACCTGATCGGCCGGGAAGGCGAGGTCGCCGTCGAAGGGTGAACCGGTCAGGCTGTCGAGACCACCGGGGGGAAGCGCCTCGATGCAGGTCATGCCGGGATAGGCGGCGCCGGTATCGGTCAGGCAGATCAGGCCGGGATAGCTTTCCTCCAGCTGGCGCAGCGTGGTCGGTGTGTCGTTGGGAGGATGCAGGCTGATCTGCCGGCGCAGCAGGGCCGCACCGAGACCCACGGCGAAGCCCAGCCGGTCACCGCACAGGTTCAGCAGATAGGCGCTGTCGGGCAGGCGGCGGGCCAGATCACGCACGGCGGCGAGGTAGCCGCGCACCGTCACCGGTTTGCCCTCATGCAGGGCGAACAGATCGTCGGGGCCGCCGTGGCGCAGCAGCGGCAGGCGGGTGGTGGACAGCATCGTCATGAGTTTGGCCGCTCCGAAAAGACGCGGACGACGTCGGCGAGGGAGCCGTGTGAGTGGTTCCGGAATTTGCGCAGTCGGTAGGCGTATTCCGTCAGGAACATCGCCGCAACCAGCGGCAGGTCGAGGACGTTGATGAAGAAGGACCAGACCGCCGGCGGGGCGACGCAGAACAGCAGGGCCGACATCGCCAGCTGGCCGGCGAAGAACAGGCACCAGGCGACGGTGACGCGGCGGGTGTAGACCAGCATCCCGTCTGTCAGGCTGCCGCGGATGCGCCGGGCGATCCAGGTGATCAGCGGCTCCCGCCCGGCCAGCAGGGTGCGGCCGAACAGGGCGAGCAGCCCGACATAGATGGCGGCATGGCTGATCGCCGAGGCGGCCAGCAGCCCGTCGCGGGCGGAACGCCAGGACAGGCCGAACAGGGCGATGGCGCCGGCCAGTGCGATCCAGCGGAAGCGCGGCACGGCGCGGCCGACCGCCAGCCCGGTAACGCCTGCCTGCACCAACGCCAGGGCCAGGGCGGTTTCGGCGTCCAGATCGGCGACGATGGCGCCATGGACCAGCAGGGGATAGAGCGCGAAGAGCGACAGGCCGACGCCCGCCGCGGTCCCACCCCTGGTCCAGGCGGCGGCGGACGGCATCAGGCGGCTTTGAGCTGCTGGATGTGGCCGTTCAGGGTGCGCAGCGAGGCGAAGATCCTGGTGTTGTTCTCGTCATCCGCCCGCAGCTTCACCCCGTAGCTCTTGGAGACGGCGAGCGCCACCTCCAGGATGTCGATGGAATCGAGGCCAAGCCCTTCGCCATAGAGGGGGGCGTCCGGGTCGATGTCTTCCGGGTCGGCTTCCAGGGTAAGGGTGTTCACAATCAGCGTCGCCAGATCAAGTTCGGCTGGCGACAGGGTCTTCAAGTCACTCATCATGCCTCGCTAAAGCAACGCCTGTAACTCCTGGGATATTCTACCCCTTTTGGTGTAACCATTAGGTATAGAATGCCGTATTGGAATGACAGGATTCGCAATTTCGGACTTCACGATAGCTACGCACCCGTGGTGGCGCCATCATTATTTTGGAGTGATCAATTTGTTTTGTTAAAGATTGATTTGTTTATAGGGGGTGTCGGCCAGCGTCCTGGCCGGCGGGCGGGGCGCACCGTTGAATGTGACATTTGGAACGCCATGGAACAGTTTTCGGTGGGGTGTTCAGTGTTCCATGCAGAAGCGGAAAACGCCCTCTCCCGGGGCGGGAAAGGGCGTTTGGAAAGGGCGCAATTGAGGGCAGGCCGACCCGAAAACACTAAACCGGGGTCGTCGGCCGGACCACCGAAAGCTTCAAAATCCTGCCTGACTCAGATCACGATCCCGGCGAGGGCGGGGCTCTGGTCAAGGGTGTCGGCGAGGGTTTCGAGCATGCGGCGGCAGTCGTCGCGGCCGATGGGGGCGCCCAGGCAGATGCGCAGGGCTTCCGGCGGGGGGCCGGCGGTCAGGAAATTGTCGCTGACGGCGGCGGCGATGCCGGCGTTGCGCAGATACGCGGCGAATTCCCCGCGCGTCCAGGCTGGCGGCAGGCCCAGCCACAGATGGAACCCTTGCGGATGGGCGGTCACGCTGGCCGGTGGCAGCAGGTCGCGTGCCAGACGCTGGCGGGCCGATGCCTCCGTCCGGATGGCGGTCAGCAAAGCGTCGGCGGTGCCGTCGGTGATCCATTGGGTGGCGATGGCGGCCGGGACCGGCGGGGTGCCGAGGATGGTGGCGCGCTGGGCGGCGGCCAGCCGCATCGCCTGACGGTTGTCGGGGGCGGCGACATAGGTGATGCGCAGGCCGGGCGCCACGCATTTGGCGAGGCCGACGACATGGAAGGTCACGTCGGGCGCCGATGCCGCGATGGGCGGCGGTGCGTCCTGCGGCAGCACGCCGTAGATGTCGTCCTCGATGATCGGAATGTTGTGGTCGCGGGCGATGGCGGCGATGGCGGTCCGGCGGTCCGCCGGCAGGGTGGCCGTGGTCGGGTTGTGCAGGGTGGGGGTGCAGTAGAGCGCCTTCGGGGCATGGGCCGCCACCGCGGCGCGCAAGGCGTCGGGGTCCAGGCCGTCACCGTCCATCGCCACCCCGATCACCCGCAGGCCGAGCTGGCGGGCAATGGCCTTGAAGCCGGGATAGGTCAGCGCCTCCGTACAGACGGTGTCGCCGGGGCGGGTCAGCATGCAGAGCAGGGCCAGCAGGGCGGATTGCGTGCCGGGGCAGACGACGATGCGGCCGGGATCGTCGAGGGTCGGCAGTCGCTTGGCGAGCCAGCGGGCACCTGCGGCGCAATCCTCCTCCGCGCTGCGGAAGCCGGCGCCGGCCTCCGGATAGCGCAGCAGCGCCTGCGGATCGAGCCGCAGCATGGCCTGGGCCAGGCCGCTGCGCATGCGGTCCAGCAACTTCGGCGAATCGGGCAGCGGCGGCTGGTTCATGGTCATGTCGATGACCGCGGCCGGGGCGGTGGGGAGTCGGCGGGGCAGGGGGGGCTGGAGCGGCGGCCTGGTCGGCGCCGTGTCCTGTATGCTGACGAAGGTGCCCTGGCCGACACGGGCGTCGAGCAGGCCGCGGCGGCGGGCCTCGCTGTAGGCGCGGCTGACGGTGGTAAGGTCCACGCCCAGCCGGTCGGCGAGCACCCGTTGCGGCGGCAGGCGCTGTCCGGCCGCCAGCCGGCCGGCGGCGATGTCGTCGGCCAGGGCGTCGGCGATGGCGAGATAGACGGGCTTGGCGCGGCTGGTCAGGTCGGGCTGCCAGATGGCGATGTCCGATGGGTCGGCTTGCCCTGCGTGCTCGGATTGCATGGATGTCCTGACCGTTCCCTTGCCTGTATGCGGTGGCGCCATCGGCATCATATGTGCGTTTGGATGTGGGGGCCATCCCTTCTCCCCCGCGGGAGAAGGGGATTTTGATGGGGGCTGGTCAAGGCGCCAGGAAGACGCTGTCGTGTCCGGCCGGCTGGCCGGCGCCGGTGTCGGGGGTCAGGGTGACGGTCACCGGGGTGGAGGAGGCCGCCAGCGCCGTCTGCGGCACGCGGACCTGGATGCGGTAGGTCTCCACCGCGTTGGCGCGGGCGGAGAGCGACAGCTCGGCGGTCTCGGTACCGTCGCCGGACAGGCTGAGGCTCGCCTGCGGCAGGCCGGACAGGCTGAGGCGATAGTGGCGTTCGGTCAGCGACATGTTGGAAATCTTGATGGTGTAGGCGTTCTGGATGCGGCCGTCGGTGAGCGTGACGAACAGCGGCGCCCGGTCGCGCAGGACGGAGACGTCGTTGCTGGATTTCAGCGCCAGCGCGATCGCCATCACCCCGCCGACCACGACCAGCATCAGGCCGTAGACGATGGTGCGCGGCCGGATCAGGCGGTAGCGGGCGGGCGGGGTGCCGGCGGCCTTCGCCGCTTGAGCGGTCAATGTGTCGAAACGGATCAGATCGCCGGGCCGGCCGATGCGGGCCATAACGTCATTGCAGGCGTCGACGCACAGGCCGCAGCCGATGCATTCCATCTGGATGCCGTCGCGGATGTCGATGCCGGTCGGGCAGACATGCACGCACTGGCCGCAGTCGATGCAGTCGCCATGGCCCTTATGCGTGCGGGTGTCCCAGCCCTCGTTCTTGCGCAGGGGCGCGCGCCCCTCGCCGCGCCACTCCTGATAGGTGACGACCTGGCTCTCCTCGTCCAGCATGGCGGCCTGGATGCGCGGCCAGGGACAGACGTAGAAGCACATCTGTTCGCGCATGAAGCCGGCCATGGCGTAGGTGCAGGCGGCGATGAACAGGACCGACCCGGCGGCCAGTGCCGAAGCATTGAAACGCAGCAGATCGACGGCAAGGGACGGCGCGTCGGTCAGATAGGCGATGCCGAGGAAGCCGGTGACCAGCGAGATCGCCAGCCATGCCGCATGCTTGACCGTCTTCTTCGCCAGCCAGCCGGCGGTCCAGGGATGCTTGTCCAGCCGGATGCGGTCGCCGCGGTCGCCCTCCACCCGCCGCTCCACCCAGACGAACAAGTCGGTCCACACCGTCTGCGGACAGGTGAAGCCGCACCAGACGCGCCCGCCCAGTGCGGTCGCCAGGAACAGCCCGATGGCGGCGATGATCATCACGCCGGTGATGTAATAGACATGCTGAGGCCAGAGCTGCAGGGCGACGATGTAGAAGCGCTGGCTGCCCAGGTCGAACAGCACGGCCTGATCGGGCAGCCCCGGGCCACGGTCCCAGCGCAGCCAGGGCAGAACGGCGAACAGCGCCAGCAGCACCACACCCAGCACCGTCTTCACACGCCGGTATCGCCCGCGCACCGACTTGGGATGGATCTTGCGGTGAGGGGCATAAGCCGGCGGCGGGTCCGGATTGGCGGCCGCATGGTCGGGGCGGCGGGTGATGATGGGCGCATCGCTGGGCATGGATCACCTGGCACGAAGAAGACGTCCGGCCACCTGCCCACACCGATAGGCGTATGGAGAGGCAGCCATCCGACGATGAGGTTTGTATGGGTAAATCGTACGGATGTGACAAGGGGATTGTAGGGTGATTGTGGCTCGTGTGGGCTGGATGCGGCGGTGTGTCGCATATTTGTATGGATTTTGTTCTCCGGGAATCCATGCATTGTGATGGCTTGCCAGGGAATTGCGGATGGCCGCATGCCACCTTTCCGCCGCCTGCCATTGTCGGACGGGAGTCGCGCCGCACATTGTCGTCGACCGGAGACGACCATGTGGCAGGCCCGATGAGCGGAAAGCGGAACAGGACGGCAGCGGACAGGAACACGTCATACAGGGACACCAGGGATCCGTGCATCGGGCTCTGCCGTTTCGGCGGGGACGGTACCTGCCGGGGCTGTCACCGGACAAAGGCGGAGGTGAAGGGCTGGAAAAGGCTGGGCGACGCAGCCAAGGCGGCGATCAACGCGAGGATCGGGGCTGGGATTCGGCAGGGTGTCCAGGCTGCCCCGGCCGAGGGAAAGGCGCCGCGCAAGCGGCTGCGCAAGCTCGACAAGAAGATCGGCAAGCTGGAGGCGAAGCTCGCACTGCTGCGGGCGGAGCGCGGTCGGGTGGCGGATTCCGCTGGTCAGACGCTCGAAAGCTCTAGGTAAAATTCGGCCGTTCCGCCTAGCGGGAGGCCACGCTCAAGGCTGCTATAAAGCTCGTTCGTGCAGACACTGAACAGAGCAAGCAGGCGTCAATGCCAGGGCCAGCCGTCCGCCATGGGAGCCTGTGCAACAGGATCGAAGCAGCAGGCGGCCCGGTCCGCAGGCTGGGTGCCGTCCTGTGGCTGCTTCTGGCCCCGCAGGCCGCACCGGCCCAGACGGTCGAGGATCTGTCGACCTTGTCGATCGAGGAGCTGGGGGCGATCAAGGTCACTTCGATCTCCAGGCGGCCGGAACCGTTGAGCGACGCGGCGGCAGCGGTCTATGTCATCACGGCGGAGGACATCCGGCGCTCCGGCGCCACCAGCCTGCCCGAAGCGCTGCGGCTGGCCCCCAATCTCGAGGTCGCGCGGCTGAACACCGCCGGCTACACCGTCACCGCGCGCGGCTTCAACTCGCCGGAATCCTCCAACAAGCTGCAGGTGATGGTCGACGGCCGCAGCGTCTATTCGCCGGTCGCTTCCACCGTCTTCTGGGAAGCGGTGAATGTCCCCCTGTCGGAGATCGAGCGGATCGAGGTGGTCAGCGGCCCCGGCGGCACGCTGTGGGGCGCCAACGCGGTCAACGGCGTCGTCAACGTCATCACCCGCTCCGCCGGCGACAGCACCGGCGGCTTTGCCGAGATCGGCGCCGGGTCCGGCGAGCGCAACGGCACGCTGCGCCATGGCGTGAAGACGGCGGATGGCAAGATGGCGTTGCGCGGCTATCTGACCGGCTTCGACCGGCGCAGCAGTTTCGCGGTGACGCGGGGCGATGCCTCCACCGACGCCTTCGACGGGTCGCAGGCCGGCTTCCGGCTCGACGGAACGGTGGCAGGGGGAGCGGCGTCCTACACCCTTCAGGGCGATCTGTATCGCAACCATACAGAGTGGCTCGACACCACGCTTCATGGCGGGAACCTGCTCGGGCGCTGGACGCACAAGCTTGGCGACGGGTCGTCGGTGCAGCTCCAGACCTATTACGACCAGCAGAACCGCGATTATCTGGTCGCTACCGACCGGGTGCAGACCTTCGATGTCCAGGCCCAGCACAATGTGGCGCTGGGCAGCCGGCACCAGCTGGTCTGGGGCGCGCAGTACCGGGTGTGGCAATCGGCCTTCCGCTCCCTCGTGGCTTTCGGATTTCCGGACGAGGACAAGACCATCTCGCTGGGCAGCCTGTTCGCGCAGGACGAGGTGACGCTGGCGCCGAAGCTGAAGCTTACGGTCGGGATGAAGGCGGAGCACAACAGCTATTCCGGTTTTGACCTGCTGCCGAATCTGCGGCTCGCCTGGAGGCTGTCGGATGCGCACATGCTGTGGACGGCGGTCAGCCGGTCGGTGCGCACGCCGTCGCGTGTCGACCGCGAGCTGTCGGGTGGCGGCATCCTGGCCCCCTCGCCGGATTTCCGGTCGGAGCGTCTGACCGCTTACGAGATCGGATATCGCGGCCAGCCCACCGCCAACAGCCGGGTGGCGCTGTCGGCCTTCTACAATGTCTATGACGACCTGCGCACCACCAGCCTGACCAACGGCGGCCTGCCGATCATGCTGCGCAACGACATGGAGGGAAGCACCTATGGCGTCGAAGGCTGGGGCAGCTACGGGGTGGCCGGCTGGTGGACCTTGCAGGCCGGGGCCAACTGGCTGCACAAGAGCCTGCGGCTGAAGCCGGGGGCAAACGACCTGTCCAATTTCCAGGCCGCGGGGCAGGACCCGGCCTATCAGCTTCAGCTGCGCTCGCGGATGAACCTGACGCCGGAGGTGGAGTTCGACGCCACCCTGCGCCGGGTCGGCCGGATCGCGGTATCGAACGTCCCGGCCTATACCGAGGCCGACCTGCATCTGGGCTGGCACGTCACCCCGGCGCTGGAGCTGTCGCTGTTCGGCCGCAATCTGCTGCATGCCCGCCATCTGGAGGCCTACGACCCGTCCAACACCACGCCACGCGCCATCGGGCGGAGCGTCTATGCCCGCATGCGGGTGGGGTTCTGAGCGTGGAGGAGCGGCTCATCCGCTGGTGCGGTGCCCTGGCGCTGGGCCTGGCGCTGGCGCTGGCCGGTGTGCCGGGGGCAGGGGGAGGGGTTGGCGCGGCGTCGGCGGAACCGCTGGAGGCGGCGGTGAAGGCGACTTTCCTCTACAAGTTCATCGCCTTCGTCAGCTGGCCGCAGACCGCCTTCGCCGCGGCGGACAGCCCGTTCCGCCTGTGTGTGGAGGGAAGCGATCCGTTCGGCGAGCTGCTGGATCGGGCCGTCGCCGGGCAGAGCGCCGGCGGCCGGCCGATCGAACTGGTGCGCCGGCCACAGTTTGAAAAGGGGGCCGGCTGCCATGTGCTGTATGGGACGGCGCCGATGGATCGGCTGCGCGGCGAGCCGGTTCTGACGGTCAGCGATGCCGACGCGCCGGGCGGATCGGGTGCCGGGGCCGTTATCACCTTCATGCTGCGCGAGGATCGGGTCCGCTTCGTCATCGACGCGGCGGCAGCCCAGGACAACCGGCTGGCGATCAGCTCCAAGCTGATGAGCCTGGCGGTTCGGCAATGAGGAAGCGGGAGGGGGCGAGGTGACCGATCTGGCCGGATTCTGGCGGCACACGCCGCGCCTGACCGCGCTGGCGGTGGCCGTCCTGCTGATCGCGGGCGGGCTGATGGCCCTGGCCAGCGAGAATGCCTATCGCGACGAGCGGGCGGGCGACGTGGAGGTGCAGGCGCGGATCCTGGCAGCCACCGTCACCGCCGCGCTGAGCTTCAACGACCGGACCGCCGCCGGCGAATATGTGGCGGCGCTGTCCGCCAGCCCGGAGTTCGAGGCGGCCGGCGTTTACGAGGCCAGCGGCCGCCTGTTCGCCGCCTATAGCACCGGCGGGATGCCACCGGTGCCACGGGCCGCCGAACGGCCGGGACATCATTTCAACGGTGACCATCTGACGGTGACCGTTCCGGTGATGCAGGACGGCCAGGCGATCGGCAGCGTGTCGTTGCGCACGCAGGTGGAGCCCTTCGCCCGGCGGGCCGAACGCTATGTCGGCATGGCGCTTTTGTTGGCGATGACGCTGCTGATCGTGCTGGTGCTGGGCGCGGCGCAGGCGGCGTTGGCACGGGCGAACCGCGATCTGGCGGCGCATGCGCGCGACCTGTCCGCCGCCAACGAGGCGCTGAACGCCGAGATCGCCGAGCGTGAGAAGGTCGAGGCCGCCCTGCGCCAGAGCCAGAAGATGGAGGCGATGGGCCAATTGACCGGCGGCATCGCCCATGACTTCAACAACCTGCTCCAGGCGCTGGCGAGCTGCCTTCAGCTGGTCGGGCGGCGGGCGAAGGAACCGTCGATCCTGCCGCTGCTGGAGACCGGGCATCAGGCCATCGACCGTGGTGCCAAGCTGGTGCAGCAGCTGATGGCCTTCGCCCGCCGGCAGACGCTGCGGCCGGAGCCTATGGACGTCCGCGACCGGCTGCTGGGCATGGCCGACCTGTTGACCCGCGCCATCCGCGCCGACATCACGCTTGAAACGCAGGTCGAGCCGGGGCTGTGGCCGGTGGAGGTTGATCCGACCCAGTTCGAGCTGGCGATCCTCAATCTCGCCGTCAACGCGCGTGACGCCATGCCCGAGGGCGGGCGGCTGCGCATCACCGCCCGCAACCGGCCGGCCGACGGCGCTTGCGGCGATCTGGTGCAGGTGACCGTGGGCGACACCGGCACCGGCATGGAACCGGAGGTGAAGGCCCGCGTCTTCGAGCCCTTCTTCACCACCAAGGAGGTCGGCAAGGGGTCCGGCCTCGGGCTGGCGCAGGTGTATGGCTTCACCCGCCAGTCGTCGGGATGGGTGGAGATCGACAGCGCCCCCGGTCAGGGCACCGCCGTTTCGCTGTTCCTGCCGCGGACGGCCAAGCCGGTGGCGGCTCCGGCTTTGGTGCGGGCGCTCGATACCGCGCGCGGGGCGGGCCGGCGCCTGCTTCTGGTGGAGGACGATCCCGTCGTCGGCAGCATGGTGGCGGCGGCGCTCGACGAGATCGGTTATGCCGTGCTGCGCGCCGCCAACGCGGAGGAGGCGCTGGGGCTGCTGACCGACGGGGATCTGCGGATCGACATCCTGTTCAGCGATGTGGTCATGCCGGGGCCGATGAACGGTGTCGACCTCGCCCACACCGCCCGGCGCCTGCGGCCCGGCCTGCCGGTGGTGCTGACCACCGGCTACAGCGAGGACATCGCCCGCATCGAGGGGGTGCGGGTGCTGCCGAAGCCGTATCGCGTCGGGGCGCTCGCCGAGCTGCTGGATGCGGCGTTGGTGGCGGAGGGGCCAGCGGAGGGGGCTGGCCTCAGGGTTCGCTGAGGAACGATAGGATCGCCTCGACCACCGTATCCTCACATTCGCGATGGGGGACGTGGCCGGTGTCGGCCAGCAGGCGGACGGTGCCGCGCCCGGCGGCGATGCGGGTGGGGTGTTCGGCCGAGCCATATTCGTCGCGGTCGCCGTGCAGGGCCAGCACCGGACAGCGGACCTCCGCCAGGGCGGTGTCCAGGGTCCAGCCGGCGAAGGCGGGGGACAGCCAGCTTTCGGTCCAGGCATCGACCGCCCAGCGCGCCTTGCCGCCATGGTATCGCGCCAGGCGGGCGAATTGCGCCGGATCCCGGAAGCCTTCCTTTGCCTCGCGGATGCCGGCGAGCGTGCGGTCCTCGACGAAGGCCTGCGCGGCGATGGTCACCAGGGCGCGGCAGCGGGAGGGAAAGCGCGCCGCCGTCTCGACCGCCATGCCGCCGCCGACGCTGTGGCCGCAGGCGACGAACTCGCCGATGCCGAGATGGCCGAGCAGGACGGGCACAATGTCCCGCGCCTCCGCCGCGACGAAATCGAGGGGCAGCGTGCCGGGATGAGGATCGGAGCGGCCGAAGCCCAGCCGGTCATAGGCGACGACCCGCCGTGCCGTCGCAGCGGCAAGGCGGGCCGGGAAGCTGCGCCACAGATCGACGCAGCCGAGCGAATCATGGAACAACAGGATCGGCGGCAGCGAACCGGACGCATCGGGCGTCCACTCCTTCACATGGAGGCTGCCGGACTGGGTGGGGATGAGGCGGTCCTGGTCGCTGACGGCGGTGGTCATGTCGTCCGGTTGCTGGTGCGGTCGAAGCTGGACGGCAGGATAGCATGCGGTTCAGGCCCGCGCCCGCAGATAGGGGGTCATGCGCCATTCGGCGTGACGGATCAGGCGGGTGGCGATGAAGTTGATCAGCAGATAGAGGACGCCGGCGACGATGAAGATCTCGAAAACCGCGAAGGTCTGGGCGATCATGCGTCGCGCGACTCCGGTGATCTCCATCATCGTGATGGTGCTGGCGAGCGAACTGGCCTTCACCATCAAGATCACCTCGTTGCCGTAGGCCGGCAGCATCTGGCGGATCGCCACCGGCAGGACGATGCGGCGGAACACCCGCAGCCGCGACATGCCGCAGGCCCGCGCCGCTTCCACCTGACCCTGCGGCACGGTCTCGATGGCACCGCGCAGGATCTCGGCGGTGTAGGCGCCGGTGTTGAGCGCCAGCGCCAGGATGGCGCACCACATCGGCTGGCTGAGGACTGGCCACAGGACGCTGCCGCGGATGAGGTCGATCTGGCTGAGGCCGTAATAGATCAGGAAGATCTGAACCAGAAGCGGCGTGCCGCGGAAGACGAAGCTGTAGGCCGAGGTCAGCGCCACCGCCACCCGGTTGCCGGACAGCCGCAGCAGGGCGGTGGCGAAGGCCAGCGCGGCACCGAAGGCGAGCGACAGCGCCACCAACTCAAGGGTCAGGGGCAGGGCCGCGAGAAGGCGCGGCAGGCTGTCCCACATCAGGGGCCAGTTCATCGTCAGGCCCTCCGGACGCCGCGGCTGGCGTAACGCTCGGCCCGCTGGAACGCCATTGTCGAAACGGTGGTCAGCGCGAGGTAGAGCAATGCTGCGACGCTGTAGAACAGGAAGGATTGCCGGGTCGAACCGGCGGCGGTGTGGGCGACGCGCATGATCTCGGCCAGCGCGGTGACGGAGATGAGTGCGGTGTCCTTCAGGGTCAGCTGCCAGACATTGCCCAGGCCGGGCAGGGCGAAGCGCAGGGTCTGCGGCACCAGAACCCGGCGCAGGATGCGCCAGCGCCCCATGCCGCAGGCCCGCGCCGCCTCGATCTGGCCGTAGGGCACGGATTTGACGGCGCCGCGGATCACCTCGGTCGAATAGGCGCCGGAGATCAGGCCGACGGCGGCGACGCCGATGGAAAAGGCGTTCAGCTCGACAAAGCCGCTGTAGCCGAAGATTCCGGCCACCGCCATGATCATGCCCGAACCGCCGAAGAACAGCAGGTAGATCACCAACAGTTCGGGCACGCCGCGCACGGCGGTGGTGTAAAGCTCCGCCAGACCCCTCAACACCAGGCTGTCGCTGAGCTTGGCGGCGGCGCCAGCGGCCCCGAAGGCGAGACCCAGCAGAAAGGACGACAGCGCGACCGCGATGGTCATCGCCGTCCCGGACAGCAGCTGCGGCCCCCAGCCGTGCAGCCCGGAGGTGAGCCCGGAGTCGAGGAAATCCAGCATCGCCGTCACCGCACCGAAACGTCGTAGCCGAAATGCTTCTGGCTCAGGGCCGCGATGGTGCCGTCCTTGCCGGCATCGGCGATGGCCTTGTCCAGCCGGTCCTTCAGTTCGGCATCCGCCTTGCGCAAGCCGACGCCCATGCCCTCGCCCAGCACGCCGCGCGTCATCGCCGGGCCGAACAGGGTCATGCCCTGGTTGCCGGTGGCGCGCATCAGCGCCTCGATCGGCGAGCGGTCGCCGAAGATGGCGTCGACGCGGCCGGCGGCCAGATCGATGGCGGCATTGTCGATCTTGTCGTAATTGCGCACCGTCACGTCCGGCAGGTGCTTTTCCAGGAAATCGACCTGGATGGTCGAGGTCTGGACGCCGACCGTCTTGCCCTTCAGCAGTGCCGCCAGCTTGGCGATCGCCGGCTTGGCCGCGGCCTCGTCGGCGAGGTCGACGTGGTCAGCACCAACGGTGGCGCCGGCCAGCTTGGAGGATTTCAGGGTGGCGAAGGTGGATTGCTCGGTGCCGTAGGGGCCGGCGAAGGCGATGACCTTCTTGCGCTCGTCGGTGATGGTCATGCCGGCCATGATGGCGTCGATCTTGCCCTGCTGGAGCGAGGGGATCATGCCGTCCCAATCCATCGCCACCAGCTCGCAGTCGGCTTCGATGCGCTTGCACAGATCCCAGGCGAGGTCGATCTCGAAGCCGACCAGCTTGCCCGACGAATCCATGCCGTTCCACGGCGCGAAGGCGCCTTCGGACGCGATGCGGATCTTCCTTGCATCCTTCGCCATCGCCGGAACGGCGCTGCCGGTCGCCAGGGCGCCCAGCACCAGGGCCAAAAGGATCTTCTTCATTGGTTGGTATCCTGTGTTTGTTTGCCCGCTCGGGCCCGGCAATTTGAGTTCCGGTCCGGCCGCGGAGCGGCGGACTTTGGCACAGGCGTCCATCGGCCGTCATCGTCGCGAAGGCCGGGAACCCTGCGCCTGTGTGGCGCACCCCCTTGGGTTTGTGCGGGGGCGGCGGGAGACGCGTGGCTGGTCAGGCGGCGGAAAGGTGGCGGGAGAGGAACTGGCGCACGCGGTCGGACTGGGGGGTGGTCAGCACCCGGTCGGGCGCCCCTTCCTCCTCGATGCGGCCCTGGTGGAGGAAGACGACCCTGGACGAGACCTCGCGGGCGAAGTCCATCTCGTGCGTCACCAGGATCATGGTGCGGCCCTCGTCCGCGAGCTGGCGGATGACGCGCAGCACCTCGCCCACCAGTTCCGGATCCAGGGCCGAGGTCGGCTCGTCGAACAGCATCACCTTGGGCTGCATGGCAAGGGCGCGGGCGATGGCGGCGCGCTGCTGCTGGCCTCCGGAGAGCTGGATCGGATAGCAATCGGCCTTGGCGAGAATGCCGACCTTGTCCAGCAGGCTGCGCGCGAGGTCGATGGCCTCGCCCTTCGGCACGCCAAGGACATGGACCGGCGCCTCGATGACGTTCTCCAGAATGGTCATGTGGGTCCAGAGGTTGAAGTTCTGGAACACCATGCCGAGCCGGGTGCGGATGCGGTCGACCTGACGGGAGTTGGCCGGCATGGTCCGCCCGCGCGCCGTCTTCATCGCGATGGTCTCGCCGCAGATGGTGACGCGCCCCCCGTCGGGCACCTCCAGCATGTTGATGCAGCGCAGAAGCGTGCTCTTGCCCGAGCCGGACGAGCCGATCAGCGTGATGACGTCGCCCTCACGGGCGGTCAGCGACACGCCCTTCAGAACCTCCAGCGGTCCGAACCGCTTGTGGATGTCGTCCGCCTGGACAGCGACCGCGGCAGCAGGGTTGGTGGGAGGGTGGCGGTGGGCCGGCCCGTCCTGGCCGACGCTGACGATACGATCGATGGCGATGCGATGCTGGTCCATGCGACGTCCCGATTTCGTTTGGGACACGGAGCATCAGCGATGCAGATGGCGGCGGGAAGATGAAAAAGTGACAGAAAACCCGAGCCAAGTTGCCAAAATGAAAGCTTGGGCTGCGCGGATTGGCAAGCCTGGCGCAGCCTATAGCCGGGCGCGGGTGCTGCGCGGGGTGTTCAGCAGCAGGTTCGTCTCGCTGGTGGTGATGCCGGGAATAAGCCGGATGCGGCGCAGCACGCCGTCGAATTCCGGCAGGCTGCCGGCCGACAGCTCGACGATCAGATCCCAGCGTCCGTTGGTGCTGTGGATCTCCATGATCTCGGGGAAGCCGCTGAGAGTCCGCACCACGCGGTCGGTGGCCTGTCCCTCCACCTCGATCAGCATGATGCCGCGCACCGGCGCCTCCACCGTGTCGGCGCGCAGGATCACGGTGTAGCCGGTGATGATGCCGGAGCTTTCCAGCCGCTCCATCCGCGACCGCACCGTCGCCCGCGAGACGCCGAGTTCGATGGCGAGGTCGGAAATGCTGCGGCGGCCGTCATGGCGCAGCAGGGTGATCAGCTTTTCGTCGAGCTGGTCGAGCGTCATGATTCAGGCACTCCGACAGTCTGGCAAGCTTTACTGCTCAATTTGGTAGGTCGAATGACGACATTTGTCAATTTGCCCTGTCCGTTCCGCCGGAAGCCTGTGGTTTGCTGGTGAAAGGAACAGGCAAGAGACCAAACAATGTCCTATCACAAGACAAAGACGAAGCAGTGCCGGCTGGTCGGTGTGCCGGTGCAGGATGGGGCGGGCCGGCTTGGCTGCGAAATGGGACCCAGCGCCTACCGCACCGCCGGCATCTCCAAGGCTCTGTCGGACCTGGGCCACAGCGTCACCGACCTGGGTAACGTGGCGCCGCTGCCGCAGCGGCCGATGACGCATGGCAACGCCGCGCTGAAATTCCTGCCGGAAGTGGCGGGCTGGACCGCCGCGCTGTCCAAGGTGGCCTATGAGGCGAGCGCCGGGCAGGACGCCATGCCGATCTTCATGGGCGGCGATCACAGCCTTGCCGCCGGCACCCTGACCGGGCTGGCGCAGCGCGCCGCCGAGATGCGGCGCCCGCTGTTCGTGCTGTGGCTGGACGCCCATCCGGATTTCCACACGCTGGAGACGACGGAAAGCGGCAATCTGCATGGCGTGCCGATGGCCTACGCCACCGGCCGCGCCGGCTTCGACGGCTATTTTCCGCCGCCGCCGGCCCGGCTCGACCCGAACAATGTCTGCATGATGGGCATCCGCAGTGTCGATCCGGCCGAACGGCGGGCGCTGGAGACGTCCGGCATCACCGTCCATGACATGCGCAAGATCGACGAGCACGGCATCGTCGCCCTGCTGCGCCCGTTCCTGAAGCGGGTGGTGGAGGCGGACGGGCTGCTGCATGTCAGCCTGGATGTCGATTTCCTCGATCCCGGCATCGCCCCCGGCGTCGGCACCACGGTTCCCGGCGGCGCCACCTTCCGCGAGGCGCATCTGGTCATGGAGATGCTGCACGACACCGGCATGGTCAGCAGCGTCGATCTGGTCGAGCTGAACCCCTTCCTCGACGAGCGCGGCCGGACCGCGACCCTGATGGTGGAATTGCTGGCGAGCCTGATGGGGCGCCGCGTCCTCGACTATCCCACCCGCAGCTTCTGAACGAACGGAGCGTTTAAGAATGATCCCGAACCTGAATCTCGTTCCCTTCGTCAGCGTCGACCACATGATGAAGCTGGTGCTGCACATCGGCGTGGAGCGCTTCCTGACCGAGCTGTCGGCCTATGTCGAGGAGGATTTCCGCCGCTGGGAAAGCTTCGACAAGACGCCGCGGGTGGCCTCCCACAGCGCGGAGGGCGTGATCGAGCTGATGCCGACCAGCGACGGCCGCACCTATGGCTTCAAGTACGTCAACGGCCATCCGAAGAACACGCGGGAAGGACGGCAGACCGTGACCGCCTTCGGCGTGCTGGCCGATGTCGGCAACGGCTATCCGGTGCTGATGACGGAGATGACCATCCTGACGGCGCTGCGCACCGCCGCGACCTCGGCTGTTGCGGCGAAGTTTCTGGCGCCGAAGGATGCCTCCTGCATGGCGATCATCGGTAATGGAGCGCAGGCGGAGTTCCAGGCGCTGGCCTTCAAGGCGCTGCTGGGGATCCGCAAACTGCGGCTCTACGACATCGACCCCGCGGCGACGCAGAAATGCGTGCGCAACCTGCGCGGCCAGGGCTTCGAGATCACCGCCTGCACCTCGACCGAAGAGGCGGTGGAGGGGGCGCAGATCATCACCACCGTCACCGCCGACAAGCAGTATGCCACCATCCTGACCGACAACATGGTCGGGGCCGGGGTGCACATCAACGCGGTCGGCGGCGACTGCCCCGGCAAGACGGAACTGCACCGCGACATCCTGCTGCGTTCGGACATCTTCGTCGAATATCCGCCGCAGACGCGGATCGAGGGGGAAATCCAGCAGCTGGCGCCGGACCATCCGGTGACGGAGCTGTGGACGGTGATGATCGGTCAGGCGGTGGGGCGGCGCGATGCGCGGCAGATCACGCTGTTCGATTCGGTCGGCTTCGCGACGGAGGACTTCTCCGCCCTGCGCTATGTCCGCGACAAGGTGGAGGGAACGGGCTTCTACGAGAATCTTGACATGCTGGCCGACCCCGACGAGCCGCGCGATCTGTTCGGCATGATCCTGCGCGCGGCGAAGCCGGCACCGGTGGGCGAGGCGGCGTAGGGGGAATCCCCCCTCTCACCCACCGAGAGGGCTCCTTCCGCGGGAAGGAAGCGCACTCACCCCGCAGCCTCCCCCTCCGCCAGCGCCTGCTCGGCACTGAGTTCCTCAAGGTCCAGTTCGGCTTCCAGCCGGTGCAGCACGGTGTCGTGGATGCGGCCACCGCGATGCAGGTCGAGAATCTCGGTGCGGGCGGCGCGGTTGGCGGCCAGGACGGCGGCAAAATGCTCGCGCCGGTCCTCCGTCAGCATGCCTTCGCTCTCGTGGAAACGCTCGGCCATCGTCGCCCGGTGGCCGTATTGTTCCAGCAGGCGCGGATGGCGCTGGCGACCGTCCGGGGTGTCGGAGCGTTTGCGCACCGCCTCCAGCGCCGCCCGGGCCATGCGGATGCGGGCTTCCGATTCCGACAGGGTGGGGCGGCGTTCCAGCGTGAAGCCGCCCAGCCGCATTCTGCGGATCAGCGGAGCGAGCGTGGTCGCCTGCCCCAGGATCGACACCAGGATCACCGCCCAGGTCGTCGCCAGAATGATGTCACGGCCGGGAAACTCGACGGGGACCGACAGGGCGACGGCGAGGCTGACCACGCCCCGGATTGCCGCCCATCCCATGATCACCGGCACCGCCACCGACGGATAGGGGTCGCGCCGCCGTAAGCTCGGGAACAGGAACCGCGGCAGGTAGGTCGAGGGGAACAGCCAGGCAAAGCGCGACAGCACCATCGCCAGGGTGACGGCGACGATCATCGGCAGCAGGTCGGTCAGGCCGGTGCCGGCAGCCTCCAGCCGGCCGAGCACGCCGCGCAGCGACAGGCCGATGATGATGAAGACCATCGATTCCATGATGAACACCGCCACCGTCCACACCGCGTTGGCGTGGGTGCGCAGCTGTGCCGTGAACAGGTCGTGCTGGCGCCGGCCCATCACCAGACCGCAGCCGACGGTGGCGAGCACGCCCGACACCTCCAGCGCCTCGCCGCCGAGATAGCTGCCCCAGGCGGCGAGGAAGCCGCCGACGATGCTGAGCGGTACGTCGCGCAGGCGCCCCAGCAGCAATGCCGCGATGTGGCCGAACACCACGCCGGCCGCGACACCGCCGATCGCAAGCCACAGGAATTCCAGCGAGGCGTGGCCGGCCTCGAAGGTCCCGGTCATGCCGGCGGCGATGGCGATGCGGAACAACACCAGCCCGGTGGCGTCGTTCACCAGGCTTTCGCCCTCCAGCAGGGTGACGATGCGCGGCGGCAGCGGCAGGCCCTTCAGCGCCGCCTTCGCCGCCACCGCGTCGGGCGGCGACAGGATGGCGCCGAGCGTGAAGCAGGCCGCCCAGGGCAGCGACGGCATCACCAGATGGGCGACAACCCCGACCGCCAGCGTGGTGAAGGCGACCGCTCCCACCGCCAGTTGCAGGATGATGCGCAGATTGGCGCGGAAGTCGCTCCATACCGTGAAATAGGCGCTGGCGAACAGCAGCGGCGGCAGGAACAGCAGCAGGGTCAGGTCGGGATCCGGTGTGATCTCCGGCAGGCCGGGGACCAGGGCGAGCGCGATGCCGCCCAGAACCAGCACGGCCGACGGCGGCATGCGCAGCCGCTTGGCCGCAAGCTCCAGCACGATGATCGCCGCCATCAGGCCAAGGACGAGTTCGAACTGACCGGATGGCGACATGCTGAGGGCCCGCTGTTCTGTTTCGGAAATGGGGACGGAGATCAGGCGGCGGCCGGCGTGGCGGCGGCGGGATGCAGGGCGCAGGCGGCGGTGCCGACCAGACCGAGCAGCCCGGCCAGCAGCAGCGGCGCGGCGAGGCCGCTGTGGGTCACCAGGGCGGCGCCGATGGCGGCCCCGGCGAAGATGGCGACGACGCTGCCGATGCGGCGGCCCCAGTTGGTGTCGGCCCCGCCGGCCAGCCGGGAATCGGCCGCCAGACCGGTCAGCGTCAGGGTCAGCACCGTGGTGGTCAGGTCCGGCACCTTCAGCTGTCGGATCGTCGCGTTGCGGAAGCCCATCGCCAGCGCGGTCAGCAGGATGATGCCGTAGAAGCTGGCCGGTGAGGCTTCCCCGGTCTGGCGCAGCCATGCCAGCAGGGCGGCCAGCCACAGCAGCCCGGCCTCGATGGCGGCGGCACTCAACAGCCAGCGGCGCAGCGGACGGCCGGCATGGGCCTTGCCGGTGCGGCCGGCGACCAGCGCGCCGACCAGGAAGGCGCAGATCGCCGTCAGATAGGGGGCGATATCGAAGCCCGGCGTTCCGGCGGCGGCGAAACCGAGGAACACGATGTTGCCGGTCATGTTGGCGGTGAACACCTTGTCGAGGCCGAGCACGCTGGTGGCGTCGACCAGCCCGGTCGTCACCGACAGCAGCATCAAGAGCCAGGGCAGTGGGGCGGCGACGGGAGAGGAGGGGGAAGCCATGGCGTTTGGCCTTGTCAGGCGGTTTGGCCGAAGCGGCGACGCATCCGCGAGATGATCGCGGCCAGTGCGAAACCGCCGACCAGACCGATATGCTCGAAGAAGGCGTTGGTCGCCATGAAGCGCTCCTGGCCCGCCATATTCCAGAAATCGTTGGCGATCAGGGCAGCCAGCAAGGTGAAGACGCCGAGCGCACCGGCGCCGAGCCACAAGGCACGGTCCAGCAGGATCAGCAGCGGGCCGACCAGCTCGACCAGGATGGTCAGGGCGGCCCAGAGCGCCGGCGGGGTGAGGCCGAAATGCGCCTGCTCGGCGACGGCGCCCGGCCAGTCGGTGAGCTTGACCAAACCGCCGAGGAGGTAGGCGCCGACCAGAGCCAGCCGGGCCAGCAGCCATGTGCCGTCCCAGTCGAGGATGCGGTCGACGATGCGTTCCGCCGGGCGTTCGAGGTCGCGGATGGTCATGGTGGGTATTCCGGTTTCGGGGGATTCTCCCCCTCCCCGGGGGAGAGGGGATCCGCATCAGGGAGAGGCGGTTACACAGCCCAGCAGCCGCAGCCCAGCGCACCCCAGAAGGACTGCACGTCGGCGGCCGGGACGTCGGTGGCGTAGGCGGCGGCGTGGTCGTGGCCGTGGACGCCGCAGCCGGTGGCGCAGCCGCAGGCCGAGGCCAGTGCCTGACGCTGGCTGCCAGCATCGGCCGATTTGTAATAGCCCCCGAAGGTCCGCACAGGCGACCAGTCCGGCATCGGCTTCGGCAACTGCGGCGCCAGCGGGCCGTAATCGCCCTCGCCATGCACAACCGCGCCGCCGAGCATCGTCAGCACCGAGTTCAGATGGGCGATGCGGTCTTCCGAGACCGAGAAGAAATCGTCGGACAGCACGGCGAGGTCGGCAAGCTGGCCGGCCTTGATCTGACCCTTCTTGCCCTGCTCGTTGGAGAACCAGGTGTTGGCCTCCGTCCACAGCCGCAGCGCGGTCTCGCGGTCGAGCCGGTTGGCCTGGGGATAGAGGCTGAGGCCGCCCACCGTCCTGCCGGTTACCAGCCAGGACAGCGAGACCCAGGGGTTGTAGCTGGCGACGCGGGTGGCGTCGGTGCCGGCGCCGACCGGCAGGCCGGCCGCCATCATCTTGACGATCGGCGGGGTCTGCTCCGCCGCCTTCGTGCCGTAGCGCTCGACGAAATATTCGCCCTGATAGGCCATGCGGTGCTGGATGGCGATGCCGCCGCCGAGTGCGGCGATGCGGTCGATGTTGCGGTCGCTGATCGTCTCGGCATGGTCGAAGAACCAGTGCAGCCCGTCGAAGGGGATGTCGCGGTTGACCTTCTCGAAGACGTCGAGCGCGCGGCTGATCGTCTGGTCGTAGGTGGCATGCAGGCGCCACGGCCAGCGGTTCTCGGCCAGCAGGCGGATCACCGGCTCCAGGTCGCCTTCCATGTTCGGCGGCATGTCGGGGCGGGCGACGCGGAAATCCTCGAAATCGGCTGCGGAATAGACCAGCATCTCGCCGGCGCCGTTGTGACGGTAGCTGTCGTCGCCGTCGCCCGGCTTCACCGTCTTCGCCCAACCGGCGAAGTCGGCCAACTCCTCCTTCGGCTTCTGGGTGAACAGGTTGTAGCTGATGCGCAGGGTCAGCTCGCCGTCGGCATGCAGCTTCTCGACGATGGCGTAATCGTCGGGATAGTTCTGGTAGCCGCCGCCGGCATCGATCACCCCGGTCACGCCCAGCCGGTTCATCTCGCGCATGAAGTGGCGGGTGGAGTTCAGCTGGTAGTCCGGCGGCAGCTTCGGGCCCTTGGCCAGCGTCGAATAGAGGATCGTCGCGTTGGGCTGGGCCAGCAGCAGGCCGGTCGGGTTGCCAGCGGCATCGCGCACGATCTCACCGCCCGGCGGGTTCTGGGTGTCTTTTGTGTAGCCGACGGCGCGCAGGGCGGCGGCGTTCAGCAGGGCGCGGTCGTAGAGGTGCAGGATGAAGACCGGGGTGTCGGGGGCGGCGGCGTTCAGCTCCTCGATGGTCGGCAGGCGCTTTTCGGCGAACTGGTGCTCGGTGAAGCCGCCGACGACGCGGACCCATTGCGGCGCGGGCGTGATCGCCGCCTGCTGTTTCAGCATCGCCATCGCGTCGGCGAGGCTCGGCACGCCGTCCCAGCGCAGCTCCATGTTGTAGTTCAGGCCGCCGCGGATGATGTGCATGTGGCTGTCGATCAGCCCGGGGATCACCCGCCGGCCCTTGGCGTCGATCACCATCGCCTGCGGAGCGGCAGCCCGCACCTCGGCCTCGGTGCCGACGGCGAGGAAGCGACCGTCGCGGATGGCGATGGCGCTGGCCTGCGGGTTGGCACGGTCGAGCGTGGTGACCTTGGCGTTGACGAGGATCAGGTCGCCGGTGGTGGCGGAATTCGGCATGGCGGCGTTCCCGGGTCTGGACGCGAGGGTGGACAGCAGCGGTGATGCGAGCAGGGATGCGGCGACGGTGCCCGCCAGCGCCTTGCGGCGGTCGATGTCGGGCGGGGTCATGCCTTGTCTCCCTTGGCGGCCGGCGGCGTCTCCGCCCCGGCATGCGGACCCAGCACATGGCGGGCGCAGTCGGTCTGGATGAAGGCGACGACCGGTTCGCCGGCAATCAGCCGCTTGACAACCGGTACCACCTGTTCGCCGACCAGCATGCCGAGCAGCCCGATCAGGGCGATGGTCGGCGGCGCCGGCGAGCGGACGCCGATCAGCGCATAGATGACGCCGACCAGGATGCCGGCGCCGGCCGAAAGGAGATAGGGCATCATGGGTCCGGTCTCCCGGTCTGAAGCTGTTCTGGAATTGGCTGCCTGCGCCCGGTTGTAGCCGGGCGCAGGAACGCAGGTTCAGGCGTACCGGTTACGCATGCTCGTGGGCGGCGGCGCCGACCACCTTGTGCGGGTACTCGCCGCGCTGCGGGGCCTTGTGGACCATGGTGTAGGCGTAATCGACGCCCATGCCGTAGGCGCCGAAATGCTCGCGGACGATGGCCATCACGCCGTCATAGGTGCCGCGCTTGGCCCAGTCGCGCTGGAGTTCGAGCAGGACGTTGACCGAGGTGATGGAATGGGCGCCGGCCTGCTCCATGCGGCGGATGGCGGCGTCATGCGCCTCCTGCGAGGTGCCGCCCGAAGCGTCGGTGACGATGTAGACCTCGAAGCCTTCCTCGATGGCGCACAGCGTCGGGAACAGCAGGCAGGCCTCGGTCCACAGGGCGGCGATGACCAGTTTCTTCTTGCCGGTCGCCTTGACGGCGGCCACCAGTTCCTCGGAGTCCCAGCTGTTCATCGAGGTGCGCTCGATCGGGTCCTGCTTCAGGACGTCCATCAGCTCCGGCCAGATGTAGCCGGAGAAGCTCTCGGTCTCCACCGCGGTCACGATGGTCGAGGCGCCGAACAGCTTGGCGGTCTTGGCGAGGGCCACCGTGTTGTTCTTCAGCTGCTGGCGGTCGATGTTGACCACGCCGAAGGACATCTGCGGCTGGTGATCGATGAAGATGAAGACGGTGTCGTCAGCGTTGATGAGCGACTTGGCCTTGAAGGTCATGATCGTTTCCTGTTTGTCGAGGATTTTGAAGGGGTTTGCTGCCGTTTTCGTCGTCGGCGCCGTCTGAAGAGACAATGGCACGAAGCGATAGGGCGGGACAATCATGCTCATAAGAACATGATTGTTGCTAATTTAAGGACGATGTCCCTTCATCCGCTCAGGCGCGGATGAAGGCCAGCAGTTCCTCGTTCACGATGTCCTTGTGGGTGGTGCAGATGCCGTGCGGCGCGCCGGGGACGACCTTGAGCGTGCCCTTCGGCAGCAGTGCAACGGCGGCCTTGGCGGAGGTGGCGATCGGGACGATCTGGTCGTCGTCGCCGTGCATCACCAGCGTCGGGACGATCATCTTCTTCAGATCTTCGCGCTGGTCGGTCTCGGAGAAGGCCTTGACGCACTCGTATTCGGCCAGCAGGCCGCCCATCATGCCTTGCATCCAGAAGCTGTCGATGACGCCCTGCGATACCTTGGCGCCCGGGCGGTTGTAGCCGTAGAAGGGGATCGTCAGGTCTTTGAAGAACTGCGACCGGTCGGCCTTGACGCCGGCGCGGATGCCGTCGAACACCTCCATCGGTACGCCGTCGGGATTCCAGTCGGTCTTCACCATGATCGGCGGGATGGCGCCGATCAGCACCGCCTTGGCGACGCGCTTCACGCCATGGCGGCCGATGTAGCGGGCGACTTCGCCGCCGCCGGTCGAATGGCCGACATGGACTGCGTTCTTCAGCTCCAGCGCCTCGGTCACCGCCGCCAGATCGTCGGCGTAATGGTCGAGATCGTTGCCGAATCCCGGCTGCGACGACCGGCCATGGCCGCGGCGGTCATGGGCGACGGTGCGATAGCCATGCTGGGCCAGGAACATCATCTGGTCTTCGAAGGCGTCGCCGGTCAGCGGCCAGCCATGGCTGAAGACGACCGGTTGGCCGGTCTGCGGACCCCACTGCTTGACGTAGATCTGGACGCCGTCCTTGGTCGTGACGTAGCTGCCCTGGAGCATGGCTTTGGTTCCTTTGGTCGTGTCTTTGCGGGGGGCCGTCTTTTCCGCCGCGGCGGCCGGGCCGGCGACCATCGGCAGCAGGCCGCCGCCCGCAACGGCGAGAGCGGCGCTGCCGGAGAGGACCGTGCGACGGGATGGGTGCGAATCCTGGGTGGTCATGCGAAGTCCGTTCGGGGCCGGGCCGGCAGACCGGCGCCGGCTGTCTTGGTGAACGGATGTTAGGGAATGTGCCGGGAGGGTGATTGCCTCATCGGAACGGCTTTTGCCGGTTCTGCGCATCGCGCTGCCGGGAATGCAAAAAAGCCATGAATCCCCCCTCCGGGGAGAGGGGGATTTCGGCGGGAGAGGGACCTATTCGCCCAAGGACACCCAAGTGGCGTCGCGGCGGCTGGACTCAACGGCACCATGGATGAAGCGCACGCCGCGTACGCCGTCTTCCACTGTCGGCAGGGGTATGTCGGCCGGAGGCGGGCGGGCGTCGATGCTGGCGGCGATGCGGTCGGCGGCGTCGCGGTAGATTTGCGCGAAGCCTTCCAAATAGCCCTCCGGATGGCCGGCGGGGGTGCGGGAGATGCCGCTCGCCGCAGGCAGGCTGCCGGCACCGGCGCGCAGCAGAGTGCGGGTCGGCTCGCCCAGCGGTGTGAAGCGCAGCTCGTTGGGCTGTTCCTGTTGCCACTCCAGGCCGCCGGCCTCGCCGAAGACGCGCAGGCGCAGGCCGTTGGTGGTGCCGGGGGAGACCTGACTGGCCCACAGCATGCCGCGGGCGCCGCCCTCGAAGCGCATCATGATGTGGGCATTGTCGTCCAGCCGCCGGCCGGGCACGAAGGCGGTCAGATCGGCCGCGAGATCGGTGCAGCGCAGGCCGGTCACGAACTCCGCCAGATGGAAGGCGTGGGTGCCGATGTCGCCGATACAGCCGGCGATGCCGCTCTGCGCCGGGTCGGTGCGCCAGGAGGCCTGCTTGTTGCCGTTGACCTCCAGGTCGGTCGCCAGCCAGTCCTGTGCATATTCGGCCTGCACCACCCGGATGCGGCCGAGCGTGCCCGACGTCACCATGGCGCGGGCCTGACGAATCATCGGATAGCCGCTGTAATTGTGGGTCAGCACAAAGACAAGATCGCGTTGGCGCACCAGGGCGGCCAGTTCTTCCGCCTCCCCCACCGTATGGACCAGCGGCTTGTCGCAGATGACGTGGATACCGGCCTCGAGGAAGGCTTTCGCGGCCGGGTAATGCAGGTGGTTGGGCGTGACGATGGCGACCGCGTCAATGCCGTCGGGGCGCGCCTCCTCCGCCACAGCCATCTTGTGGAAGTCGTCGTAACAGCGGTCGGGCGCCAGGAACAGCTCCGCCCCGCTGGCCCGCGCCCGTTCCGGGTCGGAGGACAGGGCGCCGGCCACCAGTTCGTAGCGGTCGTCGATGCGGGCGGCGATGCGGTGGACGGCGCCGATGAAGGCGCCCTGGCCGCCGCCGACCATGCCCAGCCTCAAGCGTCTCGACGACGCGGGTGCTTGATCCGCGCTCATGATGCCCCTTTCCCCAGACCGAGAATCCGGCGGTTGGCCGCCTCGTCGGTGCCGGCGTCTGCGAAATCGTCGAAGGCGCGGTCGGTGACGCGGATGATGTGGTCCTGGATGAAGCGGGCGCCCTCGGCGGCCCCCTGCTCCGGATGCTTGATGCAGCATTCCCATTCCAGCACCGCCCAGCCGTCGAAGCCGTACTGGGTCAGTTTGGAGAAGATGCCGCGGAAATCGACCTGCCCGTCGCCCAGCGAGCGGAAGCGCCCGGCCCGGTCCTTCCACGGCGCATAGCCGGAATAGACACCCTGCCAGGGGGTCGGATTGAACTCTGCATCCTTGACGTGGAACATGCGGATGCGGTCGCGGAAGACGTCGATGTAGCCGAGATAGTCCAGCTGTTGCAGGACGAAGTGGCTTGGGTCGTACAGGATGTTGCAGCGCCGGTGCCCGCCGACGCGGTCGAGGAACATCTGGAAGGTGGTGCCGTCGAACAGGTCCTCGCCGGGATGGATCTCGTAGCAGAGGTCGCAGCCGGCCTCGTCGAAGGCGTCGAGGATCGGGCGCCAGCGCTTCGCCAGCTCGTCGAAGGCGGTCTCGATCAGGCCGGGCGGGCGTTGCGGCCACGGGTAGAGATAGGGCCAGGCCAGCGCGCCGGAGAAGGTGGCGTGGGCGGTCAGGCCGAGGTTCGCCGACGCCCTGGCGGCGAGGCGAAGCTGTTCCACCGCCCAGGCCTGCCGGACGTCGGGACGGCCATGGACCTCGGCCGGGGCGAAGCCGTCGTAAAGCGCGTCGTAGGCGGGGTGGACGGCGACGAGCTGGCCTTGCAGGTGGGTCGACAACTCGGTCAGTTCGAGGCCGGCATCGGCCAGCGTGCCCTTGACCTCGTCGCAATAGCTGCGACTGGTCGCGGCCTTGTGCAGATCGAACAGGCGGCGGTCCCAGCTGGGGATCTGCACGCCTTTGAAGCCAAGGCCGGCGGCCCAGCGGGCGATGCCGTCCAGCGAGTTGAAGGGTGCTGCGTCACCCGCGAACTGGGCGAGGAAGATCGCCGGGCCTTTGATGGTCTTCATGGGTCTGGCTCCCCGGTTTTCGGGAGGTGTCGGCTGGCGGCTGTTCCCCCCTCACCTTCCCCCGCTGGGAGGGGAAGAGTGAGGGGGTTGACGAACCAGGGATCAGTACGGCGAGTCCGGGAAGTAGAACTCCTTGGCGTTCTCCTTGGTGATGAGCGACGACGGGATGATGTGGGTCGCCGGCAGCTTGTCGCCCTTCAGACGGGCTTCGGCGGTCATCTTGATGGCGTCGTAGATGAATTTCGGCGAATAGGACACGTCGGCGCGGATCAGCGGGTTGGAGCCGTCGAGGATGGTCTTCACCATCGTCTTGGAACCCGCGCCGCCGAACACCTCCTTGATGTCGGTGCGCTTGGCCTGTTCGATCGCCTTCAGCACGCCGAAGGCCATGTCGTCGTCGGCGGCCCAGACGACGTCGATGTCCTTGAAGCGGGTCAGGAAGTCCTGCGTCACCTTGAAGGCGTCGTCACGGTTCCAGTTGGCGTATTTGCCGTCCAGGATCTTGATGTCGGGATACTGCTTCAGCACGCCGGTGAAGGCTTCCCAGCGCTCGTTGTCGAGCGTGGTCGGGATGCCGCGCAGGGCCACGATGTTAGCCTTGCCGTTGTATTTCTTGGCAATGTATTCGGCCGGAATGCGGCCGAAGGCGGTGTTGTCGCCGGCGATGTAGGCGTCCTGGGCGCTGGTGTCGGTCAGGCCGCGGTCGACGACGGTGACGTAAACGCCCTTCTTCTTCGCCTGCATCACCGGCTGGGTCAGAGCGGCGGATTCGAAGGGGAAGATGACCAGCGAATCGATCTTAGTCACCGTCACCAGATCCTGGAGCTGGTTCGCCTGTTCCGGTGCGCCGCTGGCGGTCTTGACGGTGACCTTCAGATTGGGATGGGCCTTTTCAAGCTCCGCCTTCGCCTGATTGGCCCACCAGACGATGCCGCCGGTGAAGCCATGGGTGGCTGCCGGGATGCTGACGCCCAGCTTCACCGTGTCCGCCGCGAAGGCAGCGCTCCCGAGGGCGCCACCGAGGGCGACCGTCGCCGTCATGGCAAGGCCGGCGCCCAGGACGAGACGACGGGTATAACGCGCAACTTCCGACATGACGTTTCTCCTCCACTTCGTTTTTTAGGGACGCCGACGCTGCAGGAAGGCGACGGCGATGATGACGCAGCCCTGCACCGCCGCGTTCAGATAGACGCTGATGATGCTGGTCAGGTTCAGGATGTTGCTGATGACCGACAGCAGCACCGCACCGATCAGGGTGCCGGCGATCCGTCCCTCACCCCCCTTGAAGGAGGTGCCGCCGACGATCACCGCGGCGATCGCCTCCAGCTCCCACAACAGGCCGGTGGTGGGGGAGGCAGAGCCCAGCCGCGGCACATACAGCACCGTGGCGATGCCGACGCAGACGCCGAGCAGGCCGTAGGTCAGCAGCTTCACCCGGTCGACGTCCACCGCGGCGAAGCGGGCGACCTGCTCGTTGGAGCCGATGGCCTGGACATAGCGGCCGAAGGCGGTCCGGTTCAGCAGGACGGCGCCGGCCACCGACACGGCCAGGAAGACCCAGACCGGCACCGGAATGCCGATCAGGCTGCCGTAATAGACCGGGCCGTAGGCGTCCGACAGGTCGTTGTCCAGCGTGATGGCGCCGCCGTCGGCCAGCCAGGTCAGCACGGCGCGGAAGATGCCGAGGGTGCCCAGCGTGACGATGAAGGGCTCGATCCGTCCGCGCGTGATGAGATAGCCGTGCGCCAGCCCGAAGCCGCCGCCCAGCAGCAGCGCGAACAGCATGCCGAGCATCACCACCGCCACCGGCGAACCGACCGATCCGGCGAGCGCGTTCATCAGCAGGATCATGCCGCCGGCGATCAGCGCCGCCATCGAGCCGACCGACAGGTCGATGCCGCCGGAGATGATGACGAAGCACATGCCGATGGAGATGATTCCGATGAAGGCCGTGCGGGTCAGCACGTTCATCAGGTTGTCCCAGGTGGCGAAGTCCGGGTTCAGCGCCGTGCCGACGATCAGCAGCAGCAGCAGCCCGACGACCGGGCCGAAGCGGTGCGGATCGAAGCGGCGCGCCGGTTTGGCGGTGGACACGGCGCCGGTCTCAGAGACGGGCGTGGGTGCCGATGTCGGTGCCGGCGTTGGTCGCGACGTTGGTCCCGATGGCATGGGCAATCAACTCCTCCTCGCTGAGCCGGTCGGCGGGCACGGTCGCGGTCACCCGGCGCCCGCGCATCACGATCACCCGGTGGCAGAGCCCGATCAGTTCGATCAGTTCCGATGAAATCACGATCACGCCGCGCCCTTCGGCGGCCAGCCGCGCGATCAGGAAATAGATGTCCCGCTTGGCGCCGACATCGACGCCGCGCGTCGGTTCGTCCAGCACGAAGACGCGGGGATCGGGCTCCAGGAACTTGGCGATGGCCAGCTTCTGCTGGTTGCCGCCGGACAGCGACGATGCCGTGCCCTGCGGGTTGCCGCGGATGCCGAAGCTGGCCACGGCATGTTCCAGCGCCCGGTCTTCCGACGCTGGCGACAGCAGCGGCTGGGCATGGTGGCGCAGCGTCATCAGGGTCAGGTTGTCGCGCAGCCCCATGGTGACGTGCAGGCCCTTGCCCTTACGGTCCTCGCTGAGATAGGTCAGGCCGTTGCGCATCGCCTCGCGCGGGCTGCGCAAGGCGACCGGGCTGCCTTCGATCTCGACGGTGCCGCCACTGCGCGGGCGAAGGCCGAGAATACCCTCGAACAATTCGGTGCGGCCGGCGCCGACGAGGCCGGCGAAGCCCAGGATCTCGCCGGGATACAGGTCGAAGCTCACATTCTCCGCCCAGCCCGGCACGGTCAGGCCGCGCACCGCCATCAGCGGCCGGCCGTTGGCGGGGACGATGCGCTTTTCCGGGAACATGTCGGTCAGTTCGCGCCCGACCATCAGCGTCCCCATCCGCTGGCGTGGCGTTTCGGCGGTGGGGGCGCGGGCGACGAAACGGCCGTCGCGCATCACGATCACCTCGTCGGTGATCCGTTCCACCTCGTCCAGCTTATGGGAGATGTAGACTATGGTGACGCCGTCCCGCCGCAGCCGGTCGATCAGCCCGAACAGCCGGTCGCATTCGGACGGGGTCAGGCTGGCGGTCGGCTCGTCCATGATCAGCAGGCGGGCGTTTCGCAACTGCGCCTTGGCGATCTCCACCAGCTGCTTTTCGGCGACGATCAGGTCGCGCACCTTGGTGTCGGGGTCGCGCTCGAAGCCGACCTGATGCAGGGCCGCCATCGCCTGTTCGCGCATCGCCCGGTCGTCGAGCAGCCAGCCCCGTTTGATTTCGTGGCCGAGAAACATGTTCTGGGCGACGGTGAGGTCGTCGGCAAGGCTGAGTTCCTGGTGAATCAGCACGATGCCGCGCTGTTCGGCGTCGCGCGAGTTGCGGAACGTCACCGCTTCGCCGTCGATTCTGAGCATGCCGGAGGTTGGCGCCTGATAGCCGGCGAGGATCTTCATCAGCGTCGATTTGCCGGCGCCATTCTCGCCGAGCAGCCCATGCACCCGGCCCGGATGCAGATCGAAGCCGACGCCGTGCAGAACCCGCACGGGTCCGAATTCCTTGGTGATGCTGTCGAAGGCGACATGCAGGCTCATGGCTCCGCACCCCCTGACGGAATTTCCACCGGCCGCAAGCCTGCGGCGTGGCGGATACCGTCCATGACGTTTCTCCCACTGCAAAGCGTGTCGTCCCGCAAGACGCCGCTTCGTTCGTTGAGCGGATGGTAAGCTCCCCTCTTTGGACAAACAATGGCCGACTTTGAACATAATTTGGCAAAAGTGGGGAGGGTTGTGGTAGGGATGGAGGCTGGAGCTGTTCGGAAAGGCATTCGTCGATGGTTGACTGGCAACGTCTGTCTGACGGCGAGCGCGCCTTGCTGGAGCGGCTGTTCTGGGCGGGCGGGCTGTCGCGTGGCGAACTGGCGGCGTCGGTCGAGTTTTCCAAAAGCAAGGCGAACCTCGCGATCTCAAGCCTGATCGGACGCGAACTGATCGAGGAGGGCGGGGTTCAGCCGTCCTCGGGCGGGCGGCGGCCGGAGGTGCTGCGGCTGAGCCATCGCATGGGGGTTCTGGCGGGGGTCGACATCGGCGCCACCAGCATCGACGTGGCGCTGCTCGCGCCCGACATGACGGTGCTGGATCACCGGTCGGAACCGGCGGACGTGAGCGACGGGCCTGCCGCGGTGTTCGGACGGGTGCGCGACCTGCTGCGCGAGGCGAGGGAGCGCATGGGGGTCGGGCCGTCGCGGGTGCTGGGGATCGGCGTCGGCGTGCCGGGGCCGGTCGCCTTCGACAGCGGCATGCTGGTCAACCCGCCGTTGCTGCCGGGGTGGGAGAGCTTTTCGATCCGCGAATTCCTGGCGGAGGAGTATGCCGCTCCGGTCTTCGTCGACAATGACGTGAACATCATGGCGCTCGGCACCCATTGGCGCCTGCGCGGGCAGCTTCAGAATTTCCTGGTCATCAAGATCGGTACCGGCATCGGCTGCGGCATCATCTGCCACGGTCTTGTGTATCGCGGGCGCGACGGTTCGGCCGGCGATGTCGGCCATATCTGCGTCGATCCGCAGGGGCCGGTCTGCCATTGCGGCAATGCCGGCTGTGTCGAGGCGATGGCGGCCGGTCCGGCCATCGCCCGCATGGCGGAAGCGGCGGCGCGCGCCGGGGAAAGCCCGCGGCTGATGGAACTGCTGGAGCGCAACGGGCATCTCTCCACCGTCGATCTCGGCAATGCCAGCCGGGCCGGCGACGCGGCGGCCAACGCCATCGTCCAGCGGGCCGGAGCCCATATCGGGTGGATGCTGGCGGCGGTGGTCAATTTCTTCAACCCGTCGCACATCTTCATCGGCGGCGGGGTGGCGCGGATCGGGCCGCTGCTGCTGGCCTCGATCCGGCAGAGCGTCTATCAGCGCTCGCTCGCCCTCTCCACCCGGCATCTCGACATCCGGGATGTGCCGGAGGTGGAGAGCGCCGGGGTGATCGGGGCGGCGGTGATGGCGGTGCAGGAGACCATGCTGGCCGGTGTGGGGCCGGCTGGAGCGGGGCCGGCCGGAACAGGCAGGTCGCTTCGACCCTGACCCGCTCCGGCACGGCGGCGTTACGCCGCGCGGACCGCGGTGATGAAGGAGGTCACCTCGCCGCGCAGGGTTTCGGCCTCGCGCGCGAGGCTGCTGGCGGCGTCCAGCACCTCGGTGGCGGCGGAGCCGGTCTCCAGAACCGCATGATTGACGCCGACGATGGTGGAGGAGACCTCCGTCGTGCCGCGCGCCGCCTCGGCCACGTTGCCGGCGATGTCGCGGGTGGCGGCCCCCTGCTCCTCGATGGCGGCGGCGATGGTGGTGGTGATCTCGCTGATGCGGCCGATGGTCTTGCCGATGCCGTGGATGGCGTCCTGGGCGCCGCCGGTGGCCTGCTGAATCTCCTTCACCTTGGCCTGGATTTCGTCGGTGGCGCGGGCGGTCTGGCTGGCCAGCGCCTTCACCTCGCCGGCGACGACGGCGAAGCCCTTGCCGGCCTCGCCGGCGCGGGCCGCCTCGATGGTGGCGTTGAGGGCGAGCAGGTTGGTCTGGGCGGCGATGGTGTTGATCATCTCCACCACATGGCCGATCTGGTCGGCCGCCTCCACCAGCGTGCGCATGGTGGCGTCGGTCTGTTCGGCCTGGGCCACCGCCTCGCCCGAGATGCGGGTGGAGGCGGCGATCTGGCGGCCGATCTCCAGAATGGAGGCCGACAGTTCCTCGGTCGCCGATGCCACCGTCTGGACGTTGACGGAGGCCTGTTCGGAGGCCGCGGCGACGGCGGTCGCCTGGGCGCTGGCCTGCGAGGCGGTTGTGGACATGGCGCCGGCCGTACCCTGCATCTCGGTGGCGGCCGAAGCGACCGTCTCGACGATGTGCATCGCCTTGGCGTCGAAATCGCGCATCAGCGCTTCCAGCCGGGCGGCGCGCGCCTCCTTGGCGGCCTGTTCGCGGGCCTGTTCCGCCGCCAGGCGGTCAGCGGTCATCATGCTGTCGCGGAAGACGGTGACGGTCGCCGCCATGCCGCCGATCTCGTCGGCACGGCCCAGGCCGGGGATGGTCACCGCCATGTCGCGGTCGGCCAGACGGCGCATCGCCTCGGTCATCGAGCGGATCGGGTCGCTGACCCGGCGCTTGGCGACGATCAGTCCGACGACGGTCAGCAGAACGGCGGCCACCGCCAGCAGGCCGGAGAGGACGGCGTCGCGGGTGGCACGCGCGGCCTGGGCCTCGGCACGGACGACCATCTGGTCCACCGCGGCCAGCGCCGCATCGACGATGTAGCCCTGGCTCGCGGTGTCCTGGCGGCGCAGCGTGCCGATCTCCACCGGCGACGGGCGGCCTTCGGCCAGCTCTGCGAGCACCGCCTTGCGCTGATCGACCAGCGGGCCTTCGAAATTGACCTTGGCCTTGTCGGCCGCCTCGCGGATCGCGGCGGGCGTGTCGGGACGCGCGGCGGATTCCCTGACCAGGGCCCAGGCCTGCACGGTGCGGCCGATGGCCTCGGCCACCGCCTGCGCATCGGCCGGCGTCCAGGTCTGGCCGGTGGCGACCGCGGTCTGGATGCGCAGCGCCATGCCACCGGCATTGAGGCGGGTGTTCCAGGCAGCGCGCTTGATGCCCAACAGATGATCGACCATCGGATCGGCCAGCTTCAGCGAGCCGTCCAGCAGGTCGGTGGCGGCGGTCAGCGCATCGAGATAGGCGACCGGCGCCGTCCCCCAGGCCTCCGCCACCGCCGGATCGCGCGAAGCCTTGCGCTGGCGCACAGCGGAGTCCGCCTTCTGGCGCAGGGCGGCCAGCGCGTCGTGGGTGGTGCGCAACGTCGAGGCGGCAGCCGGCAGGCCGGGCAGGTCGAGCGTGTCCAGCTTGGCGGCGATGGCGGCATAGCCGGCCTCCGCCACCGCGCGGTTGGCGGCGATATCCTTCAGCTCGGCGTCGCCGACCGGCTCCTCCGATCCCAGAGCCGGACCGACCAGACCACGTTCCAGCCGGATCGCCAGCAGCGTGCGCAGCAGGTCGCGGCTGGTCTCGCTGAGTGTGGCGACACGGTGCGCATTGCGCGTGCGGTCGACGACGTCGACCAGCGTGAGGCTGCTGGTGGCGATCAGCAGCAGGCCCAGCGCGGCGACGACAAGGCCGAGGGTCGCGCGGATCGACAGCCGCGAAAGGAGCGGGATCATGGTCTGGTCCTGTCAGTGCGAAGAGTTCGAGCCGTTGCGGACGGCACGACACCGCTCCTCCTGCCGGGTCGGACCGGCGGGGCGGGCGGGTGTTGAAAGCCGGTGAGAGTCTGAACCGAATATGATAATGGAAAACAACCTCATACTCTCGGTTCAGCCCTTATTGACACTGGTTCGACAATGGTCGTCCGGCGACCGCAACAGCGTTCCTCCGACGTTGATATATTAATATTTTAAGATGTACAACAGCGGGAATGCAGCCAAATTTGAAGAGTGGATCAAAATGCCGCAGAGCCGCGCATAAAGAGACTGAAAGGGTTTGTCGGTCTTTTAAAGTAAATTCTCAGGACACAGCGTGTGGGAAGACTTGTGCGCTTTGATCGCGCTGTTTCCTTAGAAATGCGAGCCCCTGTCGCCGGCCGGTCCATTGCCGAACCCGCCACCAAAGCCTCCTCGCAGACCTCCATAAGGTGAGCCACCGTCACCCGGCATGGAACCCCGTCCGCGGCCGGGACCGCCGAAGGAGCCGCCGAATCCGCCGGGCGGAGCGGACGGGGCCTCCGGCGCGGTGCCGGTCGGCCCAATATGGCTGGCCGCGCGGGCGGCACCGGAGAGGGAACCGACGCCGGGGCTGGACGCCGGGTCGGGAGCGGCGTTGGCGCCGGGCGCCGGGCGCTGGCCGGCGGGCGGGCCGCCATTGGGATCGGGCTGCGTGCCCCATCCCGGACGGCTGCGCATGCCGTCGATCGGACCTTCCGGTCCCTCCATGCCCGGTGCCTCGGGCCCTTGCGCACCATCCGGGCGCATGCCGGCGCGGGCCAGGCCGGCGGCGCGGGCGGCGGGATCGGTGCCGTCCAGCGACCGGCCGCCCAGGCGCGGCGCGCCAAAGGACCGGCTGCGATCGATGCCACCGCCGGAAGTCACGACACTGTCGATGACCACGCGGGCAGGCGTCGTGGCGCCGTCGGCCCTGTCGATGCGCGGGCCGCCGGGAATCGCCGTCTGCCCGGATGCATCGACATAGGTCTCGATCGACAGGGCGCCGACCGTGGCGCCGAAGGGATTGAAGGGATCAAGCTCCAGCGTGACCGCCCTGGCGGGATCGGGGCCTCCTCCGACGCGCACCATGCTGCCGACCGCCGGCAGGGCGCCGGCCAGTGGACGGCCGCGGGCGAGCGTCAGCCCGGCGATGGTCAGCGTCTTCGGCGTCAGCGACTCCAATCGACCACGCAGCAGCCAGCCGCGCGCCGGATCCCAGGGATCGACCCGGCTGGCATCGATCACGCCGTCCGGCCGACGGAGGCCGGAAACGGCGACCCAGCGACCGGGGGAGAGCGCGGTGGTACCCTCCGCCTCGGCGAGGTCGATGCGCTGCCCCAATATCAGAGCGCCGCCGGGTGTCGTCCGCTCCACCGGTCCGGCCACGGCGTAACGGACATCCAGCCTGCGGGCGGTCAGGCCGGTCGGGCCGCCGGGCACGGCGGTCATGGCGACCGTCTGGCCGATCCGCACGTCGCCGGTCTGCGCGGGCTGGCCTTCGATGCGCAGTTCGGTGGTAGGCGGCAGATCGACCCGCAGGCCGTTGACCCAGACGCTGCCGAAAGCGGTGACGGTGCCGACGATGCCCGTTCCACCTATGCCGCGGTCGGTGACGGCGATGCCGGTGCCGCCGATGCCGCGGTCGGCCAGTCGATCATCCCGCCCGGGGGAGACGGTCGGGCCGCAGCCGGCGGCGGCCAGCATCAGCGTCAGCAGCAGGGTGCGGGCGAGGGAGCGGGGCTGGCTGGTCACGATGTGGCCGCTCCCCCGCCGGGTTCGGCATTTTGCAGCGCAGGAACCGGGGCCTCGTCCTCGTCATAGAGGTACAGGCCGGCGGTGAAGCGGTGGCTGGCGTCGTCACGGCCGACGTCGCCATCGGCAAGCTCGGCAGCCATGCGGTTCAGCTCGACCAGCATCGCCATGCCCAGCCGGTCGGCCTCCCGCCGCAGGGCGGCGATGGACTCGGGGCTGAGCCGGTCATAGGCGAGCGCGCGCTCCAGGAACGGGGGGGCGCCGCCCGCCAGATTGTGGCCGGACGCGGCCAGATGGTCCGCAAGGTTCCGGCCGTAATAATAGGCGAGCTTGTCCAGGTCGCCGCGCGGCACATGCGCCGCCTCGGTCAGGTCGAGCAGCCCGTCGGCGCGTTCGGTCACCAGCCCGGCATGCAGCAACTCGTCCAGCAGGGCGCGCGGACGGATGTCCTTGCTGATGCCGGTCACCAGTGATTCAAAGCTGGGCTCGCCATCCGGACCGGAATTGCGGGGCAGGGCGCGGGGGCGGCCGGCCTCGTCGAGGAAGGCGGCATCGGTCAGCCAGCGGCTCAACACCTGCGCGCCCAGCGACGGGGCGGCCGCGGCCGCAGCCTCCGCGGCCGGTGGGGCGCTGCGGATCGCGCTGACGTCCTTGCGGTGGACGCCGGTCAGCAAGGTGATGCGGCTGTCGGTCATCGGCCTTCCGGGCAGCGCGAAGCCACGCTCCGCCACCTCGACATACACCGACTTCAGCAGGTTCGCCAGCATCGGCCAGGAAATGCCGAAGCCGATCAGCGTCCGCACCAGCGGGACCAGCAACCGGCGCACCGCCGTCAGCAGCGTCGCCGGCGGCGCCGCCCCGGTGATCCCGGCCCCGGTCATCTCGGCCCTTGGCGGGCGGTCTGGTTCGGGGCTGCGGATCGGCACGCGCCTGGCACTCCGGCGGTTGGGGGCTCTGTCTTGACCGAGGTGACAATAGCGCGGCGGGCCGGAAAGGGAATCACCTTTTCGCTTGATGTGGGAAATTTTCCCACGCATGATGCCGGCATGCGACGGTCGCCGTGGCTGCGCAGCGTCATAAGGGCCGCAAGGTCCGCCAAGGTTTAAGGAGCGGCCGCCCGGCCGTAGCCCGCATGAGCCTGTCATCGATCGACCAGACCGCCTGTCCGTCTGTCCGCGGGGACGAGATGTCTCCTGCCCTGGCTTGCGGGGCACAGCCCCTGCCGCCGGTCTTTCCCTTCCGAACGCGAGCGTCCGACATGGCCTCGTCCATCGCCCGTCATGCGGCCGTCAACCGGTCAGCCCTGATCCGCAGCTGCCTGTTCGGAGCGGCGGCGAACCTTCTGGTCGCCGGCAGCGCGTTGTATGCCCGGCCGTTGCAGGATGTGCTGTGGGTGGGTGCCGACAATGGCAGCCTGCTTCTGCTGGTTGCCATTGGGCTGAGCCTGTTCGCGCTTCATGCGGTGCTGGACTTCGCCCAGTCGCGGGAACTGGCGCGGCTGGTGCCGTCGGGCGGCGCTGCCGGCTGGCTGGAGCGGCTGTGGGTGCTGGAGGCGGTCTGGGCGCCGATCCATCTGGCGGTGCTGGCGCTGCTGAATCCGCTGATGGGTGCGATGGCGCTCGCCGGGGTCGCGGCCCTGACGGCGATGATCGCACTGGGTGCGGCCGGGCCGGCGAGCGCCGTCGGCGGGCAGTCGCAGCTCGCCCGGTTGGCCGGTGCCGACAGCTTCGGCTGCACCGACGGTTTCCTCGCCGGGCTGGGCTTCTGTGAAACGGTCTATCGGGTGCTGATCGTCGGGTTGGGTGCGGCGCTGCTGATGCACGGCGACCTGACGCCGGGTCTGTTCGTTGCCGTGTCGGTGATCGGCATCGCCGCGATGCGCGCCGCCGCACGCGGTGCCGCCCGCTGGCACGGCGGCCGGCAGGCGGCGGCCGTGCTGCTGATGGCGGGGCGGATGTGAGGAGATGGACACCCTCTCCCGGGACGGGAGAGGGTGTCCAGGGTTTCAAATCGCCGGCCAGGTCTCCGCGACCAGACGGCGGACCTCCTCGGCGCTGTCGGTGCCGAGGGCGGCTTCGGCGACGCGCTGGCAATCCTCCAGGCGCAAGGTGCGGATGAAGGCCTTCAGGTCGGCGATCACCGCCGGGGTGGCCGACAGTTCGGTGACGCCAAGCCCGATCAGCAGTGGCGCCGCCATCGGGTCGGAGGCCGAGCCGCCGCACACCGCCACCACCCGGTCACGGGTTTTCGCCCCGATCACCGCAAGCCGGATCAGCCGCAGCACGCCCGGATGCAGCGCATCGAGCTGGGCCGCCACATGCGGGTTGCCACGGTCCATCGCCAGCACATACTGGGTCAGGTCGTTGGTACCGATCGACAGGAAATCCGCCACCGCGCTGATGCGGTCGGCGATCAGGGCGGCGGCCGGAACCTCGACCATCGCGCCCAGCTGGATCGGTTCGGCGCGGCCGAGCCTTGCCCGTTCCTCGTCCACCATCGCCCGCACCGCCAGCAGTTCGGACGGCGAGGCGATCATCGGCACCATGATGCGGCAGACACCCGCCGGCTTCACCCGCAGGATGGCGCGGATCTGGGCTCGCAGCAGCTCCGGCTCGCGCAGGCCGACGCGGACGCCGCGCAGGCCGAGCACCGGGTTCTCCTCCTTCGGCAGCGGCAGGTAGGACAGCGGCTTGTCGCCCCCGACATCCAGCGTGCGGATCACCAGCGGCCGGCCCTCCAGCGCGTCGGCGATCTGCTGGTACTGCTGGTACTGTTCATCCTCGGTCGGGGCCGACTGGCGTTCCAGGAACAGGAATTCGGTGCGCAGCAGGCCGCAGCCTTCCGCGCCCTCCACCACCGCGCCGGGTGCGTCGCTGACCCGGCCTAGATTGGCGAACACCTCGATCCGGGTGCCGTCGGCCATGCGGCACTCCTCGCGGGAGGTAAGGCGGTTTTCCTCGCGCCGCGCGGCGCGGACCGCGACGGCGGTCCGGGTGGCCGCCAGCGTGTCCTCCGGCGGGAAGGCCAGCAGTTCGCCGCGGTTGCCGTCGATCACGACGGGTGCGCCATCCGGCACCCGCTCCGCCTGCCGGCCCAGCGCCACCACGGTCGGCACGCCGAGCGCCGCGGCCAGGATGACGGCGTGGGAGGTCGGGCCGCCATGCACCATGCCGATGCCGGCCAGCCGTCCGGCCGGAACCCCGGCGAGGTCGGAGGGAAGGATCTCGTCGGCCAGCACGATGCTGCCCGCCGGCAGGTCTGCCAGACCGACGTCCGGCTCCTTCCCTGACAGGACCGTCAGAACCTGCTGTTCCAGGTCGCGCAGGTCGGCGGCGCGCTCAGCCATGCGGGGATCGGCAAGGGCGGCCAAGGCGTCGGCCTGGAGACGCGCCGCGCGCTGCCAGGACCATTCGGCACTCTTGCCGCCGCGAATGTCGGCGAGCGCTCCATCCAGCAGCTCCGGATCGTCCAGCAGTTCCCGGTGAGCCTGGAAGATGGCGGCATGTTCGGGCATGCGCTGCGCGGACTGGGCCAGACCGGCGACGACTTGCTCCAGCGCCCGGCGCAGACGCGGCTCCTCGACCTGCGCGCCGATGCCCTGTTCCACCACGCGCACGGTGGTGCGGAAGCGGCGGACGACGGTGCCGACCGCCTGTCCGGGCACGGCGATGGTGCCCTTCAGCAGAACCTCCTCGCCGGGAGCGAAGGGCGGGCCGACCTCCTCCTCCGTGGCCGGTTGGGCCGGGGCGGCGGTGGCGGGAGTGACGGAGGCGGCAACCGGTGCCGCCTGCGCGGCGGCGCCGGCGACGACCGGATCGCCAAGCCCGCCCTCGATCAGCACGGCGATGCTTTCCGCCATGTCCTGGGCACCGGGACCGGTGGCGCGCACCGTCAGCCGGTCGCCGACCATGGTGCCGAGTCCCATCAGGGCGACGACGCTCTTGGCGTTGGCGCGGCGGTCGCGGCAGTGGATGGTGACAGTTCCGGGATAGGCCTTGGTCGCGGCGACCAGGGCCGCGGCCGGCCGGGCATGCAGCCCGCTGGCGATGGGCAGCACGACGATCCGTTCGCCGGTTTCCCCCTCGCCCGTTTCCTCCGACTCGGCGGCGGCGGGCGGCACGGCATCGGCGCCGCTGCCGCCATGGACGGTCATCGCCGGTTCGCCGGCGGCGATTTCGCGGTTCACCGACTGGCCGTCGACGGTGAAGCCGTCATTCACGACGACCATCATGCTGACGAGGCTTTGCGCCCGGCTTCCCACCAAGTCCATGTCGAAGCTGATCAGGCGGTCGCCGGTCTTCACGGATTGCCCATCCCGGACATGGGCCGTGAAGCCTTCGCCGTTCAGGCCGACGGTGTCGACGCCCAGATGCAGAAGAACCTCCGCTCCGCTGGCGGCGCGGACGGTGCAGGCGTGGCGCGCGCGGTGGACCGACAGCACGACGCCGTCGCAGGGGCTGCGCAACTCGTTCACCGTCGGGTCGATGGCCATGCCGGTTCCGACCAGACCCTGGGCGAAGGCGGGGTCGGGCACTTCGGTCAGCGGCATGGCCCATCCGGCCAGCGGAGCTGCAAGCGTGATCGCGGTCATGATGATTTGGTCCTCATTCTTAACGCTTCGGCCCTGCCGGGCGATCTCGCGTCGGACTGCCGTTATCCTGGCACGGCCGCCGGATCGTTTGTATGCGCGCAGACGCCGCATAGCCCAAGCGCAATTCTCGTTATAGATTATCGAAAGATCCTGTCCGGAAAAGGCGGAAGCCTGCGGCCAATCCGCGCTCTCAAGGGCGCATCCGGAATACGCCACAAGCCCGTGCGCCAACCCATGTTGACTATGTCGTGAAACCTGCCTGCCGTCGGGGTTGTATTCCCGTTCAGGGCTGACGACGTTGCCGCCGCCGGACAAATTCGGAGAGCCGCCATGGCATTGAACCCCTTCGCGTTTTTACAGAAAATCGGCAAGTCGCTGATGCTTCCGGTGGCGGTGCTTCCCGTCGCCGGCCTGTTGCTGGGCATTGGTGCGGCGAATTTCGAATGGATGCCGCCGCTGCTGTCGATGCTGATGAAGAATTCCGGCGACGTGATCTTCGGCAACCTGCCGCTGATCTTCGCCATCGGCGTGGCGCTGGGCTACACCGAGAATGACGGCGTGTCGGCCATCGCCGCCACCATCGGCTATATCGTGATGCTGGCCACGCTGGGCGTGATGACCGGGGTCTGGGGCATGGAGCCCAAGACCATCATGGGCATCAAGTCGATGGAAACCGGCGTGTTCGGCGGCATCCTGGCCGGCGGACTGGCGGCGGCGATGTTCAACCGTTTCTACAAGATCGCGCTGCCGGCCTATCTCGGCTTCTTCGCCGGCAAGCGCTTCGTGCCGATCATCACGGCTCTGGCCGCCATCGTGCTGGGCGTCGTCCTGTCGGTGATCTGGCCGCCGATCCAGGGCGGCATCAACAGCTTCTCGCATTGGGCGGCGGTGAACGATCCGCGGATGGCCGCGACCATCTACGGCTTCGTCGAACGCCTGCTGATCCCCTTCGGCCTGCACCACATCTGGAACGTGCCTTTCTTCTTCGAGATCGGCTCCTTCCAGAACGCCGCCGGCCAGATCGTCCATGGCGACATCAACCGCTATTTCGCCGGCGATCCGACCGCCGGCATCCTGTCCGGCGCTTTCCTGTTCAAGATGTTCGGCCTGCCGGCCGCCGCCATCGCCATGTGGCACACCGCCAAGCCGGAGAACCGCGTGCGCGTCGGCGGCATCATGATCTCCGCCGCGCTGACCTCCTTCCTGACCGGCATCACCGAGCCGATCGAGTTCAGCTTCCTGTTCCTGGCGCCGGTGCTGTATCTGATCCATGCGGTGCTGGCGGCGACCTCGCAGTTCATCATGAACTCGCTGGGCGCCCATATGGGCTTCACCTTCTCCCAGGGCGGCATCGACTTCGTGCTGTTCAACGCGCTGAGCCCGCTGTCGCAGAAATGGTGGCTGGTGCTGATCCTGGGGCCGATCTACGCCGCGATCTATTACGTCGTGTTCCGTTACACCATCCTGGCGCTGAACCTGAAGACGCCTGGCCGCGAGGACGCGACGGAGGAGGGTGCCAGCGCCGCCACCGGCAGCGAACGGGCGCGCGACCTCGTGCTGGCCTTCGGCGGGCGGGGCAACATCGGCAGCCTGGACGCCTGCATCACCCGCCTGCGCGTGGTGGTGAAGGACCCGGCCCGCGTCGACGAGGGCAAGCTTCGCAGCATGGGCGCGTCTGGCGTCCTGCGGGTGCGCGACAGCGTGCAGGCGGTGTTCGGCACCCTGTCGGAGAATCTGAAGACGGAAATGCAGGAGTATCTGCACAGCGCCGGTGCGGAAGCCGACGGTCCGGCCGTTCAGGCACCGGTCGCGGCGAAGTCCGTTGCCGCTCCGGCCGCTGCCCCCGTGCCGGCCGACCGTGCCGCCCGCATCGTCGAGGCGCTGGGCGGGGCCGGCAACATCAAGGAACTGGCTGCGTTCGCCACCACCCGCCTGCGCATCGAACTGAGCGACGCCGGCAAGGCGAATGCCGAGGCGCTGAAGCGGGCCGGCGTGCGCGCGGTGATGGGAATGGGGGCCAACGGCCTCGACCTGATCGTCGGCAACGACGCGGATGCCCTGGCCGGCGCTGTGTCCGTCCTGCTGCCGGGCGGACGGCGCGCGGCGGAATAGCCGATCCCCTGTCTGGTATCTGAGTGGTGTTATCAGGCGGCGCGACCTTTTCCGGGTCGCGCCGCTTTTCTTTTCCGCATCGCGGCTGCTGTCATGATGTGATTCCACCAATGGACGCTGGCCTCCGGCGCAAGAAGGTCTTATATTGGTATCTATACCAGCCAATCACGAGCACCGCCATGACCGATCAGGGCAATCCGGATTTCAAAGCGTCCCGCACCACTCCCCTGGCAACGCCTCTTATGGCGGCGGAGGCGGCAGAGGCCCCGGCCGTGGTCGCCCTGCAGATCGAACGCTGCGGCGCCGGCTTCGCCGAACTTGGCGAGCGCCTGCGCCGCGCGCCGCCGCGCTTCGTCGTCACCTGTGCCCGCGGCAGCTCCGACCATGCCTCGGCCTACGGCAAATATCTGATCGAGACGCGGATCGGCCGGGCGGTGGCTTCGATCGGGCCGTCGATCGCCTCGGTCTATGGCGGGCATCTGAGCCTGGAGGGCGCGCTGTTCGTCGCCGTCTCGCAGTCGGGACGCAGCCCGGACCTGCTGCGTCTGGTCGAGGCGGCGAAGGACGGCGGCGCGCTGGTGGTTGGCTTTGTCAATGCCGAGGACTCGCCGCTGGCGGAAATGTGCGACCATTTCCTGCCGCTGGCTGCCGGGCCGGAGCGCAGCGTCGCCGCGACGAAATCCTGCATCGCCTCGCTCGCCGCCTATCTGCAGCTGGTGGCGCATTGGCAGGACGATCCGGCGTTGAAAGCGACCCTCGCGGCGCTGCCCGACACGCTGGAGGCGGCGAGGGGGCTGGACTGGAAGCCGGCGCTGATGCCGCTCACCACTGCGCAGAACCTCTATGTGCTGGGGCGCGGAGTCGGGTTCGGCGCTGCGCTGGAAATGGCGCTGAAATTCAAGGAGACCTGCCGCCTGCATGCCGAAGCCTTCAGCGCGGCGGAGGTCGTCCACGGCCCGCTGGCGCTGGTCGGCCCCGGCTTTCCGGTGCTGGCCCTGACCCAATCCGACGCGGCCGAACCGCACACCCGCGCGGTGGTGGAGCGCATCGTCGGGCTGGGCGCCGGCGTCGCCACCACGGAGGCCGGACTGGCCGGAACCACCCAGTTGCCCAGCCTGCCGGGGATCGCGCCGGAGGCGGCACCGCTGGCGGCGTTGCAGAGCTTCTACGGCGCGGTCTATGAACTGGCGCTGGCCCGCGGCATCGATCCCGACAGCCCGCCCAACCTTGCCAAAGTGACGAAGACCGTCTGATGCGACAGCTCCTGACCGGTGCCCGGATTTTCACGGGCGAGACCATCCTCGACGGCCGCAGCCTGCTGGTCGGGGATGGCCGCATCCTCGACATTGTCGCCCCCGGCCGCACTCCGCCGGAGATCGACAGGACGGTTGCGCTGGGGGCAGGCGACCTGCTGGCGCCCGGCTTTCTCGACATCCAGGTCAATGGCGGCGGCGGCGTGCTGTTCAACGAACAACCGACGCTGGAGGCGACGCTCGCCATCGCTGCGGCGCACCGGCGTTTCGGCACAACCGGGCTGTTGCCGACCATCATCACCGACACCCCCGATTGCCATCGTGCCGCCGCCGAAGCGGCGGTCAAGGCGGTGGCGCAGCCGGGCAGCGGCGTGCTCGGTATCCATTTTGAAGGGCCCTTCATCAGCCCGCAGCGGGTCGGCGCGCATGATCCGCGCTTCGTGCGGGCGCCGGACGAGGGCGATCTCGACTTCATCGGCGGGCTGCCGGCGCGGATGCCGAACGGGCGGGTGCTGCTCACCCTGGCGCCGGAATGCGTCGAGGATGCGGCCCTGTCGCGGCTGATGGCGGCCGGGGTGATCCTGTCGGTCGGCCATACGATGGCGAGTGCAGAGCGTGTGCTCGAAGTCTTCGATCTCGGCGTTCGCGGGGTGACGCATCTTTACAATGCCATGCCGGGCATCGCCAACCGCCAGCCCGGTCCGGCCGGTGCGGCGCTGGGCGATGAGCGTCCCTGGTGCGGGCTGATCGCTGACGGGCACCACGTCCATCCGCTGATGATGCGCGCGGCGCTTGCTGCCCGGCCGCGCGGACGGATGATGCTGGTGACCGACGCCATGCCGCCGACTGGCACCGACGCCGACAGCTTCCAGTTGAACGGCCGGACGATCTACCGGCGCGATGGCCGTCTGGTGCTGGCCGACGGGACGCTGGCGGGGGCAGATCTGGATATGGCGATGGCGGTGCGCAATGCGGGGACGCTGATCGGCCTGCCGCTGGAGGAGTCGCTGCGGATGGCGTCGCTCTATCCGGCAGAGTTCCTGGGGATGCAGAGCGAGCGCGGGCGGATCGCGCCGGGCTGGCGGGCGGATCTGGTGCTGCTCCGGACGGATCTGACGGTGCGCGGGACTTGGGTGGAAGGGGAGTGGCGGGCCGCCTGAAGCTTGCGATGCCTGCCACATGACCTCTCCCGTTGAACAGAGGAGGTCAGGTGGCAGGTTAACCCGGCAAGTGTCACCCACCCACCGCCACGATCTCCAACCCATCCTCATCCACCCGCACCCGCAGCGCCGTCAGGTCCGGCAGGCACAGATTGCCGTCCAGTTCATGGGCCGGCAGCGTCGTGGTCAGTCCGATCACCCAGGCGCCGGCCGCGTTTCCCGCCTGCAACCCTGCCGGAGCGTCCTCGAACACCACGGTTTCGCGCGGATCGAAGCCCAGCTTCCCGGCGGCGGTGCGGTAGCCTTCGGGGTGGGGCTTGCCATGGGTGACCATATCGGCGCCGATCAGCAGGTCGGGCAGCGGCAGGCCGGCCTGGGCGATGCGCTTCCTCGCCATGTCCCGCGGGGCGGAGGTCACCACCGCCCAGCGGTGGCGCGGCAGCGACTGCAGAAGCTCCAGCGCGCCGGGAACCGCGCGCACGCCTTCGGTGTCGTTGGTGTAGCACTCCTCCACCAGGCGCACCTCCTCGTCGATGTCGGCGCCGGCGGGGGCGAAGCGGCGGACGGTTTCGATGCTGCGGACGCCATGGCAGACGGCCAGGATGGCGTCGGGATCAAGATCGTGGCGGGCGGCCCAGCTGCGCCAGGAACGCTCCACCGGACCCTTGGTGTCGATCAGGGTGCCGTCCATGTCGAACAGGATGGCGCTGACACGGAAGGGGGTATCAAGGGCAGGCTTCATCGCTCGCTCTCGTTGGGATCGTCTGTATGGGAAGGAATGGTCCGCATGGATCAGACCAGCGACAGCTCCACGACGAAGTCATAGGCGTCGCCGCGGTAGTGGGAACGGACGAACTCCAGCGGGGTTCCGTTCTCCAGAAAGGTGCGGCGCTCAATGTAGAGGGCGGGGGCGCCGTCGGGAACCCCCAGAAGCGCTGCCTGATCCGTCGGCAGGCGAATGGCAGACAAGCGTTGCAGCGCACGGAAGGGCGGATGGCCGCGCCCGCGCAGGGTCTCGTACAGGGAGCCCTGGACCAGATCGGGGTCGGGCAGGAAACTCGTCGGCAGCGTGCTGAGTTCGATGGCGAGCGGCGTGCCGTCGGCCAGCCGCAGCCGGTGCAGCCGCACCACCTCCGCACCCGGTCGCAGGCCCAGTGCCATCGCCTCCTCCGGTGTCGCGGTGGCGACGGAGCGGCTGAGCCAGCGCGACTCCGGCTTCAGGCCGCGGCCGCCGATGTCCTCGGTGAAGCTGGTCAGGGCGGACAGCCGCTGTTCCACATGGGGGCTGTGGTTGATGAAGGTCCCGGCGCCCTGGCGTTGGTGCAGCAGCCCCTCCGCGATCAGTTCGCGCAGCGCCTTGCGCACGGTGACGCGGGAAACGCCGAAGGTCTCCGCCAGTTCGCGCTCGCCGGGAAGGGCGTCCTGGTCGGTCAGCCGGCCTTCGACGATCAGCGACCGGAGATGCCGCGCCAGCTGCAGATACAGCGGCAGGGGCAGGGCGTCCGACAGGGCGGTCGGGTCGAACGGGGCCGCGGCGGCGGCAGTGGACATCGGCAACCACTCCAGTGCTCCGGGACCGGCATGATACCACTGAAAGTCCTCTGGGCAACAGCCGCCGGACGGCATGTGTCGGAACACGCACGACTGTGACCGTTTTCAGATTGCGGAATGTCCGGATTTTGGTATTCTGCGCATACAGTCCAATCTAATACCACCAACCAGACACCACCAACCTCCGGGCCAGATGCCGGAGCGACAGCGGAGCCGGAACGATGGCGGGCGGCACGGAAGATGCGGCGAACCGGTACAGCCGGCTGGACGTGTGGCCGGCCGCCGAACTGATGACGGCGCTGTGGGAGGGGCAGACGCGCGCGCTCGCCGCCTGCATCCCCGCTTTGCCGCCGGTCGCCGCCGCGGTAGAGGCCGCTGCGGAGCGTCTGGCCGGCGGGCACGGGCGGCTGGTCTATGCTGGCGCGGGGTCGTCGGCGATGGTGGCGGCACTCGACGGGCTCGATCTGGGGCCGACCTTCGATTGGCCGGCGGAGCGGCTGGTGCTGCTGATCGCCGGCGGGCTTGATCTGTCGCGCGGGCTGGCCGGGGCGGCGGAGGATGACGAGGGGGCGGGCCGCGCCGATGCTGCGCGGGCGGCGGTTTCCGCCGCCGACGTGGTGGTCGGGCTGTCGGCCAGCGGCGCCAGCGCCTACACCGTCGGCGTCCTGCGCGCCGCGCGGGAGGCGGGGGCGCTGACCATGGGCATCGCCAGCAGTGCTGGTTCGCCGCTGCTCGATGCGGTGGAGCATCCGGTGCTGACCGCGACGGGGGCGGAGGTGATCGCCGGCTCCACCCGGCTCGGCGCCGGCACCGCGCAGAAGGTGGTGCTGAACCTGTTTTCGACCGGCGTCATGACGGCGCTCGGCAATGTCTACGACAACCTGATGATCAATGTCCGGCCGGAGAACGCCAAGCTCCGCCGCCGCTGCACAGCCATGGTCACGCGCATCGCGCATGTGGACGAGGATGTTGCCGGTGCGGCGCTGGAGCGGCATGGCGACGTGCGCCGCGCCGTTCTGGGGCTGGCCGGGCTGGAAAGTCCGGAGATTGACAGGCTGCTGGCCGAGACCGGCGGCAATCTGCGCAAGGCGATGGAGCGGGCAAAATCCGTCGCCGCGAAAGAGACCTGAGGGAAAAGCGAAGCAGGGGCGGCGGTGCTCAGGGAGGCGCCAACCGCCCGATCATCATCCATCCTGTCGGCCCGGTCCGCTGAAGCCGGAGCCGGTCACACTGGGAGACGTCCGAATGTCTGCTGATCGTTTGTCGGGCGACCGTTTTTCGGGCGTCCAGAGGCTTGGGCGGGCGCTGATGCTGCCGATTGCCGTGCTGCCCATCGCCGGGCTGCTGCTGCGCATCGGCCAGCCCGACCTGCTGAACATCGCCTTCATCGCCGCGGCGGGTGACGCCGTCTTCTCCAACCTGGGTGTCCTGTTCGCCGTCGGCATCGCCATCGGCTTCGCACGGGAGAATCACGGAGCGGCCGGTCTGGCCGGTGCGGTGGGCTATTTCGTGGCGGTGAAGGGCGCCGTGGTGCTGAGCGGCGTCGCGCCGGAGCTGGTGGCGAAGATGTCCAGCCGCATCAGCATCCCGGTCGGCATCCTGATCGGCATCATCGCCGGTCAGCTCTACAACAAGTACAAGGACATCAAGCTGCCGGACTATCTCGCCTTCTTCGGCGGGCGGCGCTTCGTGCCCATCGTCACCGGTCTGGCGGCGCTCGGCATCGCGCTGATCTTTGGCTATGGCTGGCCCATCGTCGATTCCGGCCTGACCGCGCTGACCACCGGCGTGCTGGGGCTGGGCAAGGTCGGCCTGTTCCTCTACGGCGTGCTGAACCGCATCCTGATCATCACCGGCCTGCACCACATCATCAACAACATCGCCTGGTTCCTTCTGGGCGACTATCAGGGCGTCACCGGCGACCTGAACCGCTTCTTCAAGGGCGATCCGACGGCCGGCGCCTTCATGGCCGGTTTCTTCCCGGTGATGATGTTCGGCCTGCCCGCCGCCTGTCTCGCCATGTACCACACCGCCAAGCCGGAAAACCGTGCGGCGGTCGGCGGCGTGCTCCTGTCGATGGCGCTGACCGCCTTCCTGACCGGCGTGACCGAGCCGGTGGAATTCGCCTTCATGTTCCTGGCCCCGGCGCTGTTCGCCGTCCATGCCGTGCTGACCGGCCTGTCGATGGTGCTGATGGACGTGTTGAACGTGAAGCTGGGCTTCGGCTTCTCGGCCGGCCTGTTCGACTATGTGCTGAATTACGGCAAGGCGACCAACCCGATCCTGCTGCTGCCGGTTGGTGCCGCCTATTTCGCCATCTATTACGGGCTGTTCCGTTTTGTCATCCAGCGCTTCGACCTGAAGACGCTGGGCCGTGACGATGTCGCCATTCCCGCTGGTCAGGCGCCGGCTGCCGCCGGTGTCCGGACCAACGCCGGCATCGCGCCGGTCAGTGACCGGGCCGGCGCCTATGTCGCCGCCCTGGGAGGGGCCGGCAACCTGCGTTCGGTGGAGGCCTGCACCACGCGCCTGCGCCTGAGCGTCGCCGATGCCGGCCGCGTGAACGAGGTGGAGCTGAAGCGGATCGGCGCCCGCGGCGTGGTGAAGCCGTCGGCCAACTCGGTCCAGGTGATCGTCGGCCCGATTGCCGACCAGCTGGCCGGCGAGATCCAGGACTCGCTGAACGCGTCGGCAGGCTTGCGGGTCTGATCCAAGGCACGTTGTTTTTCAAAGGAAAGCCCCGGTCCTCTGATGAGGCCGGGGCTTTTCCCTGCCTTGCTCAAAGACTGGGCGTTACCCCTGCCGGACGCTGGTCAGGAAGCGCGCGACCTCGGTGCGCAGCGTATCGGCCTGCGTGGACAGCTGGCGGACGGTGTTCAGCACGTCGCCGGCGACGGCGCGGCTCTGGCCTGCGGCGCTGCTGACGCCGCCGATGCTGCCGGCGACCTCCTGCGTGCCCTGGGCGGCCTGTTGGACGTTCCGGCTGATCTCGCGGGTGGCGCTGCCCTGCTCCTCGACGGTGGCGGCGATCGAGGTCGCGGCCTCGTCGATCACCGCGATGATGCGGCTGATCTGCTGGATTTCCTGCACCGCCTCGCCGGTCGCCGCCTGGATGGCCGCCACCTGTCCGCTGATGTCCTCCGTCGCCTTGGCGGTCTGGGTGGCGAGCGCCTTAACCTCCTGCGCCACGACGGCGAAGCCCTTGCCGGCCTCGCCGGCGCGGGCGGCCTCGATCGTGGCGTTGAGCGCCAGCAGGTTGGTCTGGCTGGCGATGGAGTTGATCAGCTCCACCACCGCACCGATCCGCTCGACAGCCGCCGCCAGCCCCTCGACCTTGCCATTGGCGCGGCCCGCGACGGTCACCGCTTCGGTCGCGATGTGCGAGGATTCGGTGACGCGACGGCTGATCTCGTCGATCGAGCTGGACAGTTCCTCGGTCGCGGCGGCGACCGTCTGCACGTTGGCGGAGGTCTGTTCCGTCGCCTGGGCGACATCGGCGGCCAACTGGCCGGTGCGGTCGGCGACATTGGTCATTTCCTGGGCACGGTGCTGCAAGGCCTCCGTTTCCGTCGCGACGGAGTGGATGACGCCACCGACCGCCCTTTCGAAGCTGGCAGCCAGACGCAGCATCGCCTCGCGCTTTTCCGCCTCCGCCCGCTCCTTCAGTGCCTGTTGTTCGGCGGCAAGGCGGGCGTTCTCCGCCATATTGTCCTTGAACACCAGCAGGGCGTCGGCCATCGCGCCGATTTCGTCGCGGCGATTGCGCGCCGGAACCTCGGTGGCGAGGTCGCCGTCAGCCAGCCGCCGCATCGCCCCGGTCATGTCGGTGATCGGACGCGAGACCATCCGGTAGATCAGCAGTCCGAGCAGAACCACCAGAACGACGACCGTGCCGACGACCGACAGCGCCAGGGTGCGGCGGAAATCATGCAGTGGCGCCAGCACCTTGTCGCGGTCGACCGTGATGCCGACATACCAGCGGGCCGAGGTCAGGCCGCCGATCGGATAGAAGCTTACCAGCGGACCCGATCCATCGGCCGCCGTCGCCTTGCGGTCGAGCTGTCCAGGGTCGAGGCCCTCCAATTTCTTCAGCACCTTGGCGGAGTCCGGGTGGGCCAGCACGGTGCCGTCGGCATCCATCAGGAAGGCATAGCCTTCGCCGGCCAGTGCCAGCCCGCCAAGGAAGTCGTTGACACGCGACAGGTCCAGGTCGGCGCCGGCGACGCCGTCCAACCCATCCGTACCAGTCACCGGCCGGGCGATGGTGATGGTCAGCCGCCCGGTGGAGGCGCTGAGGTAGGGCTTGGTCAGCACCGTCCGCTTTTCGGCCGCGGCGCTCTCGTACCAGCCACGTTTGCGCGGATCGTAACCGTCCGGCATCCTGGTGGATGGTTCACGGAAGAACACGCCGTCGCGCCGGCCGAAATAGACGGGGGAGAAAACGTCCGTCAGCGCCTTGGCCCGCAGGTAGCGCTCCACACCCGCATCGGCGCCGCCCGTCCCGCTGCCGACCGCTCCACTGCCGACCGCTCCACTGCCGCTGGTCTGGATGGCTTCGCCCAGCGTATCCAGCAGTTTCTGCCGGCCGTCGAGCCATGTGGCGATGTTCACGGCGGCGGATTGTCCCGCCGACCGCATCTGGCTTTCGACGCCCTCAAGCAGCGTCCGTTCGGCGATGGACGCGCTGAACAGGGCGATCGCACCGGTGCCGCCCACCATCAGAAGCGATGCGGCGACCAGTATCTTGTAAACGAATTTCGTTCTTTTCCGGACGTTGCCGGACTGTCCAGTTGCCACGGACATACCCCCTGCGTGCCGCCGGTTTGCCGGTCGGCCCCCTCTCGTCCTGCTACGGCCCGGCCCGGCGCCGGTCCTTTGCCGGGAGGATTCTGGCGTGGGCCTGGTTAAATTTGAGTCTAGCCGGCTGGGGGGACGGACCGGACGGCGGAATGACATAGGACTTTGGTCGAAAGGGCGCCGGCAGGTTTGTCAGGCCGGTTCCGGTTCGTTGGCGAAGATCGCCTTCAGGTCGATCCGGGTGTCGGTCTTCGCCTCAAGGTCAAGCTGGCGTTCGACCTCGTCGAGATGCTCGATCATCAGGGCGGTCGCCTCGCCGGGGCGGTTGCCGATCAGGGCGGCGATCAGGCGGCGGTGATCGTCGGCGGAGCAGGTGTGCGAGGACCGCCGTTCAAATGCGGCGATGGCGAGGCTGGAGCGGTCGATCAGGTCGGCCAGGATGCCGGCCAGCGTCGCGTTGCCGGCGAACTCGGCCAGTAGAAGGTGGAACTGGCCGGACAGCCGGATCATCGCCTTGCGGTCGGCGGCGCGTTCGGCCGCATCCTCCAGCGCGCCATGGTCGCGCAACTTCTCCAGCATGTCGTCGGGCAGGGGGCGCGGCAGCCGTTCCAGCCGGTCCATGATCGCCCGTTCGATCACCCGCCGCGCCTCGAACACCTCGCGTGCCTCCTTCGGCGTCGGTTTGGCGACGAAGGCACCGCGATTGGGGATCAGCGTCACCACCCGCCGCTGCGCCAGCAGAAGCAGCACCTTGCGCACCCGTTCCCGGCTGACACCGAAGGCCTCCGCCAGGCTTTCCTCGGTCAGCTTGGTGCCGGGCGGCAGACGGCGGTCGGCGATCGCCTCCCCGATGCTGCGGACGATGCGTGCTTCGGCGCTGCTGCGGGAACCGGCACGGGGAAGAGGCGTGCGGCGGGCTGGCTTGGTGGCGGCGGTCATGGCTGATGGATTGCTTTTGTGGCTGTATGGAAACCGTACCGCGAATTGTGCACAAAGTGGGCCAGCGGCGAAACCGCAATCGGTGAAGCGGGATGGCCGGAAGCGCGGCGAAGAATTCTGCCTAAAACAGCGTCACTGGGGTGACTTGCTGCACAAATGCCGTTCTTTTATGCAGAAGAACCCCGAAAAGCCGGTTGATTTCTGCCATTCAGCGGCTGGCACGCGGAATGCAGAAGGCGAACCGGTCACAAACGACCGCACAGATTGTGCACAATTCTGGAGGCCATCCGATGACAGCAGGTTCGACGGTCGAGCTGGTGAAGCTGCGCAAGGCCTATGGCGGGACCGTGGCGGTGGATGGCATCGACCTGCGGATCGCGGCAGGGTCCTATTGCTGCCTGCTGGGGCCGAGCGGCTGTGGCAAGACCTCCACCCTGCGGATGATCGCCGGACACGAGGACATCACCGACGGCGACCTGCTGATCGGCGATGCGGTGGTGAACGACGATCCGCCGGCCAAGCGCGGCACGGCGATGATGTTCCAGAGCTACGCCCTGTTCCCCCACCTGGACTGCACCGACAATGTCGCCTTCAGCCTGAAGATGAAGGGGGTGGCGAAGGAGGAGCGGCGGCGCAGGGCGGCGGAGATGCTGGACCTCGTCGACATGGGCAAATATGCCGGGCGCCTGCCGTCGCAGCTGTCGGGCGGTCAGCAGCAGCGCGTGGCGCTGGCCCGGGCGCTGATCACCCGGCCGGGCGTGCTGCTGCTGGACGAGCCGCTGTCGGCGCTCGACCCCTTCCTGCGCGTGCGCATGCGGGAGGAGCTGAAGCGGCTGCACCGTGACATCGGCATCACCTTCATCCATGTCACCCACAGCCAGACCGAGGCTATGGCGCTGGCCGACCTTGCCGTGGTGATGAACCAGGGTCGGATCGAGCAGGCCGGGCCGCCGCGCGAGCTGTTCAACCAGCCGCGCACCGCCTTCGTCGCCCGCTTCATCGGCGGCCACAACGTCATCGAAGGCGGTGTGGTCGGCGATGCCGGCCGCTGTGCCGTGCGCGCCGACCGCATCCAGCTGGGCGGCGCCGACCTGCCGACCGAAATCCAGGTGGAGGGTACGGTGCGGTCGCTGGAGTATCACGGCGCCTCCGTCCATCTCAGCCTCGACGTTGCCGGTGCCGACGAGTTCGCCGTCGTGCTGGACGAGGCCCGCTATTTCGACGCGCCGGTCGGCGTGGGCGACCGTGTCCACGCCGGTTGGAGCCGCCGCGACGTCCACCCGCTGGTGGCGTGATCCTTTTCAAAAAGCCGCTCAAACAAGAACGCACATCCAAAAACAACACGACGAACAGACTGGAGGCTCAGCGATGACCGACACCCGTACTCCTTCCAAGTCCGCAATGCCGTCGACCGGCGTCAGCCGCCGCACTCTGCTGAAGGGCACCGCCGCCGTGGCGGGTGCCGCCGTCGGTTCGGGCGCCATCACCGGCTTCCCGACCATCTGGGCGCAGAACATCAAGAACGTCACCCTGCGCCAGTTCGGCACCGGCGTGTCGAACCTGAACGCCGTCGCCGACAAGGTAAAGGAGGATCTGGGCTTCACCCTGCAGATGACGGCGCTGGATTCCGACGCGGTGACCCAGCGCGCGGTGACGCAGCCGAAGTCCTACGACATTGCCGACATCGAATACTGGATCTGCAAGAAGGTCTTCCCGGCCGGCGTGATGCAGCCGATGGACGTGAAGAAGATCAAGAATTTCGACAAGATCGTTCCGATCTTCATCACCGGCAAGATGACGCCGGGCAGCGCCATCGCCCAGGGCACCGCGCCGCACACCGTCGGTTTCGTCGAGGGCAAGGACAGCACCAAGTTCGCCAAGTCGGCGACCCAGTGGATGACGCTGATCCCGACCATCTACAACGCCGACACGCTGGGCATCCGCCCCGATCTGGTCGGCCGGCCGATCAGCAGCTGGAAGGACCTGCTCGACCCCGCCTTCAAGGGCAAGGCGTCGCTGCTGAACATCCCGTCCATCGGCATCATGGACGCCGCCATGGTCTGCGAGGCGATGGGCGAGATCAAGTATGGCGACAAGGGCAACATGACCAAGGAGGAGATCGACAAGACCCTCAAGATCATGACCGACGCCAAGAAGGCCGGCCAGTTCCGCGCCTTCTGGAAGACCTTCGACGAGAGCGTCAACCTGATGTCGTCGGGCGAGGTCATCATCCAGTCGATGTGGTCGCCGGCCGTCGCCGCCGTGCGCGCCAAGGGCATCCAGTGCGTCTACCAGCCGCTGAAGGAGGGCTATCGCGCCTGGGGCGGCGGTCTCGGCATCGCCAAGCATTTGAGCGGGCTGGAGCTGGAAGCGGCCTATGAATACATCAACTGGTATCTGTCGGGCTGGGTCGGCGCCTATCTGAACCGCCAGGGCTATTACTCGGCCGTGCTCGACACCGCCAAGCAGCACATGTCGCCGGAGGAATGGGCCTTCTGGATGGAAGGCCAGCCGGCCAAGGCCGACATCCTCAGCCCCGAAGGCAAGGTGATGGAGAAGGCCGGCGCCGTGCGCGACGGCGGCTCGTTCCAGGACCGTATGGGCCGCGTCGCCTGCTGGAACGCGGTGATGGACGAGGACCGCTACATGGTCCGCAAGTGGAACGAGTTCATCGCTGCGTAACAGTTACAGTCCTCTTCGGGCCGACAGGAGTCCCCTCTCCCCCTTGGGGAGAGGGTTAGGGTGAGGGGGTCGCGCGTCGGCCCCTCACGAGAATCCAAGCCATGCATCCCCCTCACCCCGGCCCTCTCCCCGGGGGAAGAGGGGGATGAGCGCCGACGCAACCTCCAGCGCAGGACACCCGCCCATGACCCTGACCGCCGAAACGCCCCGACCGTCCGTCACGGCCGCCGCCGGCAGGGCGCGGCGTCCCCGCCTGTTGCCGCGCGTCGCCCCATACCTCCAGGCGGCACCACTGACCGTCACGCTGCTGCTGTTCCTGCTGGTGCCGATCCTGACCATCGTCGCGGTCAGTTTCTGGGATTACGACAGCGTGCGCATCTACCCCGACTTCGTGCTGACCAACTACACCGAGCTGCTGGCCTCGCCGGTCACCTGGAAGACCTATCTGAACACGCTGAAATACGCCGCACTCACCTGGGCGATCACGCTCGGGATCGGCTTCACGGTCGCCTATTTTCTGGCCTTCCATGTGCGGTCGACCACCTGGCAGATGGTGCTGTTCCTGGTCTGCACCATCCCGTTCTGGACCTCCAACATCATCCGCATGATCTCGTGGATCCCGTTCCTGGGGCGCAACGGGCTGCTGAATTCCGGCCTGATCTCCGCCGGGATCATCGACCAGCCGCTGGAGTTCCTGCTGTTCTCCGACTTCTCGGTGGTGCTGGCCTTCGTCCACCTCTATGCGCTGTTCATGGTGGTGCCGATCTTCAATTCGATGATGCGCATCGACCGCGCCCTGATCGAGGCGGCACGCGACGGCGGCGCCAATGCGGCGCAGACGCTGTGGAACGTCATCCTGCCGCTGACCAAGCCGGGCATCGCCATCGGCTCCATCTTCGTCGTCACGCTGGTGATGGGCGACTTCATCACCGTGCGGCTGATGAGCGGCGGGCAGAGCGCCTCCATCGGGCTGATGATCGCCAACGAGATCTCGCTGCTGCAATACCCGGCCGCCGCCGCCAATGCGGTGGTTCTTCTGGCTGTCGTCCTGATCATGGTGGTGGCGATGCTGCGCATCGTCGACATCCGGAAGGAGCTGTGAGTGATGAATTCGTCACGCCGGGGCCTGTCCTTCTATCTGCTGGGCGCCTTCTTCGCGCTGTTCGTGCTGTTCCTCTACGGCCCGACCGCCACCATCCTGATCCTGTCCTTCCAGGGTCCGGAGGGCGGGCTGACCTTCCCGATGAGCGGCGTCTCGCTGCACTGGTTCCGCAACCTGTTCGAGCAGCAGGCGGTCGGTGATTTCGGCGGCTCCTTCCGCCGCTCGATCGCGCTGGGGCTGATGGTGATGGTGCTGACCGTGCTGTTTTCGGTCCTGGCCGGCTTCGCCTTCCGCCGCCGCTTTCGCGGCAGCGGGGCGCTGTTCTACCTCGCCGTCGCCAGCCTGATCGTGCCGTCGATCCTGGTCAGCCTCGGCATCGGCCTGTTCTTCAACATCCTGGGGCTGGAGCCGTCCTGGTACAGCTCGGCGCTGGGCGCGCATCTGACCTGGACGCTGCCCTTCGGTCTGCTGATCGTCTTCGCCATCTTCAACCGCTTCAACCCGGCCTATGAGGAGGCGGCGCGCGACCTGGGTGCCACGCCGTGGCAGACGGTGCGCCATGTGGTGCTGCCGATCCTGCTGCCCAGCCTGATCGGCGTCGGGCTGTTCGGCTTCACCCTGTCCTATGACGAGTTCGCCCGCACGCTGATGACCGCCGGCAGCTTCAACACGCTGCCGCTGGAGATCTACGGCATGACCACCAACGTCACCACGCCGGTGCTCTATGCGCTGGGATCGCTGACGACGGTCTTCTCCTTCACCGTGATCGGCCTGTTCTTCCTGGGCCTGATCCTGCTGCGCCGCCACCGCCTGCGGCGAACCGGCGCCTGAGGACATTCAAGACATGCGCATTCTGGTCGTCAACCCGAACAGCACCGCCTCGATGACGGCGCGGATCGGCTCCGCCGCCCGTGCCGTCGCGGCTCCCGGCACCGAGATCGTCGCCACCAACCCGCCGACCGGCCCCGCCAGCATCGAGGGCTATTACGACGAAGCGCTGGCCGTTCCGGGCATGCTGGCAGTGATCGACCAGCATCAGCGCGAGAGCGTCATCGCCGGCACGGTGATCGCCTGCTTCGACGATGTCGGGCTCGACGCGGCGCGCAGCCTCGCCACCGCGCCGGTGGTCGGCATCTGCGAGGCGGCGATGCAGACCGCCGGGTTTCTGGGCGGCCGGTTCAGCGTGGTGACGACTCTGGCCCGCTCCATCCCCGCGCTGGAACGGCTGGCCCAGCGCTACGGCATGGCCGGGCGCTGCACCATCCGGGCGGCCGGAGTGCCTGTGCTGGCGCTGGAAGACCCGGCATCGGGGGCGGTCGACCGGGTGCGGGCGGAGATCCGCCGGGCGGTGGAACAGGATGGGGCGGAAACCATCGTGCTGGGCTGCGCCGGCATGGCCGATCTCGCCCGGTCCTTGAGCGATGAGATGGGCCTGCCCGTGGTGGACGGCGTCACCGCCGCCGTGAAGCTGGTGGAGGGGTTGGCCGCCCTTGGGCTGCGGACCAGCAAGGTCGGCGGCTATGCGCCGCCGCTGCCCAAGGCGCGCTGACCCCTCCGCCCTTTTACAGCCTTTGCGGGTCCGGGAACTCCGGCGTCGCCAATCCCGAAAGTCCGGTTTGGACGGAGATTGCTCCGCCCGCCGATCCACCCAAGATCCGGCGTGCCGCGTCGGCGCATTGGCTGCGCAGCTCCGGTACCGCGGTCATTTCCCAGAAGGGGGCCTTGGCGACCGGGCCGAAGGCGAGCAGGCGCGGGGACGGGGTGCCGTCGGCGGCGATCACCGCTCCGCCTTCCGTCACGTCCAGTCCGAGCCGCAACTCGTCCGGCCGGGCGAGGCCGCGGTCGAGCAGCGAGCGCACCAGCGGGTGGCGTATGCGGGTGTAGTCGCAGTTGGTGCCGGTGGCGTTGATCAGCGCGCCGGCCGTCAGCACCCGGTCCGCTCCGCCGCCGCGTTCGGTGACAGTCAGCTCCAGCCCACCGACGGTGAGGCCCGCGTCCTTCAGGCGGCCGGGCAGGATGCTCAGTTGCCCGCTGGCGCGCACGGCGGCGATGCGGTCGGCGACCTGCGGCGCCATGCGGTGGCGATGCACCTCCCAGAAGGGGCGGGCGTGGCGCAGGAAGCGGCGGCGCTCCTCCATCGGCAGATGCGCCCAGATGCGGTGGTGGTGCGGCCGCAGCGCGTCGAAGGCCGACCGCCAGTCATAGCCGGCCGCCGCCGCCCGCCGGGCATCGGCCTTCAGGGCGATCAGCACGTCCAGCACCGTGCTGGGCAGCACGTCCGGATGCAGGAACGAGGTGTAGGGCCGCGTCTCCTCATGGCGCAGCGGCAGCAGGCCGCGGCGCGACACCGCGGTGATCGGCCCGCGATGGCCCTGGTCGAGCAGCGAGAGGACCGTGTCCACCATGGTCAGGCCGGTGCCGAGGATGGCGACGGCGGCATCGCGGTCGATCCCGCCGATGGCTGCGGCATCCCAGGGGTCGCCGATGAAGCGGTCCGACGCGAAGGCCTCGTCCGCCGTGGGGGAGGCCAGACAGGGCGGGGAGGGCGGGAAATTGCCGATGCAGAGGGCGGCGGTGTCGGCGCTGACCACCCGGCCGTCGCCAAGCCGCACATGCACCGCCGGCCGGCTGCCCGACGGGGCTTCGGTGCGGACATCCACCGCCTCGCCGCGGATCACGTTCAGCCGGGCATGGGCGGGGGCTTCCGCCTGCGCCTCCGCCAGGACGTCCTGGATATAGGCGCCGTACAGCGCGCGGGATGCGAAGGCATGGCCGCTCGGCGGCATCGGCTGTTCCGGCGTCGGCCCCTCCGCCCGGCTCCACAGCCAACGCAGGAAATGGCGCGGGTCGTCGGGATAGGCGCTCATGTTGTAGGCGCGGACGTTCAGCACATGCGCGCCGTTGGGGGTGGAATAGGCGACGCCGGTGCCCGGCCGGTGCCCGTATTCGATCAGATGGACCACCAGCGGCGCCTGGGCACCGCGCAGCAGATGGGCGGCCAGCAGGCTGCCGGTGAAGCCGGCGCCGACGATGGCGATCTGGCGGGGCTGGGTGAAGGCTTCGGGCGGGGTGGCGCCAGGGGGATGGAAGTGAGGCGTTGCAGGCATCGAAGTCCGTCCTTCCGTGAGTCATTCCGGAAAAGGTCGGCCGTTGGCGTCTGTTCCCCTAACCCCTCCGGCGATGGCAGAGGGCGGGTAATCGCGTCGGCCGTGTGTCTGCTCGGTCCGCTTCGTTCTGCCCTGAATATCACAGCGTACAGGACGCGCGCCATCGGCCGAAGGGCAAACACTATTCCAAAAGTAGGGATTTGCCGATTTTTTACGCAATCCGGATCGCATCATCGCTGTCGCCAAGCCGGCGCCGATGTGGCACATGCGGTTGTGCGCCATTGCTGAAGCGCGCCGCCGCATGACCGATCAGGAGCCCGCCTCGCCATGTCCAAGCCGACCATGCCGCCCGTCTCCCACGCTTCCGCTTCTGACCGGCTGGAGGCGGCGCTTTCCCGGATCGCCGATCCGGCGCGGCAAGGCACTCTCGTCTTCACGGATGTCTATGCGGAGGAGGCTCGCGCCGCTGCCCTCGCCAGCGACCGTCGCGCGGCGGCCGGCCGGACGCTGGGGCCGCTCGACGGGCGGGTCGTCTCGGTCAAGGGGCTGTTCGACGTCGCGGGCGAAACCACCGCGGCCGGTTCCGCCATCCTGCGCAGGCGGCCGGCCGCGACCCGCGACGCCCGTGCGGTGGCGCGGCTGCGCGCCGCGGGGGCGGTGATCGTCGGCCGGACCCACATGACGGAATTCGCCTTTTCCGCCGTCGGAATCAATCCCCATTCCGGCAATCCCGGAAATCCGCATGACCGCTCGCGGGTGCCGGGCGGATCCTCTTCCGGGGCGGTGATTTCGGTGGTCGATGGCATGGCGGAGATCGCGCTGGGCAGCGACACCGGCGGGTCGTTGCGCATCCCGGCGGCGCTGTCCGGTGCCGTGGGCTTCAAGCCGTCCGCCGGGCGGTTCCCGGCTGAGGGTGCCTTCCCGCTGTCGCCGACACTCGACGTGATCGGGCCGATTGCCGCCAGCGTCGCCGATGCGGCACTGCTGGACAGCGTTCTTTCCGACGAAGACCCGGCGCCGCTGGCCCCGCTGCCGCTTGCCGGGCAGTCCTTCCTCGTGCCGCGCGGGCGGCTGTTCGACGGGGTGGAACCGGTGGTCGCCATGGCCTTCGAGGCGGCGCTGGAGCGGCTGCGCGCGGCCGGGGCGCACATCGTCGACGGCTCCATCGAGACGGAACTGGACGCGCAGGCGGAACTGGACCGGATCGGCGTCTTCACCGCCATCGAACTGGCGGCCACCCTGGCCGATCTCGGCGTTACGGCGCTGGACGGCATCGACCCGAAGACCCGCGCGCGGATCGAGGCCGGCGGCAAGGCGCCCGCTGCCGACTATGTCCGCATGCAGCGCCGCCGGGCTGATCTGATCCGGCTGATGGACGAGCGGCTGACCCGCCATCCGGTCCTGCTGCTGCCGACCGTGCCGATGACGGCACCCGCCATCGCCGATGTGTTGGACGACGCCACCTTCCACCGCGTCAATCTGGCCCTGCTGCGCAATACCCGCGTCGCCAACCTGTTCGACCTGCCGGCCATTTCCCTGCCGGTTCCCACCGATGGGCTGCCGGTCGGCCTGATGGCGATGGGGCGGCGCGGCAGCGACCGCAGCCTGTTCGGCATCGCCGCCGGGCTGGAGGCGGCACTGCGGGGATGAACTCTGAAACAAGGGCGGGAGTGGAGGGCTGGCCTCACGACAGCCCATACTTCCTGATCTTGTCGTGCAGCGTGGTCTTGGCCACCTGCAACTCCTCCGCGGCGCGGGCGAGGCTGTGGCCGGTGCGGCGCAGGGTGTCGGCGATGAGCGCGCGTTCGAAGGCTTCCACCGCCTCGGCCAGCGGGCGGGCGGGCGTGGGGTGGGCAGTGGCGAAGGGGGGGAAGCCCTGTTCGATTCCGAGAACGCAGCGGTCCGCGACATTGTGCAGCTCGCGCACGTTGCCGGGCCAATCGTAGGCCATCAGGCGGCGCATGCGTTCGGCATCCGGTGGCGGGAGCGGGCGGCCATGGCGGGCGGCGGCCTGGAGGATGAACTGCTCGAACAGCAGCGGGATGTCCTCGCGCCGGTCGCGCAGGGGCGGAAGCGGCAGATTGGCGACATTCAGGCGGTAATAGAGGTCGGCGCGGAACTGCCCGCGGTCGGCCAGCTCGCGCAGATCAACCTTGGTCGCGGCGATCACCCGGCAATTGACGGGGATCGGTGTGTTGGAGCCCAGCCGTTCCAGCGTGCGCTCCTGAAGCACGCGCAGGAACTTGATCTGCACCGGCATCGGCATGCTCTCGATCTCGTCGAGGAACAGGGTGCCGCCGTTGGCGTGCTCCACCTTGCCGATGCGGCGCTTGCCGGCCCCGGTGAAGGAACCGGCCTCATGGCCGAAGATTTCGCTGTCGATCAGGCTTTCCGGCAGACCGCCGCAGTTGATGGCGACGAAATTGCCGTCGCGGCGCGGGCTGGCCTCGTGCAGGCAGCGGGCTGCGAGTTCCTTGCCGGAGCCGGTCTCGCCATGGATCAGCACGTCGGCGGCCGACGTGGCAAGCTCGCCGATCAGCCGGCGCACCCGTGCCATCTGCGGTGATCCGCCGACCAGCCTTGCCTCGATGCTGTCGCGGTTCTGCAAACGGGCGCGCAGGTCGCGCACCTCCAGAGTCAGGCGGCGCTTCTCCAGGGCGCGGCGCACCACCTCGACCAGATAGTCGGGGGAGAAGGGCTTCTCGATGAAGTCGTGGGCGCCCAGCTTCATCGCCTGCACCGCCATCGCCACGTCGCCATGGCCGGTCATCAGCACCACCGGCAGATCCGGGTCAGCGGCCAGCAGCTCTGCCAGCAGAGCCATTCCATCCATGCCCGGCAGGCGGATGTCGGTGACAACCACGCCCGGAAAACCCTCCACCACCAGCCGGCGGGCCTTCTCCGCGCTGTCCACCGCCTCGGTCGGGATGTCCTCCAGTTCCAGCGCCTGCTGGCAGCCGAGGCTGACGTTCGGGTCGTCCTCGACGATAAGGACCTTCAGGGGCAGGGCCTTCAGGGTGGGGGCGGCAGAGTCGGACATGGGAAATCTCCGGCCTGGACGGCGGTCGGGTCGGTGGGCAGGGTGGCGGCGGGCAGGTCGATGGTGAAGACCGCTCCGCCATCCGGACCATTCGCCCCGGTCAGGGCGCCGCCGAAGTCACGCACGATCCCGGCCGAGATGGCAAGCCCCAAGCCGAGCCCGCCGCCGCCTTCCTTGGCGCCGTCCTTCGCTGCCTCCTTGGTGGTGAAGAAGGGCTCGAACAGGCGGGGCAGCACCTCGGCGGGCAGACCGGGGCCGTTGTCGGCCACCCGGATCAGGACCCGGCCATCCGCCGTCCGTGCCGTCAGCGTCAGCCTGCCGCCCGTCTGACCGACCAGCGCGTCCAGTCCGTTGGCGACCAGATTGACCAGCACCTGCTCCAGCCGGTTGGGATCGCAGAGTGCGGCGACCTCCTCCGCCACATCGACCTGAACGGCGACGCCGGACCGACGCAGACGCTGGTCGAGCAGGAACAGCGCATTGTCGATCGGCCGGCGCACCGCCACCGGGCGGAGGGCGCCGGAGGATTTGCGGGCGAAGGATTTCAGCTGGCTGGTCAGCGCGCCCATGCTGTCCACCAGATGGGCGATGCGCTCCAGATTGCCCTGTGCGGCGTCAAGGTTGCCGCGCTGGAGGAACTTGACCGTATTGCCCGACAGGGTGCGGAGTGCCGCCAGCGGCTGGTTCAGCTCATGCGCCAGTCCGGCGGACAGCTGGCCGATCACCGCCAGTTTGCCGGCATGGACCAGCTCGTCCTGGGCGGCGCGCAGGTTGCGGGTGCGCTCCTCCACCTTGCGCTCAAGGTCAAACAGGTGGCGGCGGCGCTGCATCCACATCAGCAGCAGGATGCCGAGGAAGGCGCTGCCGACCGCGGCCAGGGCGGCCTGGGCCCAGGCCATGCCGGTCACCTGATCGACCGGCGACAGCACGGTCATCGTCCAGCCGGTGCCGTGCAGCGGCGCGGTCTGGGCCAGGAAGCCGCCGGACACCGGGAAGACCGTCTCCTCCAGCTGTCCCTCGGCCGGGCGGGAGAGGCGCACCAGCTCGGCATCGGCGGCGATCCGGTCCTGCGGCATCAGGCCGAGCGGCGCCAATGTGCGGGCGTTGTATTGCAGGGTCTGGTCGAAATGGCGCCGCGTCGGCTCGTCCATCGGCCGCAGGGTGGTGAATTTCCAGGATGGGACCGAGGCCAGGATCACCACGCCGTTCTCGTCGGCGACCAGGACCGGCGCCTCGACCGTCGACCAGGACTGTTCCAGCTGCTCCAGGCTGACCTTCACCACGGCGACGCCGACGATGGCGCCATCCTCCGTCAGGGGCGAGGACAGGTAATAGCCGGCCTCTCCCCGCGTGGTGCCGACGCCGAAGAATCGGCCCTGGCGGCCGGCGGCGGCCTCGACGAAATAGGGGCGGTAGGACAGGTCCTCGCCGATGAAGCTGTCGGTGCGGTTCCAGTTGCTGGTGGCCAGCACCCGGCCCCGGCGGTCCATCACATAGATCGACAGGGTGCCGGCCCGCTCGTTCAGCCGTTCCAGATAGCGGTTCAGCCCCCAGGCCAGCGGCGCCCGCCCGGTAACAAGGTCGAGGACATCGCGCTCCAGCCCCAGCGTGGCCGGGAAATAGGCGTATTTGTCGATCTCGCGTTCCAGGCTCTCGGCATAGAGGTCGAGCCGGTGGCGTCCGGTCTCCCGGAGGGCGGAGAGTCCCATCCCTTCGCTGACGCGGAAGCCGACAATCCCGGCAAGCATGGCCAGACCGGCGAGCGCCGGCAGGAGAAGGCCGATGGTGCGGAGGCGTCTTGCTGCGGGCATGAAAAAGGCGGGCAGGGAAAGGGACCGCCGCATCATAGCAGAAGCCCCCGTCCCATGGCCCGCCCGTCTTCCAGGCTGCTTTTTCAGAGCACCCGTCCGTTACTCGGCCGCCGCCGGGGAGGGGATGGCGGCGCCGGCCTCCTCCTCGTCCTCTTGCCCGCCGATGGCGTTCTCCCACTTGGCGACCACCGTGGTGGCGATGCCGTTGCCCAGCACGTTGGTGGCGGTGCGGCCCATGTCGAGGAAATGGTCGATGCCCATGATCAGCAGCACACCGGCCTCCGGCAGATGGAACATCGGCAGCACCGCGGCCACCACCACCAGCGAGGAGCGCGGCACGCCGGCGATGCCCTTGCTCGACACCATCAGCACCAGCAGCATGACGATCTGCTGTTCCAGCGACAGCGGGATGCCATAGGCCTGGGCGATGAACAGCGACGCGAAGGCCGTGTAGATCATCGAGCCGTCGAGGTTGAACGAGTAGCCGAGCGGCAGCACGAAGCCGATCACCCGCTCGCGCACGCCGAGCGTCTTCAGCTCCTCCATCACCCGCGGATAGGCCGATTCGCTGGACGCGGTGGAGAAGCCCAGCAGCATCGGCTGGCGCATCGCCTTGACCACGCGGAACACGTCGCCCTTCAGCACGACGAAGCCGGCGAAGACCAGCACCGCCCACAGCACCGCGAGCGCCACGTAGAAGCTGCCCATGAACTTGCCGTAGACCAGCAGCACGCCAAGCCCCTGGATGGTCACCACGTTGGCGACGGCGGCGAAGACGCCGATGGGGGCGAAGCGCATCACATAGTCGGTGACCTTCAGCATCACCGGCACGACCTCTTCGATCGAGCGGGCGAGCAGGCCGGCCTTGGTGTCGCGCAGCTGGCCGATGGCGAGGCCGACGAAGACCGAGAAGATCAGGATCTGCAGGATCTCGTTGTTCGCCATCGCCTCGAAGAAGTTGCGCGGGAAGACGTGGGTGAGGAAATCCTTCAGGTTCAGGGCGGAAGTCTTCAGCCCGGCGCTGGCCGCCACGTCGGGCAGCGGCACGCCGACATTGGCGCCCGGATGCAGCAGGTTGGCGAAGATCAGCCCGATGAACAGCGACGCGAAGGACGCCATCAGGAACCAGCCGACCGCCTTGCTGCCGATGCGGCCGACGGTGCGGGCGTCGCCCATGCCGGCCATGCCGGCGACCAGGGTGGCGAAGATCAGGGGCGCGATGATCATCTTGATCAGGCGCAGGAAGATGTCCGTCACCATCGCGAAATAGCCCGCGATCTCCTTGGCGGTGGCCGCGTCGAACAGGCTGTTGCAGACATAGCCGGTGACAATGCCCAGCAGCATGGCGACGATGATCAGCGTCGTCTGTTTGTTCATGGTCCTGTTACCTCACCTTGTCCCGCCCGCCTTTGCGCGCCGGCCGGGTTGCGGTCGATGGGAGCCGGCCCCGAACGGGTCGGAGCCGGGTGGCGGAGCGGATCAGCCGGCAGTGGCCAGCAGTCGCGGCTGGGTCAGCACTTCCGGCCGCAGCACTTCGGCCAGGGCGGCGGCGGTCATCAGGCCGCGTGCCTCCACCAACTCGGCAACGCCCTTGCCGGTGCGGTGGGCCTCTGCGGCCACCTCGGTGGCGTTGGCATAACCGATGTAGGGGTTGAGCGCGGTGACGATGCCGATGGAGTTGCGCACGCTCGCTTCCAGATGGTCGCGATTGGCGGTGATGCCGTCGACGCAGCGGTCGGCCAGCACCAGGCAGCCCTGGCGCAGGTGGGTGATGCTCTTGAACAGGCTGTGGGCGATGATCGGTTCGAAGGCGTTCAGCTGGAGCTGGCCGGCTTCGGCGGCGAAAGTGACGGTCATGTCGTTGCCGATCACCTCGAAGGCGATCTGGTTGACCACCTCGGGGATCACCGGGTTGACCTTGCCCGGCATGATCGAGGAGCCGGCCTGACGCGCCGGCAGGTTGATCTCGCCGAAGCCGGCGCGCGGGCCGCTGGACAGCAGGCGCAGGTCGTTGCAGGTCTTGGACAGTTTCACCGCCACCCGCTTCAGCACGCCCGACAGCTGGACAAAGCTGCCGCAATCCTGCGTCGCCTCCACCAGATTGGGGGCGGTGACCACCGGCACGCCGCTGATCTCGGCCAGACGGCGGCAGACCAGTGCTGCGTAGTGCGGATGGGCGTTGATGCCGGTGCCGATGGCGGTGGCGCCCAGGTTGATCTCGCGGATCAGCAGGGCGGCCTCCTTCAGCCGCTCCTCATCCTCGGCCAGCATGACGGCGTAGGTGGAGAATTCCTGGCCCAGCGTCATCGGCACGGCGTCCTGCAGCTGGGTGCGGCCCATCTTCAGGATGTCGCGGAACTCGTCGGCCTTGCGCTGGAAAGCTGCGCGCAGATGGCCCATCGCCTCCACCAGCCGGAAGATGCCGGTGTAGGTCGCCAGCTTCAGCGCCGTCGGATAGACGTCGTTGGTCGACTGGCTCATGTTGACATGTTCATTGGGGTGCAGGTGGGCGTAGGCGCCGCGGCCATGCCCCAGGATTTCCAACGCCCGGTTGGCGATCACCTCGTTGGCGTTCATGTTGGTCGAGGTGCCGGCGCCGCCCTGGATCACATCGACGACGAACTGGTCGTGCAGCTTGCCGGCGCGGATCTCGCGGCAGGCGGCGGCGATGGCGTCGGCCCGTTCGGCGTTCAGCAGCCCGAGTTCCTGGTTGGCGGCGGCGGCGGCCATCTTGATCTCGGCGAGTGCCCGGACCAGATCGGGGTAGTGGGAAATCGGAGTGCCGGTGATCGGGAAATTCTCGACAGCGCGCAGGGTGTGGACCCCGTAATAGGCGTCGGCCGGGACCTCGCGGTCGCCCAGCAGGTCGTGTTCGGTGCGCGTTGTGGCAGGCATCGGACGTTTCGCTCCCTTGGTTGAAACCGCCCCGTCTTCGCGGGGCGCAACCTTTAAAAAGCAACCGCCATGCCAGCGCACGCGGGCAGGGCGTCGCAGCCTAAGCTCTTGATCTTCCTGTGTCTGATTGTTGGCGAGAACCGCGGACGTTCGGATTTCCGAATGCGCCCCTTCCCGGGCGTTCGGAAATCCGAACGGGACGCGGGACTTTCCCACGGGTTATTCGCCGAGGCGGCCGCTCCAGTCCTCCACCCTGCCGCTCTCCACCCGACGCCGGGCCAGCGTGCGCCAGCCGGTGGCGAGCGGTTCCAGTGCGGCGATGCCTGCCAGGGTCGGGAGGTCGCCGGTGTCGTGGTAGAAGGCGCGCAGGATGCGGGCGAGCGGCCAGTCGGGCCGCGGGCGGTCGATCAGGGCGATCCCGTCGCCGGCGGCGGCGGTGCCCGGTTCCAGCACGCGATAATACCAGCCGGTCCGGCCGGTGGACTGAACCCGCCGCGCCATATCGGCCACGCCGAAGCGGTGGTTCAGCTTCCAGCAGGGCTGGCGCCCTTGGCTGACCTGCACCGTCGCCGTGCCGAGGTGGAAGACGTCGCCGACACAGACCGTTTCCTCCGTCAGGCCGAGGGTTGAGATGTTCTCGCCGAAGGCGCCGACGCTGTCCAGCAACGGTGCCGGGGCGGGCAGGTCGCCACGCCAGGCCGCATAATGGTCGAAGGGGTAATGGTGGATCGCCTTGTCCAGCCCGCCATGGTTGCGGCGGTCGGCCTGTTCGTCGCCCTCCAGCCCGCTCGGACCGATGGCGACAGCGTTGTCGACCGGACGCTTGCCAATGGCGCTGAGCGTGTCCGGGCGGCCGAACGGGACCGCCTTGCCGGTCAGGATCGCGTTCAGCGCGATGGGCGGCGGCGTGGGGTTTGACATTGGCCAGTCTCCTTTTTTCCGGTTCTTATTTTTGTGGCTGCCGCCTTGCCGGGACGGCAAACCGCGCTAACTCAGGTATCGCTTCACAGCCGGGAACCGCCAAGGTGCCGCCGCGGCAGGTCAGCAATGCAGGCCGTGCCATCGCTTTTCATCTTGCGAATTCAGTCAGCCGCGAAGAGGGATTCTTGCAATATGCAAGAGCCGGTGAGCCAAAACGAAAATAAATATCGAGACGAAATTAATTTTTTAAATATATTAGAGACTAAAGCGCTATAATAAATTGGTCGTTACCGGGCCGATTTGGTTAATGAGCGCGCAGTGCATTTCAATTATGCAGATGCGCTGTTCAGTATTTCCATAAGGATGACGGATCCGTCTGCATGCCCATGGATAGGGTATGACCAGCTGCCACCCGTCGATCTCTTGCCAGGAATTTCTCTCAAATACAGCAGAGTTGATTCAGTCCCTGTGCCGTCACCGGCGCAATTGCAACCTCTTGGGCAATCGCGTTTAGATGTTCCTGTGGCACAGTTGGTGCAGACCCCTCCATCCGTTGGTCGCATGGGCAGATGGAGGACGATATGGCCGGGTCCACAGGTGAAGCGTCTACGGGTGGAATATTCGCGAACATCGGAATTGGGCAGAAGATTGCCATCGGCTTCGGCGCGGTTCTGCTGGTCATGATGGGACTTGCCAGTCGCAGCTATCTGTCCTTCAGCAATGTCGATGATCAGTTTGAGACTTATCAACACGGCGTTGCGGTGATGGATGTCGCCTCCGACATCGAGATGGAGGTGCTGACCATGCGCGGCGCCGTCCGCGAGTTTGCGCTGAGCGGCAGTGCCGACCGGGAAAAGATCGCCCGCGAGGCGATCGAAAAGCTGCGCGGCAGCTTCGAAACGGCCTACCGGCTGGCCCGCGATCCCGAACTGAAATCCGGGCTCGCCCGCGCCAAGGACCAGCTGGGCATCTATGTCGACGGCTTTCAGCGTGTCGCGCCGATGCAGCATGAACTGATGGGGCTGGTGGCGGATATCCTGGATCCGTTGGGTCTGAGCGCCCGTGTCGAACTGGACAAAATCCGCGGCGAGGCAGCGGCGGCGGGCGACAACGCGACGGTCGCCCATGCCTGGGAGAGCATGGAATTCCTGATGATGGCGCGGCTGGCCACCAACAAGATGCTCGCCCGCCACGACGACGAGTCCGCTGGAAAGGCGGAGGAGGCGTTCAGCACGCTCGATCAGCTTCTCCAGCGACTGGCGACCTCCGCCGCCGGCCGGCCCTATGCCGAAAAGGTCCGGAGCCTTCAGGGCACGGTGACGCGCTACCGCACCGGCTTCGCGCGGACGAAGGAACTCAGCCACGCCGTCACCGGGCTGATCAACGGCGAGATGACGCAGGCCGGCACCGCCGTCACCGAAGAAGCCAAGACGATCAGCCACAGCGCCCTGGCGGATGCGGATCGGATCCGCCGGTCGACCCTGGCCGACATCTCCAGCACGGAAGATCTGATCCTGCTGCTGTCGGTCGGCGGGCTCCTGGCCGGCCTGGTCTGCGCCATCCTGATCAGCCGCGCCATCACCCGGCCGGTGACCGCCATGACCGGCACCATGGGGGAACTCGCCGCCGGCAGGCTGGACATCGCCATCCCCGGTGCCGGACAGAAGGACGAGATCGGCGCCATGGCCGCCGCGGTGACGGTCTTCAAGGAAAACGCGCTCACCGCCCGGCGGCTGGAAGCCGAACAGCGGGCCGAGCAGCAGCGCAAGGAGGCCCGGTCGGCGACGGTCGACCGGCTGGTCGTCGAGTTCGAGGATGCCGTCACCGAAATCCTGCGCACGGTGTCCTCGGCCTCCACCGAACTTGACAGCACCGCGCACCTGATGAACGCCACGGCCGAACAGACCAGCCGCCAGTCGACCGCGTCGGCCGGCGCGGCTGAGCAGACCTCTGCCAATGTGCAGACGGTCGCCACGGCGGCCGAGGAAATGGTGGCGTCGCTGCGGGAGATCGCGCGGCAGGTCACCCGCTCGTCCGCCATCGCCAACGAGGCGGTCACCCAGGCCGAGCATACAGACGCCACGGTTCAGGGGCTGGCCCTGACCGCCAGGAAGATCAGCGACGTGGTCGCCCTGATCTCGACCATCGCCGGGCAGACCAACCTGCTGGCCTTGAACGCCACCATCGAGGCCGCCCGTGCCGGCGAGCATGGCAAGGGCTTCGCCGTCGTCGCCTCGGAGGTGAAGAGCCTGGCGGAACAGACCGCCCGGGCCACCGACGAGATCACCGAGCAGATCGCGGCGATCCAGTCCGCCACCGGCGGTGTGGTCGAGGCGATCCGCGTGAATTCCGGCATGATCCGCCAGATGAACGAGATCACCGCGGCCATCGCCTCGGCGGTGGAGGAGCAGAATGCCGCGACCGGCGAAATCACGCGCAGCGTGACCGAAGCGGCGACTGGCACGCAGGAGGTCGCCCGCAACATCCAGCAGGTGATGGAAGCGACTGGGCATACCGGCGCCGCAGCCGCCCAGGTTCTGAGCGCCGCGAGCGAACTGTCGCACCAGTCTGAAACGCTGCGGACGAATCTCGAGAGCTTCCTGACCAACATCCGGGCGGCATGATCGGGCGCCTTGCCGGGCGGGCGGTTGTCCGGAGGCTGCCGGGTGGCGCAGTCTCCGGATGCCGCTAGCCCAGCTTGTGGACGAAGTGGTGGCAGCCGATCTGGTAGCGCTTTCCCATATAGACGCGATGGGCGCTGCTGCGCTCCGGACCGACGCCGGAATCGAGGTGCAGCGCCTTGCACTCCAGCCTTTCGGCCTCGGCCTTTGCCCAGTCCAGGATGACGGAGGCATAGCCACGGCCGCGATAGTCCGGCAGCGTCGCCATGTCGACGATGTAGAAGGACTTTCCCAGCCACAGCGAATATTGCAGGCGGAAGCCCAGGACACAGGCCGCCGGCCCGCCCGGCTCGGGCAAGATGCCGGCAAGGCGGTAGCCGTTCGGTCGCAGCACCGTGTCGATGATTCGCGTCATTTCCCCGGCATCGTACTTCGGCCAAAGCACCTGCAGAGCCGGTACGGCCAACTCTGTGTTCCCTTCGGAAATTTCGATAATGTCCGGCTGCACGCTTTTTCCTTCCGGTCCCGGCTTCTCCATATTTTCCATGATACCAAAAGGCGCAATGACCGTGTTGCAGTGGCCGCGTCCGATCGCCGCCGGTCTGCAATGCGGGGTGGAAGCGTCCGTTCAGCCGACGGCGGTGAGAACGATCTTGCCCTGAAGATGGCCCGTGGCGGCGCGCTCGTGCGCCTGCCGGGCATCGGCGAGCGGGAAGATGCTGTCGATGGCGACGTGGATGGAGCCGTCATCCAGGAGGCCTGCGATTTCCGTCAGCTGTGTACCATTGGAGCGGACCTGCGTCGCCGAAATCGTGACGCCGCGGTCTTCCGCCTCTGCGGCAGCGTCGAGGCCGAGCGGGAAAATGGGGAACAGGGCGCCGCCGCGCTTCAACGTCGCCAGGAAGCGGGCGGAGGACGGACCGCCAACCGCATCGACGACGAGATCGACCCCGCGCACGACATCTTCGGCTTTGGTCCTGGTGTAATCGATGACCTCGTCCGCGCCGAAGCCGCGCAGAAGCGCCTCGTGCCGGCCGGATGCCACGGCGATGACGCGCGCCCCCCGCCATTTCGCAAGTTGCAGGGCGAGATGTCCGACCCCGCCGGCGGCGCCATTGACCAGCACCGTCTTACCGTCGAGCGGCACCGGCTGGTGCTGGTGCGGCTGAAGCGGGTTCGGCTCGTCATGGCCGAGATCGATCAGGAACTGCCAGGCGGTCAGCAGCGACATCGGGGCCGCGGCGGCATGCACATGGTCGATCCCGGCCGGCTTGCGCCCGACTTCCATCGCCGGTGCGGTGACATACTGCGCATAGGCGCGGCTGTCGCCTGCGAGGCCGGCGGGAAAGCGGATCATCGCATAGACCTCGTCGCCGGCCGCGAAGGTCCGCACATCGTCGGCGACGGTCTCGACCACGCCGGACACGTCGGTTCCGACGATCACGGGGAAGGAGACCTGCGGCTGCCATTCGGGTGGAAGCATGCGGTAACCGTCGCGCAGGTACCAGTCGGGAGGATTGACGCCGACTGCATGGACGCGGATCAGAACCTCCCCCGGCTTCGGTTCGGGCTTGGGCGCATCTTCGTAAACCAGAACCTCCGGGCCGCCGAAGGCATGCAACCGGACCGCTTTCATCGTCTTGCTCATCATGGTCTCCGTCGAGGGGCGTTGGGATTGGATGAGCATATGACGGGCGGTTCCATGTTGATAATCGGCCTCGATATCACTTTACTGATGTCATGAAGGAACAAATTGCCCTGGAACGGCTGACCGGACTGCTCGCCTTCGCGCGGGCCGGATCGCTCGGCAGCTTCACCGCCGCGGCCCATTCGCTGTCGATTTCGCCCTCGGCCGTCAGCAGGAGCGTGCAGCGGCTGGAGCAGCGGCTGGGGGTGTCGCTGTTCACCCGCACGACGCGCTCGCTGACGCTGACGGCGGAGGGGCGTGAGTTGCATGAGCGCGCGCTGAGGCTGCTGCGCGATGCCGAGGAGATCGAGCAGGCGGCGATGGCGGCCCGCTCGGAGCCGTCCGGCACGCTGCGTGTCGCGGCATCGCTGCCGATCGGCGTCCATGTCATCGCCCCGGCATTGCCGGCATTCCGGCGGCTCCATCCCAAGGTGACGGTCGACCTTCGCCTGAGCGATCGGATGGTCGACCTGATAGAGGAGGGGATCGACGTCGCGGTGCGGATCGGCGAGCTTGCCGATTCAAGGCTGCTGTCGCGCCGGCTGGCGCCGCATCGGTTCTGCTGCTTCGCGGCACCAGCCTATCTGGCGGCGCGCGGGACGCCAGCCCACCCGAACGACTTGGACGGGCACGACACCGTCAGCCTGCGCTATCAAAGCACGGGGCAGACGTTGCGCTGGCCGTTCCGGATCGGCGAGCGGCTGGTGGAGGTCGTGCCGCCTTCCGGCATCGTCGTCGACGTCAGCGACGCGCTGGTGGCGGCACTGGCGGCCGGCGGCGGCATCGGCATCGCCGCCACCTTCATCACCGCCCCCCTCGTGGCGCGCGGCGAGCTGGTTCCGGTGCTGTCCGACTTCGCCGTTGAGCGGCACAACATCACGGCGCTCTGGCCGGAAAGCCGCCGCACCAACCCGGCGGTGCGCGCCTTCCTGACCCTGTTGCAGGAGGTGTTTCGGGAGCGGATGGCGGCGACCGGGTGACACGGCAGGGCGAGCCCGGCAGGATGACCCTAGCCCCCACTTCACTCCAGCGGCTTCAGTTCGCCCAGCAGGGTGGGCAGCAGTTCGGCGACGGTCGGGTGGATGTGGACGGCGCGTTGCAGGGCGGGGTAGGGCGCCTTGGCGTACATCATGTCGAGCACGCCGTGGATCGCCTCGTCACCGCCGGGGCCGAGGATGGCGGCTCCCAGGATCTCCCGGCTGTCGGCATCGACGACGATCCGCATGAAGCCCTGCGCCTCCCCCTTTTCCACCGCACGGCCGACACGGGTCATCGGGCGCTGGCCGACCAGCGCCCGCCGGCCGGAGCGGCGGATGGCATCGTCGGTCATGCCGACGCGCGCCAGCGGCGGATCGGTGTAGAGCGCATAGGCCTGGATACGGTCATCGACGCTGCGCGGATCGCCGTCCAGCAGGTTGGCGGCGACGATCTCGAAATCATTGTAGGCGGTGTGGGTGAAGGCACCGCGCCCGTTGCAATCGCCCATCGCCCAGATGCCCGGCACATTGGTGCGCAGCGTGTCGTCCACCGTGATGAAGCCGCGGGAATCCGTCACCACGCCGGCGCGGTCGAGGCTGAGGTCGTCGGTGTTCGGCGTACGGCCGACCGCCAGCAGCACGTGGCTTCCCACCACCGATGGGCTGCCGGACTCGCAATTCACCCCGACCTCGATGCCGTCGGCATGCGGAGCGAAGCGGATGCAGTCGGCCGACAGGCGGACGGTCACCCCCTCCTCCACCAGCAACTCCCGGATCGCGTCGGACACCTCGGGGTCCTCGCGGCCGATCAGCCGCTTTCCCTTTTCCACCACCGTCACCTCGGCACCGAAGCGGCGGTACATCTGGGCGAATTCCAGCCCGATATAGCTGCCGCCGACCACCACCAGATGCCGCGGCACATGGTCGAGGTCGAGGATGGTGCCGCTGGTCAGGACATCGACGTCGCGCACCCCGGGCATGTCCGGAACCGTGGCGCGGGCGCCGACATTGAGGAAGATGCGCTCTGCCGTCAGGAGCTCGTCGCCGATGCGCACGCTGGTGGGCGATTCGAAGCGGGCATGGCCCTGCAACACCCGGCAGTTGGGCATGCCGCGCAGCCAGCGTTCGACATTCTGGCGCGAGCGGCCGGACACGGCGTCCTTTCGTGCCTTGACCCGGGCCATGTCGATGCGCACTGGCCCGTCCAGCATGATGCCATATTCGGTGGCGCGCCGCGCCATCCGGGCGACACGGGCGCTGGCGATCAACGTCTTGGTCGGGGTGCAGCCGGTATTGACGCAGGTGCCGCCGAACAGCTTGCGCTCCACAACCGCCACGCTCATTCCGGCGGCTGTGAGGCGCTCTGCGAGCGGCGGCCCGGCCTGGCCGGCTCCGATGATGATGGCGTCGACCATGGCGGGCTCCTGCAGCCGAAAGGGTTCGTCAGGGGAATGCGCAGGCGGGAATGGTAGCGCCGCCGCCGGGCATCCTCCAAGCGAACCAAGGTATGACTGGCGTCGGCCTGTCCGGATCGTTCAAACCATCGTCAGATCCTTGCAACAGCCGTAGGGCGTCCGCAGTCAGTCTGCCTCAACCGGAACCAGAGCCGGCCCGTACCGGAACCGGCAGGGCACGGCGCGGGATGGGGTGGATCGCAGGGGGGCGGACGGCCGGTCGAGCGCCGTTTTGGCCTGCTGTCGCTCGCCTGCGCGGTGTTCGTCGTCGACACCTTCACCGACATCGAAAGCGCCATTGCCGTTCTCTATGTCCTGGTCCTCCTGCTGGCTGCCACCGCGCTGTCGCGGCGGGGTAACTTCGTAGAGCGGCAGCAATCAGCCTTTCAAACGGTTATGTATAGGACAGGACCGAATGGGAGACGAGGCATGACGGTCGCATCCGACGCAGGAGTTGTCCGGATCGGAATGGAGGCGCCATGAGCTTCCTGATCCGCCTGCTGCTGTTCGTCTTGCTGGCTCTGCTGCCGGTCTGTGCGCTGGAGGTCTGGAACCAGATCGATCTGCGCCGCGAGCGATCGGAGGAAATCCACGACCATGCGCGGCAACTGCTCAGCCTGCTGGGCGGCGAGCAGCAGCGGCTGGTCGAAGGCGTACGCCAGATGCTGGAACTGCTGTCGGAAACGACCTCGGCACAGACCCTGGACGCGACGGGATGTCAGGCGCTGCTGACGCGCACCGCCGCGCGGATCCCTGAATATCTGACCGTCAACCTCACAGGGGCGGACGGGATCATTCTTTGCTCAACCAATCCGGGCCTGCGCGGTCGGACCATCGCCGATCGGATGCATGTGCGCGCCGCCCTGGAAAGCGGTGGCTTCACCGTCGGTGAATTCATCCGGCAGCGGCACGATGGCAAACCGGCAATGCCGTTCGGCCTGCCGATCCGGCGTAATAACGCCGATGGCCGGACGATCGGCGTGGTCACGGCGCTGATCGATCTCGGTTGGCTCGAACGCTACCTGTCGGAACATCCGCTGCCCGACAACGCCGCGCTGATGGTCGCCGACGGCAATGGTGTCGTGCTGGCCCATGCGCCCGCAATGCCGGGGGCGGTCGGCATGCCTCTGCCGCCCCGCTTCCGCCCTCTGCTCGACGCCGATTCGGTGGGCACGGCCCAATTGATGGGGATCGACGGGGTGGAGCGGGTGTTTGCCTATGTTCCTCTGTCGGCCGGGGTCCGGCACATCTTCGTGGCCATCGGCATCGACCATGACGCGGCGATGAGCGGCATCGACGACGCGTTGGAGCGGTCGCTGGTGTGGATCGCCGCCACGCTGCTGCTCGGCCTGCTGGCGGCGTTCCTGATTGCCAGGCGGCACCTCTATCAGCCGGTCGCCGCCCTGATCGCGGCGACGGAGCGTTGGCGGGCCGGCGACCATTCCGTCCGTGTCGGCGCGGTGGACGGTCCGGAGATGAGCCGTCTCGGGTTGGCGTTCGACGCGCTGGTCGCCGATCTCGACCGGCAGATGCAGGCCAATGACGAGGCATCCGCCGCCTTCCGGGCCAGCGAGGAACGGACGCGTGCGCTGGTGGAGAACGCCCCTCACATGATGTGGGTGAACCGGCCCGACGGCACGTTGGAGTATGTCAATGCCGCCTTCCGCGCCTATACCGGCCGCATGACGACCGAGGCCAACCGGATGGACGATCTGCATCCGGAGGATGTCGAGCGAATTCAGGCGGTCCGGCGGTCGGCGATTCCCTCCGGCCTGCCGCACACGTATGAACTGCGCCTGCGCCGTGCCGACGGCGCCTACCGATGGCATCTCAGCCGTACTCATCCGATCCACCAGGGCGGCCGTATCATCGCGTGGTTCGGCGGCGCCGTAGACATCCACGACATTCACCGCGCCCGCGACGCGGCGGAGGAGGCCGGCCGGTCAAAGAGCCGCTTTCTGGCCGCCGCCAGCCACGATCTGCGTCAGCCGATGCAGTCGATCCTGCTGTTCGCCGAGGTGCTGCGCCCGCATCTGAGCGAGGGGCCCGGTCTGGACGCGCTCGGCCGGCTCCAGCATGGGCTTGAAATCCTCAAAGGGCTGCTGGACGGCCTGCTCGACATCTCCCGCCTCGACGCCGGCATCGTTGCGCCGCAGCTGGAGGAGTTCCACACCTCCGACCTGTTGAGAAATCTGAATGACGCTTACGCCCCGCTGGCTCATGAAAAGGGCCTGGGATGGCGGGTGATGCCCTGTCACACCGTGATCCGCAGCGACCGGGTGCTGCTCGGCCGCATGCTGCGCAATCTGGTCGAGAACGCCATCCGCTACACCGACCAGGGCGAGGTATCGGTCGAGTGCCGCGTCGAGGCCGATCATCTGGTGATCGGGGTGCACGATACCGGATGCGGCATCCCGACCGACCAGATCGACCGGGTGTTCGAGGAGCTTTATCAGGTCGACAATCCCGAGCGTGACCGCAACCAGGGGCTTGGTCTTGGGCTGGCGATCGTCCGCCGTCTGTCCGACCTGCTGGACCATCCCGTCACGGTCCGCTCGCAACCCGGCGAGGGCTCGCTGTTCAGCATCGCGGTGCCGTTGGCGGAACAGGGCTTCGCCCAGGCGTCACAAGCGGGGGAAACGGCGCCCGCCGACATGGCACCGGCAGCGCCCGAGCGGGAGGAGCGGGAAGAACGGCGGCTGGCGGTGGTGGTGGACGACGACCCCATCGTGCTGGCGGGAATGGAGAGTCTGCTGCGCGCCTGGAGGTTCGACGTGATCGCCGCCGAGTCCGCCGATCTTGCGATCGAGGAACTGGAAGGGGATGGACGGCGACCGGACATCCTCGTCGTCGACTACCGCTTGCGGGACAAGCGCATCGGCACGGAGGCGATCCTCCGCATCCGGGCGATGCATGGCATGGAGATTCCCGGCCTGATCGTCACCGGGGAGATCGGCACGGAGCCGCAGAACGATGCCCTCACCCATGGCTTCGACCTGCTGCACAAGCCGGTCACCCCCCGCAACCTGGCTGCCGCGCTCAGCCGTCACCTGGCGGCGGCGGACGGGGACGCACGCTTCCCGGCCGCCAATGCGGCTTTGTGATCCGCGGCATTTTTCAGGCCGCCGCCTCGCTCCGACGGAACATTTTTGTTGTGCCGTGTTTGTCTGGGGAGATGGAACCCAAGGAGCCGTTGGTGCCCAAGCCGATCCCGATCGAGAAAGTGCAGACCGGAATTCCCGAATTCGATCTGATTTTGCGCGGCGGGTTGCCGCGAGGACGAATACATCTTCTGGAGGGCGCACCCGGCACGGGCAAGACGACCATTGCCTTGCAGCTTCTGATCCAGGCGCGCAGCGACGGCAGGAAAGGGCTGTACATCACCCTGTCGGAAAACGCGGCGGAGCTGGAGACGACCGCCGCCAGCCACGGCTGGTCGCTTGACGGCTTTCCGGTGTTCGACATCGTGCCCATCGAAGCGCAGCTGGATCGCCAGCAGAGCGTGCTCTACCCGTCCGAGGTCGAGCTTGGCGAGACCATTCGTCTGATCATCGACCGCATCGAGCGGGAAAATCCGGAAATTCTCGTGATCGACACGGTGTCGGAACTGCGGCTGCTCGCCCAGGACCAGCTCAGCTACCGCCGGCAGATCCTGGCCCTGAAGCAGTTCCTCCAGGGCCGCCGCTGCACCACTCTGATCCTCGATGACCTGACCCATCAGGACGGCACGACCGATCTGCACAGTCTGGCGCACAGCGTGATCGTGCTGGAACAGATCGAACGCACCTATGGCGCGGCGCGGCGGCGGCTGCGCATCGCCAAGATGCGGGGGGCGGATTACCAGAGCGGCTGGCATGATTTCGCCATCACCAGATCCAATGTCCTGGTCTTCCCCAGCCTGATCGCCGAGGAGCACAGGAGCGACTTCGAGCCGGCCACCATGGAAAGCGGCCTGCCAGCCCTGGACGAGCTGATGGGCGGTGGCCTGACGCACGGCACCACCACGATGCTGGTGGGGCCGTCGGGCGTCGGCAAATCGTCGATCGCGCTGCAATATGTCACCGCGGCATTCAAGCGCGGCGAGCACGCCGCCTACTTCTCCTTCGACGAGAATTTCAAGACTCTGGAGTTGCGCAGCATTGCGCTCGGCATCGACATCAAGGATGCGGTCGAGCAGAACCGGGTCGGCTGGCAGCGCGCCAACCCGTCCCGCCTGTCGCCCGGGCAATTCGTCTGGCAGGTCCGCCGCGAGGTCGAGGACCGCGGCGCCCGCATCGTCGTGATCGACAGCCTGAACTCCTATCTCAGCACCATGCCGGAGGAGAAGGCGCTGACGCTCCAGATGCACGAGCTGCTGACCTATCTGAACAACAAGGGCGTGGTGACCATCCTGGTCCTGGCCCAGCAGGGAATCATCGGCGACGTGCAGAATCCGGTGGATCTGTCCTTCATGAGCGACACGGTGGTCCTGCTGCGCTTCTTCGAGGCCGGGGGCGAAGTGCGCAAGGCGATCTCCGTGGTCAAGAAGCGCACCGGCATCCACGAACTGTCGATCCGCGAGTTCCGCCTGTTCCCGGACGGAATGCAGGTGGGGCCGCGCCTGATGGACTTCCGCGGCGTGCTGACGGGGGTGCCGGACTATCGGGGCCCGGCGGAACCGCTGCTCAATGGTCGGGGCGAAGCCGGGTGAGCGATGCCGATGCGCGGGTCCATCCTTGTTCTGGCGCCCGAGGGCCGGGATGCCGAGGTGATCGGTTCGGTGCTGGCCGAGATCGGTCTGGCGGCGCGGCCCTGCGCCGATCTGCCGGAGCTTTGCCGCGGCCTTGGCGACGGGACCACGGCGCTGGTGCTTTCCGAAGGGGCGCTGACCGACATCGGGCCGCTGGGCGCATGGCTGGAGGCGCAGCCGCGCTGGTCCGACCTGCCCATCGTGATCCTGACCGCGCGGCGCAGCCGTCAGGCCGGGCGGGGCCGGCAGGCCTTCTTCCAGTCGCTCGGCAACGTCACGCTGCTGGACCGTCCGCTGCATCGCGAGGCATTGCAGAGTGCGGCGCAGGCCGCCTTGCGCAGCAGGGAGCGCCAGTACCGTACCCGCAGCCACTTGGAGGAGATCACCCAGGCCACCAGCCGGCTGGAGGAACGGGTGGCGGAGCGGACGCGGGACTTGCAGGCCGAGATGGCCGATCGACGGCGGGCGGAGGACCAGCTGCATCAGGCGCAGAAGATGGAGGCGCTGGGGCAGCTGACCGGCGGTGTGGCGCATGACTTCAACAACCTGCTCCAGGGCATCGTCAGCTGCCTTGCCGTGCTGGCCCCCACGGTTCCCGACGGCATCCCGCGCGAGCTGTTCGAGGCGGCCAACCGCTCGATCGAGCGCGGTTCTCGGCTGACCCAGTCGCTGCTGTCCTTCGCCCGTCGCCAGACGCTGATGCCCGAGCCCACCGATTTGGGAGAGCTGCTGACCGGCATGAGTTCCCTTCTGGAACGCTCCCTGGGCGGCCAGATCAGCGTCATGATCGAGGTGCCGCCTGGACTTCCGGCGGCGCTGATCGACCGGGCGCAGCTTGAATCCGCCATCCTGAACCTTGCCATCAATGCCCGCGACGCCATGCCGGCCGGTGGGCGGCTGTCCCTGACGGCCTTTGTCGCCGAGATTGCTGGTGGAGACGCGGGCAGGCCGCCGGACGGGTTGGCGGAGTTGCAGCCGGGGACCTATGTGGCGGTCCGGGTGGCGGACACCGGCACCGGCATCGATCCGTCGGTGCTGCCGCATGTCTTCGAGCCCTTCTTCACCACCAAGCCGCTCGACAAGGGATCGGGACTTGGGCTGTCGATGGTCCAGGGCATGGCGACCCAGTCCGGCGGCGGTGTCCGCATCGACAGCACCCCCGGTGGCGGAACGGTCATAACCCTCTATCTGCCCAGCGTCGCGGCCGTGGCCGGCCGGCCGGAGCTGACGGTCACCGTGGTCGAACACGGTCATGGCCGAACCATCCTGCTGGTGGAGGACGACGCCATCGTGCGGATGGGGACGATGGCGCTGCTGGAAAGCCTGGGTCACCGGATCATCGAGGCGGAGAGCGGCGAGAGCGCCCTGGCCCTGCTGCGCGACGGCGCGGAGGTGGACGCCCTGGTCACGGACTTCGCCATGCCCGGCATGAACGGGGCCGAGGTGGTGCGCAATGTCCGGCAGCTGCGTCCGGGGATGCCGGCGCTGATCGTCACCGGCTATGCCGACACGCCGGATTTGGGGGAGGCCGTGCGCCTGCTGCGCAAGCCCTTCTCGCCGCACCAGATCGCCGACCAACTGGCGGCCATGCTCCCGGCCGAGGAACCAGGGTGACGGCTTATCGGGCGACGGCTCTGGTCCTGATGAAATCCAGGAAGGCCCGCAAGGGGGCCGGCACCAGACGCCGTCCCGGATAATAGAGGAATGGCCCGGAAAAGGACGGCCACCAGGATTCGAGCACGGGTTCCAGCGTACCGCTGTCCAGATGCGGGCGCAGCCATTGCTCGAACAGGTAAACGACACCGACGCCGCCGATGGCGGCATCGATGGCGAGCTCCATGATTCCACCCGGCCCAACCACCAGCGGCCCGGTAGGGTCGAGCTTGATCAACTCCCCATCGCGCTCGAATTCCCACAGCGGCATGGCGCCGCTGGCGAAGCGGCCGCGCATGCAGGCGTGGGTCATCAGGTCGCGCGGATGGCCCGGCCGTCCGTGTGCGTCGAGATAGGAGGGTGAGGCTGCAGCCGCGAAGCGCTGGCGGCGGGGACCGATGGGAACCGCGATCATGTCCTGCTCCAGCCGCTCGTCATAACGGATGCCGGCATCGCATCCGGCGGCCAGGACATCGACGAAGCTGTCCTCGCCCATCACCTCCACCCGGATCTCGGGATAGGCGGCATGGAAGGACGGCAGGATCGACGGCAGCACCAACCGCGCCACGCTGACCGGGACATTGAGGCGAAGGGTGCCCGCCACCTGGTCGCGGTAGCCGTTCACCACGTCGAGAGCGGCATCCACCTCGCGCAGGGCGGGCTCCAGCCGGGCCAGCAGGCGTTCGCCCGCCTCCGTCGGCACCACGCTGCGGGTGGTCCGGTTGAACAGCCGGACGCCGAACTGCGCCTCCAGCCGTCGCACCGCTTCGCTGAGAGAGGAGGCGCTGACATTGCCTCCCTTCGCCGCCTCGCGAAAACCGCGGGCGCGGGCCACCGCGACGAAGGCGTTCAGGTCTCCCAGGTCATGCTGCATTGTTCGGAAATCCGCACGGGCCGTTCTGATTGTGCAGACTAATCGATCGGCTGGATGGTGCCTAGATTGGCGACACCATCACGGAGGTCATCATGCCCGACATCGATAATTCCGGCAGCTTCACCTTTGGCGGCAAGGTCGTCCGCCGGCTCGGCTATGGCGCCATGCAGCTTGCCGGCCCCGGCGTCTTCGGTCCGCCGAAGGACCGCGACGCCGCGATCGCCGTTCTGCGCCATGCCGTCGAGGCTGGCGTGAACCACATCGACACCAGCGACTTCTATGGCCCGCATGTCACCAACCAGCTGATCCGCGAGGCGCTGGCGCCCTATCCGGACGATCTGCTGATCGTGACCAAGGTCGGCGGACGGCGCGGTGCGGACGCGTCCTGGCTCCCGGCGGCGTCTCCCGAGGAGCTGCGGCAGGCGGTGCATGACAATCTGCGCAATCTCGGCCTCGACGTGCTCGACGTCGTCAATATGCGGCTGTGGGGCGATCATGGCCATGCCCCGGCGGAAGGCCCGGTCGAACGGGAACTGAGCGTGCTTGCCGAGCTTCAGCAGCAGGGGCTGATCCGTCACATCGGGCTCAGCAACGCCACGGCGCGGCAGGTGGAGGAGGGGCGGCGCCTCTGCGACATCGTCTGCGTGCAGAACCATTATAATCTGGTGCATCGGGCCGACGATGCGGTGATCGACGATCTCGCCGCACAGGGGATCGCCTATGTGCCCTTCTTCCCGCTCGGTGGTTTCTCGCCGATCCAGTCCGGTCTGCTGTCCGATGTCGCCCGGCGGCTCGGGGCGACGCCGATGCAGGTGGCGCTCGCCTGGCTGCTGAAGCGGTCACCCAACATCCTGCTGATCCCGGGGACATCCTCGGTCAAGCATCTGCGGGAAAATCTGGCGGCGGCGGATGTGGTCCTGCCCGCCGATGCCCTCGCCTCGCTGGACGGCCTGGGCAAGGCGGCATGATGGTCGGTGGGCAAGGAGAGCGTGCGCGCTCCCCTTGCCTCGACGTGTGTTACCGGCGCTCCACATTCGGCAGGAAGATGGTCAACAGCCCGAGCAGCGGCAGGAAGGAGCAGGCGCTATAGACGAAGCCGATGCCGCGCCAGTCCGCCACGACACCCAGACCCGCCGCACCGATGCCGGCCACGCCGAAGGCCAGCCCGAAGAACAGGCCCGACACCATGCCGACCCGGCCGGGAAGCAGTTCCTGCGCATAGACCACGATGGCGGGGAAGGCCGATGCCAGCGCCAGCCCGATCACGGCGCTGAGAACCACCGTCGCCGTCAGGCCGACATAGGGCAGGGCCAGCGTGAAGGGCAGGATGCCGAGGATCGAGACCCAGATCACCGTTTTGCGGCCGATGCGGTCGCCCACCGGGCCGCCGATCACCGTCCCGGCGGCGACCGCCGCCAAGAAGACGAACAGGCAGAGCTGGGCATCGCCGGTAGACAACCCGAAGCGGTCGATCAGATAGAAGATGTAGTAGCTGGTGATGCTGGCCAGATAGACGTATTTGGACACGATCAGCGCGATCAGGATGGCGACGGCCCGGCCGACCTGCCGGCTGGACAGGTGGGCGTGCTGCGTCGCCGCCCGGCCGCTGGTCTTGCGGGGCTTGGCATTCCGGCGCTGCCAGCTTCCCAGCCGCACCATCACCACCATGCCGGTCAACGCGGCGAACCCGAACCAGCTGAGGCTGCCCTGGCCGTGGGGCAGGATGATGAAGGCGGCCAGCAGGGGGCCGAGTGCGGAGCCGAGATTGCCGCCGACCTGGAACAACGACTGGGCCAGCCCGTGGGCGCCGCCCGAAGCCTGCCGGGCGATGCGCGACGCTTCCGGATGGAAGACGGACGACCCGAAGCCCAGCAGCATCCCGCCGGCCAGCAGCGCCGGAAAACCGGGCGCCCAGGCCAGGGTGAGCAGCCCGAGCAGGGTGGAGCCCATGCCGAAGACCAGCGAATAGGGCATCGGCTTGCGGTCGGTGAACAGCCCGACCAGCGGTTGGAGAAGCGATGCCGTCAGCTGATAGACGAAGGTCAGCAGGCCGAGCTGGGCGAAGCTGAGGCCGAACTCGTCCTTCAGGATCGGATAGACCGCCGGCAGCAGCGACTGGATCATGTCGTTGAGCAGGTGGCAGGCGCTGATCGCGGCCAGGATGGAAAAGGCCGTCGAACCGGCATTGGACCGGCTCAGGGTGGTGTCGGTCACGGGGGTATGCCCTCTTCTCTCCGCCTCGGGCGTCCGCACCGTTGATCGGCGGTGCGGTTAGCCCGGCTTTGTTGCGTTGATTGCACCGTAAGCCTACGGTCGGCAGAGAAGGCCCGCCACCGCGGTCAGGCCAGTTTTCTACGAGTTTGGGCCATGGTCAGGAATGTTCGGGTCGACGAGATCGATGAAGTCCAGCGGCCGTTGCTCGCCACCACCCATGACTATCCGGACGGCGGCACTCTGCCGCTCCACCGGCACCGGCGCGGGCAGCTGATTTCCGGCATCACCGGGGTGCTGATCATGTCGACGCCGCAGGGCCGTTGGGTGGTGCCGCCCGATTTCGGCCTGTGGATCCCGCCCGGCATCCTGCACGAGGTCCGCATGATCGGGGCGGTGACCACCCACAGCCTGTTTCTGGACCCGGACCTGACCGAAGGCATGCCTGACCGCTGTCAGGTCGTCGGGCTGTCGCCCTTCATCCGAAGCCTGATCGCCCGCGCCGTCGATGTCCCGGCCGACTATGACCCGGACAGCCATGAGGGGGCGGTGATGGCGCTGATCCGCTACGAGATGCTGCATCTGCCGGCCCAACCCCTGACCGTGCCGTTTCCGACGAACCAAGCGCTGGCCGGGCGCTGCCGACGCTTCCTTCAGAAGCCGGCGGTGCACGAGACGATCGAGCAGTGGTGCGACGAACTGGGCGTCAGCCGGCGCGCCTTCACCCGGCTGTTCCGCCGGGAAACCGGGCTGAGTTTCCTGGAATGGCGTCAGCAGGCCTGCCTGGCCGCCGCCCTGCCGCGGCTGGTGGCGGGGGAAGCCGTCACCGCAGTCGCTCTCGACCTCGGCTATGACAACCCCGCCGCCTTCACCGCGATGTTCAAGCGGGTGCTGGGCTCCTCGCCGCGCGCCTATCTGAAGGGGGCGGACTGACCTTTCCTGTCAGGCATGGCGCATCGCCTCAAGATCGGCGATGAGGCCGGGGCCCTGCGGGTGCCAGCCGAGTTTCGCTCGCGTGAGAGCGCTGGACGCCGCCAGATCGATGCCGGCGAACATCGCCATCCAGCCGAAATGCTCGACCGCCTGTGCCTGCGGGACGGAGACCGCCGGGATTTTCAGACCGCGCGCCAGTGTTTCCACGATCTCGCGGGTCTCGACCCCTTCCTCGCCGACCGCATGGTAACGGGCGCCGGGCTCCGCTTTCTCGATCGCCAGACGATAGAGACGGGCGACATCACTCAAATGACCGGCGGACCAGCGGTTGCGTCCCTCCCCGATGTAGGCGGCGACGCCCTTTTCACGGAAGATGCCGATCAGCGGGGTGATCAGCCCCTGCTTTTCCGTATCGTGCACCTGCGGCAGCCGCATCACCCCGACATTGACGCCGGCATCCAGCAGCTCGTTGCCGGCCCGCTCCGACGCGATGCGCGGATTGGGATGGGCGTCGTCGAAAACGTCCTCGCGGGCCAACCGGCCGTGGCCGGCTCCGCCGATCCCGACACCCGAGGTGATCAGCAGCGGGCGGTCGGAGCCCTTCAGCACCGCGCCCAGCGCGCCGATCACCCGGCGGTCCTTGTCGCAATTCTCGGCGAAGCGCGAGAAATCATGGTCGAAGGCGGTGTGGATCACCGCATCGGCCTTTTCGGCGCCACCCTGGATGCTTGCCGGATCCTCCAGCGTGCCGTGGTGCGGCTCGGCCCCGGCAGCTTCCAGCGCGCGGGCGCCTTCGGCGGACCGGATCATGCCGACCACCTGATGGCCGGCTTGCAGAAGGTCTGACAGCACGGCGCGGCCGATGAAACCGGTGGCGCCGGTGAGGAAAATACGCATGGGAAAATCACCTTTCCAATTGCATAGCCCCCACTCTGCGGTACCGTGATATCCTGTTAAAGTAGTGGCGTTTTCCTAGTATAGTGGCTACCAGGATCCATCCATGCAGCCCGACACCAAGCAGGCCAACACTCTGGCCGCCTTCCTGCGCGACCGCCGGACGCGGCTCGATCCGGCGGCCTTCGGTTTCACCGGCCGGCGGCGTACGCCGGGACTGCGGCGGGAGGAGGTGGCGCAGCGCGCCAACATCAGCCCGACCTGGTACACGTGGCTTGAACAGGGGCGGGGCGGGGCGCCGTCGGCCGATGTACTGGACCGGATCGCCGGCGGCCTGATGCTGACCGATCTGGAGCGGGAGCATCTGTTCATCCTGGCGCTGGGCCGACCGCCGGAGATGCGCTACCGGCCGGTGCAGGGCGTCAGCCCGCGACTGCAACGCCTGCTGGAGTCCTTCGATGCCTGCCCGGCCTTCATCAAGACGGCGACCTGGGACGTGCTGGCCTGGAACCGGGCCGCCGCGGTGGTGCTGACCGATTACGCCACGCTTCCCCCCGACCAGCGCAACATCCTGCGTCTGGTGTTCGGCAACCCGGCGATCCGCGCCAAGCAGAGGGATTGGGAAGGCATGGCGCGGCATCTGGTCGGCGCCTTCCGCGTCGATGCCGCACGGGCCGGGGCGGTGAAGGAGATCGCCGATCTCGTCGAGGAGTTGTGCCGGACGAGCGCCGACTTCGCCCGGTTCTGGAACGAGAACGACGTCTATGCGCCGAGCGAGGGGGTGAAGCAGCTCCAGCACCCCGAACTCGGCGCCGTCGAGATGGAGTATTCCGCCTTCGCCGTCGATGGCCGTCCGGACCTGGGGCTGCTGGTTTACAACCCGCTGGACGACCGGATCAAGGACCGCATCCGGGCCATGGTCGCGCAGAGAGACCCGGCGGGACCAGGCGCGGATGCGCCGTCTCAGCGTCCTGCCGCCTGACGGCGCAGGGTCTTCAACTCCTCGAAGCGGGCGGAGACGTCGCGCATGACGGCGGCCATTCCCAGCATGGCGCCGTCGGCGTCCTTCAGCGGCACGATGGTGAACTCCACTGAGATGCGGCTGCCATCCTTGCGCGTCGCCGGCACCGACAGCAGGTCGCCGCTGCCATAACGGCTGACCCCCGATTTCATCACTTCGTCATAGCCCTCCCAATGGCGCTGGCGCTGCCGCTCGGGGATGATGATGTCCAGCGATTGGCCGATCGCCTCATCGGCGGTGAAGCCGAACACCCGCTCGGCGCCCGCGTTCCAGAAGCGGATGACGCCTTCCCGGTCGGAATAGGCGATGGCCTCGGCCGGGCTGTTCAAAAGCGCCAGCCCCAGCTGCCGCAACTCTTCCTCGTTCATCAGAATCTCCCTGTGATCGGTTCTTGGCGATGCGTCAAATGTCCAACACCAATCTTGCGCTTCGGGCACGCGAGACGCACAGCATCATCGTCTTGCCGGCGGCGCGCTCGGCGTCTGACAGGACGCTGTCGCGGTGGTCGGGCTCGCCCTCCAGCACCGTCGTCTCGCAGGTGCCGCAGATGCCCTGCTCGCAGGAGGAATCGGCCTCGACGCCCGCAGCATGGAGCGAGTCCAGAATGCCAGTCCCCGCCGGCACCGTGACGGTCACGCCGGACCGGGCGCAGACCACCTCGAAGCTTTCGTCCGGCACAACCTGACGGGCCGGCTCGACACGCGGCGTGAACCACTCGAAACGGACATCCTGAGCCGGCTGGGCGGCAGCCGCGACCGCCTCCATCAGCCGCTGTGGGCCACAGCAATAGATCGGGATATTGGTGGGCGTGGACGCCAGCAGCGCCTCCACCGCCAGCCGGTCGCCTTCGTCGGCGGCATGCAGTTCGACCCGACCATGGGGCAGGGCGCGGAGATCGTCGAGAAAGGGCGCCGCCGATGCGCTGCGCACGCAGTAATGCAGGACCCAGTCCGCCCCGCGTTCCGCCGCCTTGCGGATCATCGGCAACAGCGGGGTGATGCCGATGCCGCCGGCGATGAACAGATAACGCGGCGCGTCGTCGAAACGGAAATTGTTGCGGGGAGCGGAGATGGCGAGGTCGGTGCCCGGTTCCAGCTCCCCGTGGATGAAGCCCGATCCCCGGCCGCCCGGCACGTTCAGCACGGCGATGCGGTAGGCATGGCGGTCCGCCGGGTCGCCGCACAGCGAATAGGACCGCACCGCGCCGTCCGGCAGATGCAGGTCGATGTGGGCGCCCGGCTCGGCTGGCGGCAACAGTCGTTCGTCGGGATCGCGCAGTTCGACCAGCCGGACTTGCGGCGTGATCGGCTCCAGACGGTGCACGCGCAGCGTCCATGGCGTCTTCGGCGAATGTCCGGGCGGCGAATGTCCGGGCGTTCCCGGCTGAATACTGCTCATCGGTCTGCCTGCAAGGTTTGTCGGCGGAGTATGGTATGCCAGATCCAATGCGGGCAGCGTAAAACCTCAAGTTAACTTCAGGTCAAGCGGAAATATCGGCGCCAACCCGGAGCCGTCCCGAGCGGCCGCACAAGAACCGCCCATCCCCGGCGCCTTCACGCCGGGGATGGGCGGTTCTTGCGGACCTGTCAGATTTCGCGCTTGGACATCTGGTCGGCGATATGGTCGGCCTGCCGGATCGCCAGCGCGACGATGGTCAGGGTCGGGTTTTCCGACGCTCCGCTGGTGAACTGGCTGCCGTCCGACACGAACAGGTTCTTCACGTCATGCGCCTGCCCCCATTTGTTGACGACGCCGTCGCGGGCGTTGGCGCTCATCCGGTTGGTGCCGAGATTGTGGGTGGAGGGGTAGGGCGGGGTGTGGATGGTCCTGACCGCTCCCACCGCGTCATAGACCGCCGAGCCGCGGCCATAGGCATGGGTGCGCATGGCGATGTCGTTGGGATGGTCATCGAAATTGACGTTGGGGATCGGCAGGCCGAACTTGTCCTTCTCCGTCGCGTGCAGGGTGACGCGGTTGGTCTCGCGCGGCATGTCCTCCCCCACCAGCCACATGCCGGCGATATGGTCGTAGGCGTCCAGCGCCGAGCTGAAGTCGCGGCCCCAGGCTCCCGGATCGAGGAAGGCCGCCATGAAGGGCACGCCGAGCGACAGCGTTTCCATCTCGTAGCCGCCGACGAAGCCGCGCCGCGGGTCGAAGCGGGATTCGTCGCGGATGATGCCGGCCATGGTGGTGCCGCGATACATGTGCACCGGCCGGTCGAACAGACCATAGACCGAGCCGGTCATGTGCCGCATGTAGTTGCGCCCGACCTGACCCGACGAGTTCGCCAGCCCGTCCGGGAACATCGTCGATGCCGAGTTCAGCAGCAGGCGCGGGCTTTCGATCGAGTTGCCGGCGACCGCGACGATGCGGGCCTTCTGCCGGTGCATGGCGCCGGTGCTGTCGGCATAGAGCACGCCGTTGACCCTGCCCTTCGCGTCATGCTCGATCTTCAGCACCTGGGCGTTCGGCCGGACCTCCAGGTTGCCGGTGGCCTCGCCCTTGGGGATTTCGGTGTAGAGCGTCGACCATTTCGCCCCCGACTTGCAGCCCTGGAAACAGAAACCGATCTGCTGGCAGGAACCGCGGCCGTCGCGCGGCTTGCTGTTGATCGACATGTTGCCGGTGTGGAACTCGTTGTAGCCCAGCTTCTTGGCGCCGGCCGCCAGAACCTTGTAATTGTTGTTGCCGGGCAGGCGCGGGATGCCGTTGGTGCCGGTCGTCCCCATTTTGAACTCGGCCTTGTCGTAATAGGGCTCCATCTCCGCCAGCGTCACCGGCCAGTCGAGCAGGTTGGCGCCTTCCACCGCGCCATAGGTCGTGCGCGCCTTGAACTCGTGTTCCTGGAAGCGCAGCGAGGCGCCGGCCCAATGGACGGTGGAGCCGCCGACAGCCTTGACGATCCAGGCCGGCAGGTTGGGGAAGTCCTTCGCCACCCGCCAGCTGCCGGACGTCGTGCGCTTGTCCAGCCAGGAGATCTGGGAAAAGCTCTTCCACTCGTCGTTCACGAAATCCTGGATTTCGTGGCGCCCGCCGGCCTCCAGGCAGACGACCTTGATGCCCTTCTGGGCCAGTTCGTTCGCCAGGGTGCCGCCGCCGGCCCCCGATCCGATCACCACCACGACGCTGTCGTCATCCATCGCGAATTTCGCAACCATGTCTCGGTCCTCCCCATTTTTTCGGGCGTTCAGTGCGGCAGACGGGTGGCGCCGTCAGGCGTCCTTGATCCAGTCCAGATCGTCGAAGCCGCGATGGATGTAGCCGCCATATTCGGCTGACGCCCCTTCGTAGCCGAGCTTCGCCCACACCTCCGGCTGGTTGTAGAGGGCGACCACCATGTCGCCGCGGACCTTGCGGAAGAAGGGCGTGGTCTCGATGGATTTCAGCACGGCGACACGGTCCGCCTCGGCCTTGATGGCGGCGTAGGGTGCGTTGCGCAGCTTGCGCGCGGCGGTGTCGAGGGCCACCGCCCCCTCGTTCAGCTGGCCTGCCAGGGTGGCGTCCTTCGCCGCCGCCTGATCCATCGAGGCCAACGCCGTCTCGTAATAGGCATCGCCCAGCCGGTCGTGCGGATAGAGGTCGCGTACCATCACCAGCAGGGTCTTGGCAGCATCGGGCTTGATGGCGGTCAACCCCTCGGCCCAGGCCGGGGTCGCGCCAATCGTCACCATACCGCCGGAAACCGCACCGGCCGCCGCCACTGACGCGGCGGACGTCTTCAGAAAGTTCCGCCTGTTGAGCCGTGTCCGTTTGTCGAGAACGCGCATGATCGACGTCTCCTTCCCATGAGTTGGTTGTTGTTGGGTTCGGTTGTTGTTGATGTCCGGCGTCAGCGGTAGCGGCCGTGGCGTTGCAGGACCTCGGTCTTGTAGCCGTCCGGATCGGTGACGAAGAAGAAGCGGGCCAGCAGGGTGCCGCCGGGGGCGAACTCCTTCACCGGGGTCACCGGGAGGCCCAGGGCCGACATCCGGGCGTGCTCGCCGTCCAGATCGTCCACCGCCACCGCCATGTGGCCGTAGCCGTCGCCGTGGGTGTAGGGCGCGGTCCGGTCGTGGTTGACGGTCAGCTCCAACTCCATGTCGTTCTCGGCGTTGCGCAGGTAGATCAGCGTGAAGCCGTCGAAGCCCAGCCGCTCGGCCGGTTCCAGCCCGAAGGCCCCGGCGTAGAAGTCCAGCGACCGCTGTTCGTCGAGGACGCGCACCATCATGTGGATGATCTTTGCCATGATGCCTCCTGCGATGTCGGTGAGGGCCGGCGTTACCGTTTGGCGCTGGTTTCCAGGAACTGGACGATGCTCTTGCGGATGGCGCCGTCGTCCTGGTGGTAGTTCATGTAGCTGCCGGGAACGAACTGGTTGGAGTTGGTCAGCCAGTTCTCCAGATGGCCGGCGTCCCAGGCGAAGCCGGCACCGCGCAGCGCATCGGAATAGTCGAAGCCGTTGACGCTGCCGGCCTTGCGGCCGATGACGCCGTAGAGCGGCGGCCCGGCGCGCGGCCCGTCGTCCTTCTTCACCGAATGGCAGGTTCCACATTGCTGGCGGAACAGCGTCTCGCCATCCGCGGCCGCCGATTTCCGCATGAAGGGCGAAAAAGGAATGGACAGAAGGAGCAGCAACATCACCCAGCGGTGCGGCGACATCCTCGCGTGCATCGCATGCCTCATCGTTTGAAGATCCTCTCGAAAGCGTGGGCGCCGGTACATCGGACCGGCCGGTGCGGCGCCGTCGACCGGGATGGAGCAAGGGGCGTGCCACGCTGTGCAAAGCCGCGCCGGATAAGGGGAAAGGCGGGTTTTGTGCGGTGTCGTGGGAAGGCGCTGTTCCAACTGTTTCATTTTGGGACACTGCGGCGCGACAGATCGTCCCATTATGAGACGGTATGTTATACGGATCTTCTTTGAAATCATCAAACCGGCGGGCTCCGGCGTTCTGGCATGCCGGTTGCTTTATGGGATGGGCGTTGCAGCCGCCCCCGGTTTGGCGGTCGCAAACGGCCTGAAGCCGCAGATCTTTATCGCCGCGCCGTTGCGCCGGTGCTGGTCTGGCCGATCCCGCCCACAAAACTGCCGATGTCCCGTCATCCGGCATATGCGGCCGACGCGATCCTTCAGGTCTGGATCACCATCATCAAAATCATGGGGAGAGACGACATGCCGGATGGATTGACGCTGAACAAGATCACCAGCCAGAAGGGCATCGGCATCGGCGAGGCGGCCCGCCGCGTCGCCGATCTCGGCTGGACGCCGTCCTACGTCAAGGAGGCGATGGCTTTCCCGACCGACTACAAGATCTCCAAGGCGCCGCGCGACCCGATGAAACAGGTCCTGCGCTCCTACTTCCCGATGCAGGAGGAGAAGGACAACCGCGTCTATGGCGCGCTGGACGCGGCCCTGCGCGGCGACATGTTCCGCAATGTCGAGCCGCGCTGGATCGAATGGATGAAGCTGTTCCTGGCGATCATCCCGTTCCCCGAGATCTCGGCGGCGCGGTCGATGGCGACGCTGGGCCAGCTGGCGCCGGGCGACGACCTGCGCACCGGCTTCACCATGCAGATGATCGACGAGTTCCGGCACTCGACGATCCAGATGAACCTGAAGAAATGGTACATGGAGAACTACATCGACCCGGCTGGCTTCGACATCACCGAGAAGGCGTTCGGCAAATGCTACGCCACCACCATCGGCCGGCAGTTCGGTGAAGCCTTCCTGACCGGCGACGCCATCACCGCGTCGAACATCTATCTGCAGGTCGTGGCCGAGACCGCCTTCACCAACACCCTGTTCGTCGCCATGCCGTCGGAGGCGGCGCGCAATGGCGACTATGCCCTGCCCACTGTCTTCCTGTCGGTGCAGAGCGACGAATCCCGCCACATCGGCAATGGCCATTCCATGCTGATGTCGGTGCTGAAGGAGCCGGACAACCATCTGCTGCTGGAACGCGACATCCGCTATTCCTTCTGGCAGAACCACATGATCGTCGACGCCGCCATCGGCACGATCATCGAATACGGCACCAAGCACCGCGACAAGAACAAGGAATCCTACGCCGAGCTGTGGCACCGCTGGATCTTCGAGGACTATTACCGCACCTACCTGCTGCCGCTGGAGAAGTACGGCATCAAGATCCACCATGACGACGTCCACGAAGCCTTCGACAGCATCGTCAAGAAGAACTACGTCCACAAGATCGCCCAGTTCTTTTCCGCCGGCTGGTGGGCCAATTTCTGGCGCATCGAGGCGATGACCGAACGCGATTTCGAATGGTTCGAGAGCAAGTATCCGGGCTGGTACGACGAGTTCGGTGTCTGGTGGGAGAATTACGCCAAGCTCAGCAAGCCGGGCAGCGTGCCGATCACCTTCGCAGACACCGGCTACGTCTATCCGCACCGCTGCTGGTCGAGCCTGGTGCCCTGCGTCATCCGCGAGGATTTCACGATCGACGAGGTGGATGGCGAGCTGTTCACCTACGCCTCCGAGGTCGACCGCTGGACCCACAAGGAGGCGTTCGCCGCCGAATATCAGGGGCGTCCGACCCCGGCGATGGGCCGCTTCTCCGGTCGGCGCCAGTGGGAGGAGGTCTATGACGGCTGGGATCTCGCCGACGCCATCCAGGACATGGGCTTCGTCCGCCCCGACGGGAAGACGCTGATCGCCCAGCCGCATCTGTCCTTCGAGGAGAAGGACATGTGGACTCTCGACCATGTACGCGGCCACACCATCCGCAGCCCGCTGCTGGCGCTGCGCGAAATGACGCCGCAACAGCGTCAGGCGCATGTCGAAGAGTACCGCAAGGGCTTCAAGATCCGCCGGGTCTGAGTCCCCGACCCTCTATCTGGGCCGCCCCCTTTCCTGCTGGAGAGGGGGAACGGGCCCCCCTGCGGACATCACCGCGGAGATCGACAGACCATGACCGCACAAGCGCTACAGAACAGTCCGGCCATCCACACGGTGCGGCTTGAGCCGGTCGGCATCGAAATGGAGGTCGCGGAAGGGGAAACCATCCTCGACGCGGCCTTCCGTCAGGGCGTCTCGCTGATGCATGGCTGCAAGGAGGGGCAATGCTCCGCCTGCAAATGCCTGCTGATCGACGGCGACGTGGAGATGCTGAAATACTCCACCTTCGCGCTCTCCGATCCGGAGCGCGACAGCAACCACATCCTTCTGTGCCGCTCGCTGGCCTACAGCGACGTGGCGGTGGAACTGCTGAATTACGACGAGGATCTGCTGTCCCGCTCCATTCCGGTGAAGGACTTCACCGCGCGGCTGGCGGCGGTGCAGCCGCTGACCCACGACATCGTCGCCATCGCGCTGGACCTCGACCAGCCGATGAAGTTCTGGGCCGGGCAATATGTCGACATCACGTTGCCCGGCATCGGCCTGACCCGCTCCTTCTCGATGGGCAACCCGCCGGCGGACGGCAACCGGCTTGAGTTCATCATCAAGAAATACCCGGACGGCGCCTTCTCGCGCCAATTGGACGGCGGCCTCTCGGTCGGCGACCGGGTGAACGTGCGCGGTCCCTACGGTACCTGTTTCCGCCGCGAGGGGCGGGAGGGGCCGATGATCCTGGTCGGCGGCGGGTCGGGCATGGCGCCGCTGCTGTCTATCTTGCGCGATCAGGCCGCCAGCGGCGAGACGCGGCCGGTGCGCTTCTTCTACGGTGCCCGCAGCCGCCGCGACCTGTTCCACCTCGATCAGTTCGAGGAGTTCGCACGCAGCCTGCCGGACTTCGCCTTCATTCCCGCCCTGTCGCATGCCGAGGAGGGCGACGGCTGGACCGGCGAGACCGGCTTCATCCACGAGGTGTTGCGCCGGCACCTCTCCGACATGGATGAGGTGGAGGAGGCCGATGTCTTTTCCTGCGGGCCGCCGCCGATGATCGACGCGGTGCTGCCTGTCCTGCAGATGGCCGGCATCGAGTCCGCGCGCGTCTATTTCGACAAATTCACCCCTGCGACCCGCTGAGGCGGGTCGCTGAGGTGGGCTTATGCAAACACGGGAGGAACGACGATGACCATGCAGGAAGCCACATCCGCAGCCGCCGGGGCCAAGGTCTTTCCGGGCTCCGACAGCCGCCGTTACAATTACTTCGAGCCGAAGGGCCGCAAGGCCACCCACTACGAGGACGTGACGGTCGACGTCCAGCCCGATCCGGAGCGCTATCTTCTCCAGAACTGGATCATCTCCTTCGGTGATGGCACGCCCACATATTCCAAGGACTGGACCGCGCTGAAATGCACGGACTGGCACGGCTTCCGCGCCCCCGACCAGGAATGGGAACGCACCCATTATCAGCGCCAGTCCACCATCGTCGGCATGATCCAGAATGTGGTGGAGAACGCGCGCCGCGCCGGGGCTCCCCAGCGCTTCGACAAGGCCTGGGTCGCCGTGCTCCAGAACCATGTCGGCGCCTTCAAGCATGCCGAATATGGCCTGGGCACCGCGCTGATGCGGGCGCAGCGCTATGGCTATACCCAGATGGTCAACAACGCCATCCTGACCAACGCCTCGTACAAGCTGCGCTTCGCCCAGGATCTGACGCTCTATCTGGCCGAGGTCGGCAGCGACATCGGCGGCTTCGACCTGGATGCCGGCAAGGCGCACTGGATGGACGACCCGATCTGGCAGCCCTGCCGCGAGGCGGTGGAGCATATCCGTGCCGCCACCGACTTCCTGGAGCAGTATTTCGCCGTCAACCTCGTCTTCGAGCCGTTGGTCGGCGAGTTGTTCCGCAGCGGCTTCGTCATGCAGGTGGCGGCTGCCCAGAACGATTTCTCCACTCCGTCCGTGATCTCGGCGGCCGAGGCCGATTATGAGCGGAACCTCGCCAACGCGGTGGAGCTTTTCGCCCTGCTGCTGCGCGACCCGGCGCATGGGCAGGACAACCGGACCATGCTGCAAAGCTGGTTCACCCACCATGGCGGGCTGGCGGTTAAGGCGGCCTTGCAGTTGCAGCCGCTGTGGTCGCTCCCGCGTGTCAAGGCGGCGGGCTTCGCGGATGCCTTCGAGCGGGCTCGCGGCCGCGTCGCCGCCATCGGGCGCGAGATCGGCATCGACGCCGACCTGCCGGCCCTGCCGCCGGTGGAGGTTGGGCAGCCGGCTCCTGCGGTCACCGACGCCGCGGCCGAGTGATCCTTCCCGCATCTCCGCCACAAGAGGACGAAAACCATGAGCGTCACCACCGTGCAGCAGCTTTTCAAGCCGCTGAGGGACATCACGCAGGAAGCCACCATCTCGCACCAGTGCGGCGTGACGATGAACGACAGCGTCGAGGCGCGCTGCATCGCCGAAGTGATGGAGAGCAAGCCCGGCATCACCGTGACCTATCTGCCGGCAATGATCCGCATCGACGGCGAGGGCAGGATCGAGTTCAGGATGAGCGAGATCGGCGAGGCGCTGGGTCGCGAGATGACCCCGCACATCTTCGAGATCTCCACCTCCACCCACTATGGCCGCATGGTCATGATCGATGAGGACACGGTCGTCCTCTTCGGCAACATGGACGATGCGCTGGCCTACGAGTGACCTTGCGCCAATGATCTCGGGCAAATGATCTCGGGAAGGCGGGGTTCGTAACAGGTCCAGCGGGCTCCGCCTCTTTTTCAAATCCGCAAAATCAAGAATGGGAGGGACAGACGCCATGCCGAAGATGATGCTGCACCGTGCCGAGGCGCGGGCCGCGCTTGCCCGTGGGGTGGGCAAGCTGGCGCTGGCGGTGCGTGGCACGCTGGGGCCTAAGGGGACCAACGCGATCATCGACCGTCCCATCGGCACGCCGATGATCTCCCGCGACGGCGTCAGCATCGCCGCCGAAATCGAATTGCCCTGCCGTTTCGAGAATATGGGCGCCCAGGTGGTGCGCGAGGTCTCGAAACAGACCAACGACGTGGCTGGCGACGGCACCACCACCGCCACCGTGCTGGCCGACGCGCTGATCCAGGACGGCGTCGCCGTGCTGGCGGACGGGCATGGCTCGGTCGAACTCGTCGAGGGGATGGAGCGGGCCTGCGGCTTCGTCGTCGATCAGCTTCGCCATATGGCCCGTCCGCTGGATGGCCATCCCCGGCTGGAGCAGGTGGCGACCGTCGCAGCGACCGATCCGGTGCTCGGCCGGCTGGTGGCGGATGCCCTGCGCCGGGTCGGGATGGAAGGGGTGATCGACATCGAATACGGCCAGCCGGGCGCGCCGACGGCGCTGCATGTGCTGGAGGGCATGGTGCTGGACCGCGGCTTCCTGTCCCACCACATGGCGACCGAGCCGACCGGCCAGACCGCGGTGCTGGAGTGGCCCCGCATCCTGATGACCGATCATAAAATCACCGATCCGGAACCGGTCCTGCGCCTGATCGGGCGGATTGACGACGAGCGCCCGCTGCTGGTCATCGCCGACAGCGTTGCGCCGGAGGTCGTGGCGGCACTGATGGCCTTGCGCCGCGACGGGCGCGCCACGGTGGTGGCGATCAATCCCCCGGAATTCGGCCACTGGCGTCAGGCGACGATGGAGGACATCGCGATCCTGACCGGCGGGCGCGTGATTGCACGCGATCTGGGCGGTCGCCTCGATAGTGTGACGGCTGCGGATCTGGGGGGCGCCGGCCGCATCGAGGTGTCCGCCGGCCGCACCACAATCCTGCGCGGCCATGGCGATCCTGATGCGCTCGCTGCCCGCCGCGCCCTGGTGCAGCGCCAGTGGGAGGAGGCGCCCCCCAACATCGAGCGGGACAAGCTGTCCCAGCGGCTGGCGAAGCTGACGCACGGCACCGCCCTGATCGAGGTCGGCGGCGCCACGCCGGTGGAACAGAAACGCACCGCCCAGCTTCTGGAGGATTCGCTGGCCGCCGCCCGTGCCGCGCTGGCCGACGGGGTGGTTCCCGGCGGCGGCACCGCGCTGGCCCGCATCGCCCCGCTGCTCGACCGGCTGGCCGCAGATGTGGGGGAGGGCGAGAAGGCCGGGGTAAGGCTGGTGCAGCGGGCAATGCTCCAGCCCCTGGTCTGCATCGCCGAGAATGGCGGGCTGGACGGGGCCGGTGTCGCCGCCCGGATCACCGAACTTCCCGACGGATCCGGCTTCGATGCCCGCACCGGCCGGTTCGGCGATCTGTTCGCCGCGGGGATCATCGATCCGGTCAAGGTCACCACGCTGGCATTGCTGAACGCGGTGTCGGTCGCCAAGCTGGTGCTGACCACCCATACCCTGATCGCCGACATCCCCGACGATGTCGATCCCACCGCCGGCCCGGCCCGCGGCGGTGGAATGGAGCGCTATGGGCGGACCTGATCCCGCCCGGCCGCAAAACCTCACCTCCACCTTCGGGGAGAAAGGCAGGAAAAAAGCCATAGAGTAATCCGCTACTACCGCTCCCGCCTCGGTTCGGCTTATGTGTACTATACAAACAATCATTGGCGCGGAGGAATGCCGGGCGAATCTCCGCATCCCTGTCCAGACTGACTCTGGTCCTGAAGGGCTTTGACCAAAACACAATCGGTGCTGGGAACAGCATCAAAGACACCGGGCAAAAACGCCGGGAAGTAGGGAGGGAGCATGTTGTCCAACGAACGGGCTGGCATCGGCCGTCTGGCCGTTGCACCGTCCGCACCGGCGTTCCACGCGCTGGTGGATGGTGAAACGGCCACGATGAAAGCGTGGGAGGATTTCGTTTCCGGCTCGCGGCGGGACAATCTGCCGGTCCGCGACGTCGTCATCCGATCCTGGGCGCGATGTCAGAGCTTTCTGGTCGACGCGCGGGCGGACGCCGCCCCGGTGGTCGGCGGCGACCACATCGAAGCCCTGCGCCGCGACAACCGCGACCTGCTTCAGGCGGCGGCCTCGACCCTGGCGGAGGCGGCGGACCTGCTGGCCGGAACGCGGACGGTCATGCTCATCACCGATGCCAACGGCATAGTGCTGGAAGCCGCCGGCGACCGCGCCACGCTGAACGCGGCACGCGACATCAGTCTGGCCTGCGGCGGCCAGTGGGGCGAAAGCTGTGCCGGGACCAACGGCATCGGCACGGCGCTCGCCTCAAAGCAGCCGGTGCTGGTCCAGGCGGCGGAGCATTACTGTGCCGGTATCAAGGGGTGGAGCTGCGCCGGGGCGCCGATCCACGACCCGGTCGACGGATCGGTCGTCGGTCTGCTCGACATCTCCGGCCTGAAGCAGAGCTTCAGCGGACAGGCGCTGGCCCTGGCCGTGGTCGCCGCCCGGCAGGTCGAATGGAATCTCGCCCGCCAGACGGAGGCCGAACATGTGCGGCTTCTGGAGGCCTGTCTGGAGGACAGCCAGAGATATGCCGGCGAGGGGCTGATAGCCCTCGATGCCCGAGGGCGTCTTCTCTATGCGAGCCGCAAGGCGGCGCATCTGCTGAAGGCCACCCTGGGATCCGACCTGCCGCAGTTGAGCCGTGGGACGAGGCTGCCTATTCCGGGAATGGGGGGGGATGCCGGGGGCAGGGCGGAGGGCCGACTGCCGGTTCCGGCCGACTGGGTCCGGCCGCTGATGCTGGATGGAGAACGTCGGGGGACACTGCTGGTCATTCCCACCGCCGCATCGGCCCGCCCATCGGCCGGGCGCCGTGCCGTGCCGGACGAATCCGATCACAGCCGCTGCCGCTTCGCCGACATCGTGGGGGACAGCGACAGCCTGCGCGCCGTGATCGGACAGGGGGAACGTCTGGCGCCGCTGCCGGTGCCCATCCTGATCGAGGGGGAGACCGGGGTCGGCAAGGAACTGTTCGCGCGTGCCGTCCATGGTCACGGCGCGGCGGCCGGCGGTCCCTTCGTGCCGTTCAATTGCGGGGCCGTCTCGCGCGAGATGCTGGGCAGCGAGCTGTTCGGCTATGTGCGTGGCGCCTTCACCGGCGCGGCGGCGGAGGGGCGGATCGGCCGATTCGAGCTGGCGGACGGCGGCACGCTGTGTCTGGACGAGATCGGCGAATTGCCGCTCGACCTCCAACCCTATCTGCTGCGGGTGCTGGAGGAGGGCGTGCTGTACCGCATCGGCGACAATGTCCCGCGCCGGGTGTCGGTGCGGCTGCTCGCCATGACCAACCGGAATTTGCGCCAGGAGGTCGCCGCCGGCCGCTTCCGCCGCGACCTCTATCACCGCCTCGCCGTTACGGCGCTGCGGGTGCCGCCCTTGCGGGAACGGCATGGTGATGTTCCGCGCCTGATCTCCCATTTCAACGGCCTGCTGTCTGAGCGGCATGGCCGGGCGCCCGTCCGCTTCACCGCGGAGGCGCTGGAACTGCTGCAACGTTATGGCTGGCCGGGCAATGTCCGGGAACTGCGCAATGCGGTCGAGCGCGCGGTCCTGCTGTCCACCAGCGGGCTTGTCGGTATCGACGACCTGCCGGACGAGGTGCGCGACGCCTGCGGCTGCGTGGGGGCGGAGGTGGGAACAGGGGTGAGTGCAGAGGGCTGGCCGCTGCTGGCATCGCCGCCCCTGCCCGTCATGTCGCTGACGGTTACCGAACAGCGCGCCATCGAGGACGTGATCGCGGCGACCGGCGGGAACCTGTCGGATGCGGCGGCGGCCCTGGGCATTTCGCGCAGCACGCTGTACCGCAAGATGAGCCAGCATGGCATCGAGCGCACGACAGCCAGACGCATGGCCACCAAGAGCATGGCGGCCAGAAGCACGGCGGCCTGAAAGCCGGATCAGGGGAAAAAGGGACCAGGGAAAGGGTGGCGCATGTGCCAGATTTTCGTCAACACCGATCCGATCCTGTATGAGGCGCGGTCACGCTCGGTGCGCATCCACGGCATGGTCACCAGCATCCGTCTTGAGAACCTGTTCTGGAACGTCCTCGCCGACATCGCCGCGGATCAGGGGACCACGACGAACCGCCTGATCCTGTCACTGTACGACGAGGTGATGGAGGCGCATGGGGCGGTTCAGAACCTCGCATCCTTCCTGCGCGTGAGTTGTGTCCGCTATCTGTCGATGAAGCCGCATAAGTCGCTGCCAGCGAAGGTAGCCGAAACCCCGGACGGTTCCGAGCCATCCTTGATCGGTGACAGCACATCCGTCGTTTCACTCTGGCGGGATGGCCGTCAATCCGACAGGCCATGAAGCCATGGCGTTGCCCTAGGATTCCTGACCGGCCGTGGCGGCATCCCCGGTCGGTCAGGGGTCTCGGCAATGATCAGCGCGCCTGCCGACGGTTCCGCAGGGCGCGGGTGGCGAGGCACAGCTCCTCGAACAGGATCTGCGCGCCGACCTGGGCGGTGTTGCTGGTCGGGTCATATTGCGGCGCCACCTCCACCACGTCGGCACCGACGACATCCAGCCCGTCCAGACCGCGCAGGATCGCCAGAGCCTCGCGCGAGGTCAGGCCACCCACCTCCGGCGTGCCGGTGCCGGGCGCATAGACCGGATCGAGGCAATCGACGTCGAAGGAGACATAGACCGGGCCGTCGCCGACCACCTCGCGGGCTTTCGCGATGACCGCCTTGACGCCCATCTCCTCGACATCCTCGGCGTGTAGCACGGTCATGCCGGACTCGTAGGAGAATTCCCAGAAGAACTCGGCGCTGCCGCGGATGCCGATCTGGATGGTGCGGTCCGGATCCAGCACGCCGTCGAGCACCGCCGTGCGGAACGGACCGCTGTGGTGGAAGCGGGCGCCGTCGCCGACCCCGCTGGTGTCGCAATGGGCGTCGAAATGCACCAGGCCGACCGGCCGGTCGCGGCCCAGGCTCTTCAGGATCGAGCCGGTGATCGAATGGTCGCCGCCGACCGACAGCGGGACGACGCCGGCATCGGCCAGCCGGGCATAGAAGGCCTGGATGTCGAGATGGCAGCTGTCGTGGCTGAGATAGTTGCCGAAGGGGACGTCGCCGATGTCGGCGATCTCCACCAGGGTGGACGGCGCCAGCTTCAGCACATGGTCGTAGGGACCGATGCGGTCGGTGTTGCGCAGCGCCCGCGGTCCGAAGCGGGAGCCGGCCCGGTTGGTCACACCAAGGTCGAGCGGCACCCCGACCAGGGCGATGTCCAGCCCGCCGAAGTCCGGCAGCGCCGCCAGATCGGTGCGCAGCGGCGCATCCAGCAGGGTTCCGGCATCGCAATAGGGCTGGCGCGGCGCCTCGGCCCCGCGGAAAACCGCTTCGGCCACCTGCCGGAACTGCGGATCGAAGAAATCGGCCGGCGAGGCGGTGCCGTAGCGTTCGCGCAGGCGCGCCAGTTTCACAGTGTCAACCATGTCGCAAACTCCCTTCCTTGCCGTCAGGCTGTCGCCAGCGCGGTCACGATCTCGCCGGCGACGCGCTCGCCGGATCGGATGGCGCCGTCCATATAGCCCTGCCAGCGGGCGGCGGTTTCGGTGCCGGCCCAGTGGATGAGGCCGCAGGGAGCGGTCAGCGCCGGGCCGAGACGGGTCCAGACGCCGGGAACCATGAAGCCGGCATAGCCGCCGCGCGAATATTCCTCCTCCAGCCAGGACTGCTCGATGAATTCGCGAACCTCAAGCGCGCGCGGGCCGAACAGCCGCGCCAGGGCGTCGAGCACGGCGGTCCGCCGCTCCCCGGTGCTGCGGCCGGTCCACTCCTTGGCGTCGTCGCCCTCGATGAAGCAGACCAGGACGCCCGGCAGGCCGGATGGCGGCGAGTTGTCGTAGGTCAGGCTGATCGGGCCATCCTGGTTGACCGCCATGCCCGACAGCCCGTCCTCGCGCCAGAAGGGCGTGTCGTAGAAGCACTGGATCTTGATGCAGGCGCCCATCGGCATGCGCTGGGTCAGGTGGTCGCGCTGGCCGGGCAGGGCGGGGCTGTAGCGCAGGCGGCCGGCCAGCGCCGGGGGAAGGGTGACGATCACCCGGTCGGCGCGCAGGCTGCCGCCGGCATGCTCTATGGTGACGCCGCTGCCGTCCTGGGTGATGGCGGTGACCGGACAGTTGAAGCGGATGTCGTCGCGCAGGCTGTCGGCCAGCCGTTCGGCCAGTTGCTGGGCACCCTTGGTGAAGCGCCGCTCCTGCGCGCCGCCGGACATGCTGATCAGGCTGGCCAGCCCACCGCCGGCCTTGATGTAGACCATCACATGCAGCATCGACAGCTCGCGGGCATCGGCGGCCAGCACCGAATTGGCCAGGAAGCACATCCAGAAGGCGGCCTCCGGCGTGTTGGCGGTGCGGACGATCCACTGCTCGAAGGTGATGCTGTCCAGTTCGCCGGCATTGGGCGTCTCCCACGGGCGCTCGGCATCAGCGGTCGCCGCCAGCGCATCGAGCGCGCCGAAGATTGCCTCGGTATCCGCGAGGCCGGCCGGCTCGTGCGGAGGCAGCAGGCCGGCGAAGCGCATCAGCTTGCCGTCATAAAGGCAGAGATTCTCGCCCGCCTCGTAGGAGGGAAAGGTTTCGACCCCCAGTTCCTCGGCCAGCGCGATGACGCGATCCTGGCCCGGACCGATCCACTGGCCGCCGACATCCACCGGCGTGCCGTCCGTCGCCAACTTGGTGTTGATGCGTCCGCCGACCCGGTCGCGGGCTTCCAGGACGGTGACGCGGTGGCCGGCGGCCTTCAGGGCGCGGGCGGCGGTCAGTCCGGCGAAGCCGGCACCGATGACGGCGACATGACCAATGGATGCTTGACGGGATGCGGTGTGGATCGGGGAGTTGCCCATGGTGTCTCCGAAGGATTCGCGGGTTTGTCAGAGATACATGCGTTGGGCCGCGACGATCAGATTCTGGATTTGCTGTCTGGCCCGCGGCGTGTTGGCGGTGGCGAGCCACTGGAGGACGGTGCCGACGAAACCGGTGAAGATGAAATTCGCCAGGGCGTCGAGGTCGATGTCCAGTGAGCCGGTGGTGATCTCGGTGGAGGAGGCGAGCGCGTCCCGGTACAGCAGCAGAAGCTCCTCGTACTTCTTCTTCCCCATCCATTCCGACCCGGCGGTCGTCAGGGCGTAGAGCGTCAGGTCGTAGAGCGTCAGCTGTTCTTCCGGTGCGCGCTGAACCTCGCCCCAGATGAAGGTCAGCAGATGGTCGATCCGGTCCCGCAGAGGTTCCGGCCTGGAAAAAGCCATGTCCAGATCCTGCCGGTAGCGCGCGGTCAGATGGCCGAGCACGCTGAGCAGGATCGTTTCCTTGCTTTCGAACTGGTAATGCAGGGTCGCGAGATTGATTCCCGCTTCCGCCGCGATCTTGCGCGTGGTGGCGCCATGCACACCCTCCTTGGCGATGACGGCGATCGCCGCCTGCAGGATGGTTTCGCGCTTGGCCTCACTCTTCGCTCTCCGTAACACCTTCGGTTTCCTCCTTGGTCGACGCGGGCTGCGCGCGGGAAACGCGCGCAGGACCGGGCATTCCGGCGCGGTCGGCCGGCAGGGAACCGAAACTAGGTCAAATGACTAGTTCGTGCCAGGATTTATCGGGGGGCGCTTCGCCCCTTCGGGTCGATCGGCAGGATCGGACCGATGCGTCTGCCAAGCACTTCGGCCGCGGTCAGGCAAAGCCCGTCGCGGAACCGGGCGCCCACCAGCTGGATGCCGACCGGCAGCGGCGCGCGCACCACCGGGACCGAGATCGCCGGCACGCCGAGGAAGGCGGTGACGCAGCAGGGGCTGTGCGCCCGCAGGATCTCCAGCGCCTCGCCCTCGCCGACGGTGTCGTGGCCGACCGGGAAGGGCATGGCCCAGGCCGTCGGCAGCAGCAGCAGCGGATACCGCTCGAAGAACAGCTGCCAGGCCCGCTGGTGGGTGGCGCGGGCGGTGAAGCCGGCCAGCATCTCCTCGGCCGACAGGCGTGGCGACAGGGTGGCGGTCAGCGCCTGCGACCGGCGCAGCGGCTCGTCGGCGAGCGCCATCGCCTGCTGCATCGCCGGGCCCTGCATCTCGGTGCCCAGCATCGCCATCCACAATTGGGCGATCTCGGCGAAGCCGGGCGGTGCAGCCTCCTCCACGGCATAGCCGGAGTCGCTCAACCAGTCGCCGGCCAGCCGCAGCGCGTCGCCCACGGCGGGGTCGATGGCATAGTCCGGCGCCCCGGTGAACAGGGCGACGCGGACCTTGGCATCGTCGCCCTCCATCGCCAGCGGCGCCGGCACCCACAGCGGATCGCGAGGGTCGCGCACCGCCATCGTCTCCAACCCCAGGCGGATGTCGCGCACCGAGCGGGCCAGAACGCCCTGGGAGGAGCCGATCTGGAGGCAGAGCGAGCGCTCGCCCTTGCCGGTCGGGTTGAAGGCGGGAACCCGGCCGGTGGTCGGGCGCATACCGTAGATGCCGCAGGCGCTGGCGGGCAGCCGGGCCGAGCCGGCCAGATCATTGCCATGGGCCAGCGGACCGATGCCGGTGGCGACCGCTGCGGCGGCCCCGCCGCTGGAGCCGCCGACATTGCGGGCGGGATCCCAGGGGTTGAGGGTCAGGCCATGCGGCTCGTTGTCGGTGAACCAGCGCACGGAAAAGGGCGGCGCGTTGGTCCGGCCGATGAAGACGGCGCCGGCCTTGCGCCAGTTGGCGACCGGCGGGCTGTCGGTCTCGGCGATCAGGTCAGTGAAGGCCGACACGCCGTTGGTGGTTGCGACGCCGGCCTGATCGACATTGATCTTGGTGGTGACCGGCACGCCGTGCAGCGGGGCGAGCGCCTCGCCGGTCTCCGCCAGCCGGTCGGCCCGTTCGGCCTCTGCCAGCGCGCCGGCGCTGAGATCGCCCACCATGGCGTTGATCGCCGGATTTATGGCGTCCAGCCGCTCCAGACAGCTCCGCGTGGCGTCGAGCGCCGACAGCTCCCGCCGGGCGATCCGAGCGGCGAGGTCCGTGGCGTCCATCTGCCAGGGAGCCGGCGGTCCAGTCCTCTCGTCAGTCATGTTCGTGAATCCCTTGTCGATCCGCCCGTTTGCCGGGCCGCCTGCCTGTCAGATCCCCGGAACCGCCGGGGGATGCGCGTCCAGCTCGAAGACCGGGAGGCGCCATTTTTTGTTCATGTTTCGCTTGACACCGATAGCACCCCCTCTGCATGTTGGTCAAACGATTTGGTCAAACGACCAGATTTTTACGGAGGCCAGGCTTCGACGGCTCTCCGGCCTTCTTTGCGAACGACAAAAAGGGAGCGGTCGCGCCGCTTCCCATCCGGGTCTATCCTGTCCTCAAGGGGCAGGGAGTCCCCGTCCCCGGCAACGATCCGGCGGACGAACCGCGACCAAGGACATTCCGGCCCGTCCGCAATCCAAAGCGGCCGCGGCGACAGCGAATGCCACTGAACAGGCAGCCAAACAGGCAGCTTCTGGGAGACACATCATGAGGTCTTCGACCCGTCCGTCCTTCGCGGCCGCTTCCCCTCTCCCGATTGCGCGGAAACTCCGGGCCGGACCGGCATGCGGCCTTCCCGGACTGCGTTTTGGCGATCCGCCGACGGCGCGATCCATCGCGGCCCCATGGCCGCCGGACCGCTCTCATCGGCGTCTTTCCCGCCGCCTCGCAGCATCCGGGCCGACCGGCTGTGGCCGGAGTCCCGGTGCTCCCCGACTCCCCCATCGAGAGAGTGCCGCCCCCATGTCCAACTCGCCCAATTCAATCAACGCCGAAGCTCCGCAGGACAGCGCCCTGTCGACCGCCGCGATCACGCTGTTCGGCATCGTCGGCCCCTACAGCTTCCTGGTCTCGCCGGTGGTCACCGGCCAGATGGCCGGCCAGCTCGACTGGTCGGCGGGAACCATCGGCCTGATCATGGGATGCGAACTGGCCGGCGCTTCGCTGGTCTCCTTCCCGGCCATGCGCTTGCTGCGGGTTCTGTCTCCGCGCACCGTCGCCCTGCTGGCGACCGTCCTCTTCATCCTCGCCAACGTCGCCTCGTCCCTGGTCACGTCGGTGGAGCTGTTCCTGCCGGCGCGCATCGTCGCCGGTGCCGCGGGCGGCGTTCTGTCGGTGGTGGCGCTGGTATCGGCAGGGCGGTCGGCCAATCCGCCAAAGGCTTTCGCCTATTGGAGCGGCGGCCAGACCGTGGCGGCGGCGGTCGGCCTGCTCTATCTGCCCGACCTGTTCGTCCACACCGGCATCGGCGGCATTTACGGCTGCCTCGCGGCGGCGGCGGCGCTGTCGCTGGCGGTCATCGCCGGCTTCGGCAACGGCCTGCTGCAGTCCCTGAGCGGCGGCGGCGAGCGGCACAATCTGAAGGCGGCGCGTTGGGTGCTGGTGGCGATCTTCGGCTTCTATGTCGCGGTCGGCGGCGCCTGGGCCTTCGTCGGCATTCCGGGGGCGGAGCTGGGCTTCACCGACGCCGGCATCGGCATCCTGTCGTCGCTGGCGATGACCGCCGGCATCCTCGGTTCGGTCTTCGCCTCCCATGTCGGCGGCAAGGCCCATCACAACCGCTTCGTCATCGCCAGCTACCTGCTGCTGGTGCTGTGTCTGGGGGTGATCGAGTTCGTCGCCGACCATATGGTCTTCGCTGCCGTGATCGTCCTGCTGCAGGTGCTGTGGTCCTTCCTGCTGCCGCTGCTGCTGGCCTCGCTCGCCGACAGCGACGATGATGGCAACATGGTGATCCTGTCGAATATGATCATCGGCGGCGGTGCTGCGCTCGGCCCGATGCTGGCCGGCTACACCATCGACTTCCTCGGCGGCTATGGGGCCGTCGCCACCGAGGGCGGCATCATCCTGTTGCTGTCCGCCGCCGCCTTCGCCCGCTCCCAGGCGCTGGCGAAAGGCGCTGCGATCCAGGCCCCCTCCAGTTCCCTTTCTCATGGATGACGATCATGGTTGATACCACCCGGTTCTACATCGACGGACAATGGGTACAGCCGCAGGGCTCCCGTCTGATCGATGTGATCAATCCGGCGACGGAGGAAGCGGTCGCCCAGGTGGCGCTCGGCACCTCGGCCGATGTCGATCTCGCGGTCGCCGCGGCTCGGAAGGCTTTCGACAGCTTCTCCCGCACCACGCTGGCCGAGCGCATCGACCTGCTGTCCGCCATCCTCGCCGCCTACCGGCGCCGCATCGAGGAATTCGGCGACGCAGTCCGGCAGGAGATGGGAGCGCCCCAGGGTTTCGCCTGCCAGGCGCAGGCCGGCATCGGCGCCGCCCATCTGGCCCAGACCATCGAGACCGCCCGCAGCTTCCCCTTCGAGGAGGATCGCGGTTTCCAGCGGATCCTGCGCGAGCCGGTCGGCGTCGTCGGCCTGATCACCCCGTGGAACTGGCCGCTCAACCAGATCACTTGCAAGGTGGGGCCGGCTATCGCCGCCGGCTGCACCATGGTGCTGAAGCCCAGCGAACTGGCGCCCCTCAGCGCAGCCCTGTTCGCCGAAGTGGTCCACGAGGCCGGCGTGCCGGCCGGCGTGTTCAATCTGGTCCATGGCGATGGCCCGGAGGTCGGGCAGGCGATCTCCGCCCATCCCGGCATCGACATGGTGTCCTTCACCGGTTCGACGCGGGCCGGTATCGCGGTGGCGAAGATGGCGGCCGACACCGTGAAACGCGTTACCCAGGAGCTGGGCGGCAAGTCGCCCAACATCATCCTGGCCGATGCCGATCTGGCCAAGGCGGTGACCCGGGGTGTCGAACGCTGCTTCGGCAACAGCGGCCAGTCCTGCAATGCGCCGACCCGCATGCTGGTGCCGGAAGCGCTCTATGAACAGGTCGCCGAGCTGGCGAAGCAGGCGGCGGCGAAGGCGGTGGTCGGCGACCCGCTCAACCCGGCGACCACCCACGGCCCGGTGTCGAACGGTAATCAGTTCCGCAAGATCCAGAGCCTGATCGAAGCCGGCATCGCCGAGGGGGCCGAACTGCTGGCCGGCGGCCCCGGCCGGCCGGAGGGTCTGGAGCGCGGCTATTTCGTCCGCCCGACCATCTTCGGCCGAGTCACGCCCGACATGACCATCGCGCGCGAGGAGATCTTCGGCCCAGTGCTGTCGATCATGACCTACAAGGACGAAGAGGACGCGATCCGCATCGCCAACGACACGGTATACGGGCTGGCCGGCTATGTGCAGTCGGGCGATCCGGCGCATGGCGCGGCGGTGGCCCGTCGGCTGCGCGCCGGCACCATCTATGTCAACGATCCGCCCTGGTCGCCGGCGGTGCCCTTCGGCGGTTACGGCCAGTCGGGCAACGGGCGCGAATATGCCGAGTTCGGTCTGGCCGAGTTCGTCGAGATCAAGGGCGTGGTCGGGGGCTGAGTTTTTGGCCTGACCCCCAGTTTCCAAGTGTGAGTTTCCACCTGTGAGTGACGGTTCAGGCGCAGGCGCTTGAACCGTCCGCACCCAAATCCGGAGGCGGAGCAAGCATTTCCGCCCGGACCGGCGCAAAAAAACCAAGACATCACGAACGGAGAGTGCCTCATGTGCAACGCCCTGCGCGTCGCGCCACGGATCGGTGCGCGCCTTTTCAAGCCCGCTTGCCTCGCCGGCACCGCCCTGCTGGCGCTGACCGCCGCCGCCCACGCGGACGTCACGCTTTATGAGCAGAATGGCGTCACGCTCGAAGGCGGCCTGACTGCCGGACTTGGCGCCATCAGCGTCAAGAACGCCAATCTCGGCGCCGGCGTGACCACGCCCAGCGGCAAGAACCAGAAGGACCGCAACTGGGTCGAAGGCTATGTCGCCCCCAGCCTGAAGCTGACCTATGCCACGGAGAGTGCCGGCACCCTCTACAGTGGTGTGCGCGCGGTGTCGAGCGGGACGGGCGGCGATGGCGATGCTGGCGGCTTCACCCAGGGCCGGCAGGGCCGCACCGACCTCGACAACCTCTATGTCGGTTGGAAGAGCGGGGATCTGCTGTCCTCCCTCGGCAAGGACGCCGTCGATCTCGCCTATGGCCGGCAGAATTTCGCGATCGGCGACAGCTTCATCATCGGCGACGGCACGCTGGATTCGCAACGGCAGGGCAGCTATTGGCTCGGGCCGCGCCGCGGCTGGAACACCGGCACCGCGGTCGCCAAGTTCGACATCGCGCCGGTCCATGCCGACCTTTTTCGGCTGAAGAGCGACAAAAACAGCAACACTGACGTCATCTACGGCGGCAATCTGGAATGGCGCTTCGGCGCGGAAGGCAAAAGCTCGCTCGGCGCCTCCTACATGCGCATCGACGAGTCGAAGCTGGCGACCCGCAAGGGCATGGATATCTACAATCTCCGTGCGCTCGGCGTCGCCATCCCGTCGGTTCCCGGCCTGACCCTGTCATCGGAATATGTTAAGGAGCATAACGGCCGTGTCGGCGCCCAGCTGGATGCGTCGGCCTGGTACGGCGAGGCCGCCTATACCTTCGCCGACGTCGCCTGGACCCCGCGCGCCAGCTACCGCTACAGCCAGTTCAGCGGCGACAACCCTGGAACGGCCAAGAGCGAAGGGTTCGACCCGCTCCATCTGGGGGCTCCGCGTTGGGGCACTTGGCTTCAGGGCGAGATCAACGGCCAGTATTTCCCGACCTCCAACAGCAATGTGAAGGTCCAAAACGTCCAGTTCGCCGTCCAGCCGACCGAGACGCTGACCTTGACCGCGCTTCTGTACGACTTCCGCTTCGACCGCAAGCCGGCCGGCGTCACCAGCAGCCATGTCGGCAACGAGATCAACCTCGCGGCCGACTGGGCGGCGACGCCCAACCTGCTGGTCTCGGCGGCGGTCGGCCAGTTCTTCGCCGGGGACGGCGGCAAGCAGCTCCTGCGCGGCAACAAGGACAGCACCGTCTTCGAGCTGGCGGCGATCTTCACCTATTGAACCGGTTTGCTGCCGATTGGAGAGCCGGCAGTTTCATGAACCCCAGTATTCCGGCCTCATCGCAGGCCGGAGGGGCCTCGCATATAGTGGCGTTCGGGCCGGTAGGCCGGACGGAACCAGAATGGGAAGCGGGCCCGGATCCATGCACGCAGTGCGGCCAGCATGGTTGTTCGTCTCCTTTTGGTTGGTTGCGTCACTTGAGGCCCAACGCCGCCCGCACGGTCGTGGTGGCGTCCTTGCCGTCGCGGGTCGATACACCGGCCAGCCAGGGGCCGAGGAGGTCGGGATGCGTCTTCAGATAGTCGGCCGCGGCGTCCTTGGGCGCCTTCTTGTCTTCGGTGATGGCGGTCATGATCTCGTTCTCCATCCCGACAGTGAAGACGAGCTGGCTGAACAGGCGGTGGGCATTCGTGCATTCGTTGCCATAGCCGCGCCGGGACAGGGTGTTGACCGTCGTGCTGCCATAGTTCGGACCGAAATAGGCGTCGCCGCCGCTGAGATAGGTCATGTCGATCCGGGTGTTCATCGGGTGCGGTTGCCAGCCGAGAAAGACCACCCAATCCTTGCTGCGCGTGCGGCGCAGCGCCTGCGCCAGCATGGCCTGTTCACTCGATTCGACCAGGGTCCAGCCTTCCAGTCCGAAATCCTTCTTGTCGAGCATGCGCTGGATGTTCTGGTTGGCCGGCGCACCCGGCTCGATCCCATAGATCTTCTTTTCAAACCGATCGCCGAAACGGGCAAGGTCGGCGAAGCTGTGGACGCCGGCATCGGCCACCGCCTTCGGTACCGCCAGGGTGAATTTGGCGTTTTCCAGGTTCGGGCGCACGATCTCGACGGATTTCTCGGCGCTCAGCTTGTCGAGGAAGGTGGATTGTGCCGGCATCCAGTTGCCGAGGAAGACGTCGATCTGCGCGGTCTTCAGCCCCTGGAAAATGATCGGCACGGCGACCGTCTCGATCTTCTGCTGATAGCCCAGCGCGTTCAGCAGCGTTCCCGCCACCGCATTGGTCGCGGTGATGTCGGTCCAGCCGGGATCGGCCATCTTCACCGTCTGGCAGCTCGCGGGCTCCGCCGCCGAAGCCGATGTCGCCGCCGCCCCTGCTGCGGCCGCCGCGATCATCAGCGCGCCGGCCGCCATCCCGATCACGGCCATCAGGCCGGCCAATGCCGCATGCCCTGCTGTCGAACCGCTCATTGCAACCTCCGGTACACGCATGCTGCTTTCCCTCCTGTCGGGTGATAGTCGACCTCCGGTGCGCCGGAGCGTGGTCGTGGGCGCGCCGTCCTAGTGAGCGGGGATGTCCGGACGCGGGAAGCGCGCCATGGCTTCCAGATCGTCGAGATCCAGATGGTTTCGCATATAGCTGGTGCCGGCGTCGGTGAAGGGCTGGAAATCCCAAGAGCGGTGCCGACCACGGCGCAGCGCGTCGGCCACCAGGAGGCGCCGCTGCTGGCTGGCGACGACCTCCTCATGCAGGCGCGCCAGATCCCAGCGCCGGTCCACCTCGGCGCGGTAGCGCCGCACGGCGTCGGCCGCCGCCGGGCCGCCGCCGGGCTGCTCCGCCCGGTTCACCAACTCATCCGGATCGTCGGACAGGTCGTAGAGCTGGTCGGGGTCGGCCGGCGAATGGATGAACTTGTCGTGGCCGCGCCGGATCATCACGATCGGGGCCACAGCCCCTTCGGCCAGATATTCGCCGATCACCTCGTCGTGGCCGCCGCTGCGCTGAAGGTGCGGCAGCAAGCTGCGCCCCTCGATGGGCGTCCGCAGGTCCGGCGCCGCCCCGTCATGGGCGAGATCGACCAGGGTCGGCAGCAGATCCATCGACGAGACAGAGGCGGCGACCCGCCCGGCTTGGAACCAGCCGGGTGCCCGGATGATCAGCGGGATGCGGCAGGCGGACTCGAAGAAGCTCATCTTGTACCACAGCCCACGTTCCCCCAACATGTCGCCATGGTCGGACAGCAGGACGATGATCGTATCCTCGGCCAGCCCCGTCTCCTCCATCACGCGCAGGAGCCGGCCGACCTGATCGTCCACATAGGCGACGGACCCGTAATAGGCGCGGCGGGCGTTGCGGATCTGCCGTTCGCTGAGCGGCATCTCGTCCATGGCGCAGACATGGCGCAGCCGCCGCGAATGGGGGTCCATCGCCTCCGGCGCCAGGATGACGCGCGGCATCGGCACCTCCGCGTCGGTGTGGCGGTTCCAGTAGCGCTCGGTGATGGCATAGGGGTCGTGCGGGTGGGTCAGCGACACCACGAAGCAAAATGGCCGCTCCCGCCGGCCGCGGGCGAGGTCGTACAGCTTGCGCTCCGAGGTGAAAACCACCTCCTCGTCGAAGTCGAGCTGGTTGGTGCGCAGGCAGGGGCCGGCGTCGCGCACCGAGCTCATGTTGTGATACCAGCTCGGCCGTTCATCGGGCCGGGTCCAGTCCGGCGTCCAGCCGAAGTCGGCCGGGTAGATGTCGGTGGTCAGCCGCTCCTCGAAGCCGTGAAGCTGGTCGGCCCCGCAGAAATGCATCTTGCCGGACAGGATGGTCTGGTAGCCGGCCAGCCGCAGATAATGGGCGAAGGTGGGGACGGCGGAGGGGAATTCCGCGGCGTTGTCGTAGCCGCCGATCGCCGAGGGCAGCCGCCCCGACAGGAAGACGTAGCGCGACGGCGCGCAGAGCGGGCTGTTGCAGTAGGCGCTGTCGAACACCACGCCGCCCTCCGCGAGGCGGTCGATGTGCGGCGTCCGCACTGTCGGGTTGCCGTAGGCGCCGAGCGCCCGCGGAACCATCTGGTCGGCCATGAGGATGAGGATGTTGGGGCGCCGTGCCATATCCGCCTGCTTCATACCGTTTGTGGACAGATCGTGCGATGAGGATAGAATTCAGGCAGCCAGAACGGACGTGAAGTCCTTGTCTGATCATGCCGGTATGAAAGCTGCTCATGGGAAAGGATCGTCTGCCGCCGCTGCGCACCCTGCTGTTCTTCGAGGCGGCCGGCCGGTTGCTCAGCTTCAGCGCCGCCGCCCGCGAGCTTGCCTGCACCCAATCGGCCGTCAGCCACCAGATCGGCTGGCTGGAGGCCGATCTGGGGACGGCACTGTTCCGCCGCCTTCACCGTGGGGTGGCGCTGACGCCGGACGGCGTGCGGCTTTACGAGGCGACGCGCGATGCGCTGGACGGAATCGGCGACGCGGTCACCCGCATCCGTGACAGGCGCAGGCCGGGTGTGCTGAACGTCGCCACCGATTTCGGCTTCGCCGCCGGCTGGCTGCTGCCGCGCCTCAGCGCCCTGCGCCAGCTTTTGCCCGAATTGGATGTGCGGATCGTTACGATGCAGAACGCGATCGACCTGCGCCGCGAGGCGGCCGACATCGCCATCACCTTCGGCCACGGCCATTGGCCCGGCTGCGAGGCGGAACTCCTGTTTCCCGAGCGGGTTCTGCCGGTGTGCAGCCCCGCTTTCCGGGCAAGCCGCGCTCCGGGCGAGGCCATCGCTTCCCCGGCCGCTCTTACGTCGCTGCCGCTCCTGCATCTGGAAAGCGTCGGTCCGGCCGCATGGCTGTCCTGGGGTGATTGGTTCACCCTGCATGGCCTGCCAATGCCGGCCGGTGGCCAGGAACTGACCTTCAACAATTATCCACTCGTCTTGCAGGCCGCCCTGATGGGTCAGGGGGTTGCGCTGGGATGGAGTCCGCTGATCGACGATCTGATGCGGGACGGGTATCTGGTTTCCCTGATGGATCAGCCGATCCAGACGGAAAGGGGCTATTTCCTCGTCGTCCCCAACCGGCGCAAACCCGATGAGCGTCGCGACCGTTTCCGCCGCTGGGTGGTCGAGGAAAGCCGGGGGGACGGTGACCGCAAGCTTCGCAGCTAATGCATCGTTACCGCTTTCGCTGCGGCTGGCGGATGCACCCCGACCGTTACAGCAGCCCGCCCTCGCGCAGCCGCCCGTCCAACTCCTCATTGTAGCGTTTCAGGGCGTGCTGTTCGGTCAGCAGCCCGATCACCCGCATCCGCTCGGTACCGTCGACCACGGCCAGCACGTCGCTCTCCGCCGTGGCGAAGCTCTTCATCGCCTCGCGGATGTTGACGTTGGGCAGCAGCACCTCCGTCTTCAGGCGGATCAGATCGGCGAGTTCGGCCGTCTCCGCCGTCTCCCGGTGGGCGTCGGAGACGAAGACGATCCCGGCATAGCGGTCGGACTGATCGACGACGATGACCCTCTGGGTGGAGCCCAAGGGGAAGTTCCGGCGGAACTGGGCGAGCGTCTGGTCGTCGCGCACGGTGCGGACGTCCTTGCGCATCATGCGCCCAACCGTCAGATCGCGGATCCAGCCGATGTCGGCGGCGCTACGGATCGATTCGCCGCGCAGATGGAAGCGCCAGGTGGCGAAGGAATAGCCGAAGACCCGCCGGACGGTGATCGACGACACCACCGCGGCCGCCAGCACCGCGATGGTCAGGGGCAGGCTGCCGGTGACCTCCAGGGCCAGGAAGGCCATGGTCAGTGGCGCGCCGAGCACCGCGGTGGCCATGGCGCACATGCCGATGATGCCGATCACCACCGCCGGGATGGTCAGCCCGACCGCCAGCATCCAGCCGATGGCGACCAGCTTGCCCAGCATCGCCCCCAGGAACAGCGAGGCGAAGAACAGGCCGCCGCGAAAGCCCGACCCGATGGAAATCGCCGAGGCCAGCGCTTTCAACCCGATCAGCGCCAGCAGGACCGGCGCCGTGTAATAGGCGTTGAAGCCGACATGCAGCGCCCCGTGACCCGACGACAGCACCGCCGGCGTGGCGAGCGCCAGCAGCCCGATGCAGCATCCTCCGACCACCGGTCGTGCCCAGACCGGAACGCGGCTGCGGTTGAAGACAACCTCCACCAGCGCGACCGTCCGCATCATGGCGATGCCGAGCAGGGCGCACAGCACGCCCATCAGACAGACCAGCGCGTAATCGGCCGCGCCGAGACTGCCGGCGAAGCCGACCTGCAACGACGGCTGCGGCAGGATCAGCCGCATCACGCCGACGCCGGTCATGGCGGCGACGCCGACCGGCGCCAGAGTGGAGATCGAGTAGCTGGCGATCACCAGCTCGAAGGCATAGAAGGCGCCGGTCAGCGGCGCGTCGAAGGCCGCCGCGATTGCCGCGGCGGTGCCGCAGCCGACCAGCGTCCGCAGATCGCCGCGCCGGACATGGAAGATACGGCCGAGCTTGGACGCCACCATCGCGCCGGCCTGGGCATAGCCGGCCTCCATGCCGACCGAGGCGCCGAAGCCGTTGGACAGCATGGTTTGCAGGACCAGCAGCAGGCTGCCATGGATGGGGATGCGCCCGCCATGCAGCGCATTCGCCTCCACCGGGTCGATGATCGACAGGCGGGGAAGCCGGGCGAGCAGCCAGCCGAGCCCCGCCATCAGGCAGCCCCCGGCGACAGGAACCAGTGCCGCCCGCCAGGGATCGACAGCGGCGGCCCCGCTGACGTCGTGGCCCTCCACCGCGAACAGAACGTGATGGAGCGACTGCACCGCCGTGACGATGGCGGCGACGAAACAGGCGGCGAGGATGCCGATCCCGGCCGCCAGCACCGCCAGCCAGATCTCGTCGCCGCGCACGAAGGCGCGCAGCCAGGCCGGGGCCCTGATGCCCGGCCCCTGTTCCGGCAGGGACAGCCTGGCTTTCAGCGACTGGAACATGCGTCGGCCTGCCGCCTCCGGCGTTGGGGGTGTGGACGGACCCGCCGTCAGCCGAGCATCGCGCGGGCGTACAGCTCGGCGATGTGGGCGGTGACCGGCCCCGGCTTGCCGTCGCCGATCCGCCGGCCGTCGATCCGCACCACCGGGGTGATGCCGCCCAGCGTGCCGGTGACGAAGGCCTCGTCGGCAGCATACACTTCGGCCAGGGTGAAGTCGTGCTCGCGCACCGTGCCGCCGTCCTTGCGGAAGAGATCGATCGTCTTGGCGCGGGTGATGCCCTTGAAGTTGAAGCGGCCGGTTGATGTCCACAGTTCGCCCTTGCGGACGATGAAGAAGTTGGTGGAGTTGCAGCTCGCCACGAAGCCATGCGGGTCGAGCATCAGCGCCTCGTCGGCCCCGGCGTTGATCGCCTGGATCAGCGCCTGGATGAAGTTGAGCCGGCTGTGCGAGTTGAGGCGGAGGTCGAAGACATCGGGGCCGCTGCACCGGATGGTCGAGGTGAACAGCGTCAGCCCCTTGGCCTTCGATTCCGGCTTCGGCGCCTTGTACTCGGCGATGATGACGATGGTCGCCTGCCCCAGCGCGAAGCGCGGATCCTGGTTCGGCGTCTTCTTGCGGCCGCGGGTGACCATCAGGCGGATGTGGGCGCCGTCGGTCATGCCGTTGCAGTCCAGCGTGGCCCGGATCGCCGCGACCAGCTCCTCCCGCGTCATGCCGATGTCGAGCTGGATGGCGTTGGCGCCCTCATACAGCCGGTCCATATGGTCGTCGAGCGCCAGGATGCGGCCCTTGACCAGCCGCAGCCCCTCCCACACGCCGTCGCCCAGCACGAAGCCGGCGTCGAAGACCGAGATCTTCGCCTCGTTGCGCGGGAAGAATGCGCCGTTCACATAGATCAGCACCTCGTCGTTGCGGCTGTCGTCGACATAGCCCTGCGAACTCGTCTGGCTGACTGTGCTGTTGGAAACCATCGTATGGACCCTTTCCCAGCGGCCACCGACTTTGCGCCGCCTGCTTTTACGGATGCTCTCAGAAGGAAAATTCGGTGAAACGCTCCAGGAAGGCGCGCGTGCGCTCCTGTTTGGGGTGCTTCAGCACTTCGTCCGGCGTGCCGACCTCGTGGAAGACGCCGTCGGCGAGGAAGATCACCTTGGTGGCGAAATGATAGGCGAAGCCAAGCTCGTGGGTGACGAGCAGCATGGTCCGCCCTTCCTCCGCCAACTGCCGGATGACGCGCAGCACCTCGCCCACCAGTTCGGGGTCGAGCGAGGAGGTCGGCTCGTCGAACAGCAGGATCTCCGGCTCCATGGCAAGCGCGCGGGCGATCGCCACCCTCTGCTGCTGGCCGCCGGACAGCCGTCCGGGATAGACGTCGGTCTTGCCGCCGAGCCCGACCTTGTCGAGTTCGCGCAAGGCCCGCTCGCGCGCCTCCGCCTTCTTCATCCGCTTGACCGTGACCAGCCCTTCCATGGCGTTCTCCAACACGGTCATGTGCGGGAACAGGTTGAACTGCTGGAACACCATGCCGACGCGTTCGCGGACCTGGCACAGCTCGCTTTCGGGATAGCGCACCTCGTCCGGTTTGCTGGCGGAGGCACGGCCGAGCGGCGTGCCGTCGAGCGCGATCCGGCCGGCGGTCGGCATCTCCATGAAATTGAGGCAGCGCAGGAAGGTGCTTTTCCCCGACCCGCTGCCGCCGATGATGGCGACACGCTCGCCGGCGGCCACGGAGAAATCGATCCCCTGCAGCACGTGCAGCGCCCCGAACCATTTGTGGAGGCCGGATACCTGAAGGATGGGCGGGGTGGAGTCTGGCATGGACGGAGTCTCCGCTTGCATGACGGTCAACCCTTGCCGGCCATGCGGCGTTCGAGGGTCATCGACAGGAAGGTCGCCGGATAGATCAGGACGAAATAGACGACCGCCACGGTCGTGAGGATTTCAAAGGGACGGTAGTAGGTCGAACTCAGCAGCCGGCCCTGATACATCAGCTCATGGACCGACAGTACGGAGGCCAGCGACGACATCTTCGCCACCTCCACTGCGCGGTTGGTGAAGGCCGGCAGCATCAGCTTGAAGACCTGCGGCAGGATGATCCGGCGCAGCACGTCGGCGTGGCGCATGCCCAGCGCCTTCCCCCCTTCCCACTGGCCGCGGGCGATCGACTGGATGCCGCCACGGAAGATCTCCGCCCCATAGGCCGAAGTGTTCAGCGCCAGCCCGAGCAGTGCCGCCGTGAAGGGCGACAGCTGCACCCCGATCAGGATGGGGAAGGCGTAATAGAACCAGATCAGCTGGATCAGCACCGGCGTGTCGCGGAACAGCTCGATATAGACGAGGCTGCCGCCGCGCAGCAACCGGCTGCGCGACAGCCGGGCGAGCGCCAGGACGAGCCCGGCGGCCAGCCCGATGGCGAGGCTGGGCAACCAAAGCTCCAGCGTTACCAGGAAGCCGCGCATCAGGATCGGGAAGGTCTCCACCACCAGGGCGAAGTCGAAGGCGTAATCCATCTCTCCGTCTCCTCAGCGGTAGGCGGTCAGCCGCGCTTCGGCGACCCGGGCCAGCGCGCTGCACGAGACCAGCAGCACGAGATAGAGCAGGGCGACGGCGGTGTAGACCTCCAGCGGCCGGAAGGTTTCGCTGTTCACCATCATCGCCTGATAGAGCAGCTCGCCATAGGCCAGCGTGGAGGCGAGCGCCGTGGTCTTGATCAGCTCGAAGGAGCGCTCGACGAAGGGGGCGACCATGCGTGTCGCCGCCTGCGGCACCACGATGCGCCGCATCAGCTGCGTGTGGGTCATGCCCAGCGCCTTGGCTCCCTCCCACTGGCCGCGCTCGATGGAGCGGATGCCGCCGCGGAACACCTCGGCATAGAAGGCGCCGGACTGGGTCGACAGGGCGAGCACGGCGGCGACCAGCGGGTCGAGGCTGATGTTCAGCACCACCGGCAGGGCGTAGAAGAACCAGAAGAAATGCACGATGGGCGGCGTGTTCCGGTAGAACTCGACGAAGACCGCCGCCGGCAGGCGCAGAGAGCGGCGCGGCGACAGCCGCAGCAGGGCCAGGACCAGCCCGACCAGGACGCCGAAGACGATGGCGATGGCGGCGATCTTCACCGTGTTGAGCAGTCCGTCGAGCAGCAGCGGCCATCGCGTCAGGACCGGCGAGAAATCCCATTGGTAGCTCATGCGGCGTCCTTGACGATGGCCTCTTGCGGCGAACGCGCCGATGCAGGATGGCGGCGGGACGGCATCGCTCCGCCGCCGCGGACGCTCAGTGCCAGGCTTCCTTGATCAGGCCCGGGATCTTCGAGGCGTCGACGTTCTTCGACTTCAGATAGCCGGCGAACAGCTGGTCGGGGACGCCGTCGGCGTAGAGCGTCTTCAACTGCCCGTCCAGCCAGTCACGGAAGGCCGGATTCTCCTCCTTGCGCAGGCCGACGCTGGTGGCCACCGGCTCGACCGGTTCGGGCAGGATGACCTTGCCCAGGCGCAGGCGGGTCTGCTGGACGACGAGCGCCGGATGGAACTGGACGGCGACGTCGATGCGCTTGGCGGCGAAGGCGGCGATGGTCTCGTCATTGTTGGAGAAGCGGTTGATCGCCGCCTGCTTCACCATCGCCGTCACGTTCTTGTCGAGTGAGGTGCCGAGCGTCACGCCGATGCGCAGGCCCGGCTTGTCGATATCCGACCAGCTCTTGATGGCGGAATCGCCGGCGACCAGCGCACCCATGGCATAGTAGAACAGCGGAGAGTCGGGGAAGTCGATGGCCTTGCGCCGCTCCTCGGTCGGGTCAAGGACGAACATCAGGTCGATCTGGTCGGCCTGGAGCGCCCCCACCGCATTGGCCCAGGTCGTCTCCACCGGAACCAGGGTGACGCCGAGGCTGGCTGCCAGCCGCTGGCCCATCGCCACGCCGACGCCGGTCCAGGTCTCGGTCATCGGATCCTTGAAGAACCAGGGCTCGGCCGAGGTCACGCCGATGCGCAGGCGCTTGCTGTCCTTGATCCTGTCCAGCGTCGACGGTGCCGCGGACAGTGCCGGCAGGACCGACAGGCCGACGGCGGCACTGGCGGCAAGGCCGATCAGGGTCCTCCGGCTCATTTCCCCCTTGGCGATGGTCATCTCAAGCCTCCTCGTCTGTTCGTCGTCTTTTGTCGGGTCCGGTCAGGAGCGTTTGGACGCGCCGGTCTCGCGGCCACGCAGGAAGTCTTCGGTCTGCCGGCCGCCGCGGGCCATATGGTCGGTGATCTCCGACTTCAGCGCGTCGAAATCGTCGGCAAGCGCCATCGCCACATAGCGGTCGTGACCATCGCGGCGCGGGCCGCGGATGCCGTGCGCGCGATGGTGTGCCGCCCAGTAAAGCTGCAAACGGCCGCGGATGCTCTCCCAGGTCCGGATCAGCAGCTTGTGCCCGGTCGCCTCATAGACGAAGCCGTGCAGTTGCAACTCGGCGACGATGCTGGCGGCATCGTCCTCGGCGTCGATGCAGGCGGTGAGCGCGTCGCGGCGGGCGACGAGGCCCCGGCGGAACACCTGATCCCGCCGTGCCCAGATCTGCTCGAATGCGAAGATTTCCAGGGTGACGCGCATCGAATAGATCTCGCGCACATCATCGACCGACAGGCCAACGACATGGGTGCCGGTATAGGGCACGGCGATCAGCAACCCTTCGTCGATCAGCTGCCGCATGGCTTCGCGCAGGGGACCGCGGCTGACCCCGAACTGTTCGGCGAGCGCGGTCTCGACGAGCTGTGCGCCGGGTTCGATGTCGCCGTTCAGGATCGCGGCACGCAGCCCGTCCGCGATGTGCGCGCGGAAGGTCGATTTCGGCACGCGCGCCAGGACCGATCCTCTGGCTTTGTCCTTCGATCCGCCGAACATGCGCCCTCGCCGTAGACAGTCGATTGTTGACAATGTGAGCCGGGTTGACGGACCTGTCAACCGGCATTGTTTTGCAATCGAAGGACCATGGTGCGGCGACCTTGGTCCTTCCCGCGATGCCCATTGCGGAACTCCGTCAATGACCCGGCTTCAATAACCGAGCGCGCACCCGTCCTTGCGGTGGTCGGAGCCGCCCAGGAGGGTTCCATGCTGCCAGTCGATGGCGATGGCCTGGGCACCGCCGATCGCCCAGCCGGGCACCGTCAGGGTGAAACCCCGGCGGGCCAGTTCCGCCCCCGCCCTGGCACGGATTGCGGCCTCGGCTTCGACGCTTCGGGTGCCGGGCAGGGGGAACAGCCGCGGCAGGTCGATGGCGCTCTGGACGTCCAGCCCGTGGTCGAACAGCTTCGACAGGAAATGGGCATGGCCCATCGCCTGATAATGCCCGCCCATGACGCCGAAGGTCAGGCTGACGCGCCCGTTTTCACTGACCATGCCCGGAATGATGGTGTGCATCGGCCGCTTGCGCGGCGCCACCATGTTGGGATGCCCGTCGACCAGGGAGAAGCTCTGGCCCCGGTTGTGGAACAACACGCCCGAGCGGGGCGCCATCAGCCCGCTGCCATAGGCATGAAAGATAGAGTTGATGAAACTGACCGTCGTCCGCTGCTTGTCGACCACGGCGATATAGACCGTGTCCTTGTGCTCGACACTGCTCAGCACCTCGTCGATCTCCAGCGCGCGGGTGGTATCGATCCGGGCGGCCAGTTCGTCGGCCAGTGCATCTGACAGCAGATGGTCCACCATCGATCGTCCGCTATGTGCCGGATCGGCCAGAAAGGCGTCGCGCGCGGCATAGGCGAGCCGCGCAGCCTCGATCTCCACATGCAGGTTGTCGGGGTCGAGCGGATCGCCGGCCGGTTGGAATCGCTTGAGGATGTTCAGGATCATCAGGGCGATGATGCCCTGCCCATTCGGCGGGCATTCATGGATGGTGCGGCCGCGATACTCGGTGCTGATCGGCGCGACATACTCACCCTTGGCCTCGGCGAAGTCTTCCAGGCTGTGGAAGCCGCCGGCCGCCTGCAGGGCCTCCACCATGTCCTCGGCAATGGCGCCGTGGTAGAAGGCGTCCGGTCCCTGGCGCCCGATCGCTTCAAGCGTGTCGGCCAGCAGCGGCTGGGTCTGGACCGTGCCGGCCGCCGAGGCTTCTCCATCCACCAGAAAGGTGGCGGCGGCGGTCGGGTCGCGACGGAGCAGTTCCGTCTGCTGGGCGAGGTCGTGCGATACCCGGGGCGTGATGATATAGCCTTCGCGCGCCATGGCGATGGCCGGGGCAAGGATCTCGCTCAAGGGCAGGCGGCCATGGTCGGCGACCAGCCGTGCCCAGGCATCCACCGCCCCCGGCACCGTGACCGCGTGGGGGGAGTGGCGGTCGATCGCGGTGACGCCCGCCGCCCGCAGGCGCTCCAGCGTCATCGCCGACGGGGTGCGGCCTGAGCCGTTGTAGGCGCGGATGTCGGTGCCGCCTTGCGGAGCGATCAGGGCGAAACAGTCGCCGCCGATCCCGGTGGAGCCCGCTTCGACCACGCTCTGGACCGCGCAGGCCGCCACGGCGGCATCAACAGCCGTGCCACCGGCCTTGAGAATCTCGACCGCCGTCAGGGTGGCCGCCGGGTGCGAGGTGGCGGCCATGCCATTGCGCCCCATGGCGAGCGAACGGCCCGGTTCTTCGAAGTTGCGCATGCTTTGCGTCGACTCCCCCGATATTTGGTCGTCGCGGTGAAGGCCGGATGCACGGGCATCATCCACCGCACCATCGATATGGTATACCAAATCCCATGGCGGCAAGCAGATCTGAAGAGGGAATCCACCTACTTGCCCTCAGCTGCCGGCGATCTCTTCCCGAGTCAGGGTCATGAACAGATCAACCACCGGCGTCCTCGCCCGGTCGCCGTGGACCGCGATCTGGAATGGCGAGTGATAGGACAGCACCCGTGGCAGCAGGGGGCGGAGTCGTCCGGCCTGGACGAAGGGGGCGGCGTAATGGTCGGGCAGATAGCCGAGATAGCGGCCGGACAGGATCAGCCGGGCAGCGCCTTCCATGTCGCTGACGGTCGCATGCGGGGCGCTGATCGCGAAAATCTTGATGTCGCGCGCCCCCCAATAGCTGCGGGCGACCAGCCGGTGGCTGCGCACCTCGTCGAGATCAACCATGTCGTCCGGACGGCCGAACAGCGGGTGGCCGGCCCCGCAATAGAACAGGTTGGTTTCCGTGTAGAGGTCTATATAGGAGAGGCCCGGCACGATGCGCGGAAAGCTGGCGATGGCGAGATGCAGTTCGCCGCCGATCACGTCGCGCAGCAACTCGTTGGGCGGCCGGGTGGCGATGGCGAGATTGACCTCGGGGGCGGCGTCGGCGAAGCGGGTGATCACGCGTTCCAGCGGGAAATTCGGGTCGGTCAACGTGTTGTCCACCAGCCCGATGGTGAGTGTGCCGGTCAGGCGGTCGCGCAGCCCCCGCACCCGGGCGCCGAACCGGTCCAGCGTGTCGAACACCCGCCGCAGTTCGTCATAGACCGCCTGTCCCTCCTCCGTCAGCTTGAAGCCGGAGCGGCCGCGCCGGCACAGCCGGACCCCCAGCCGCCCTTCCAGTTCGGCGAAATGGGTGGAGATGGTGGAAAGCGACAGGTTCAGTTCGCCTTGCGCCGCAGTAAACCCGCCGGCCTCCACCACCGTCATGAACAGGCGAAAGAGCCGCAGATCGGCGGTCTCGATGGTCATCCGGCTCATGCGATCGGCAATCCTCCGGCCTGGAACAGGAAATGGGCCGGTCTTACTTCGGCTCCGGTCGAAGTAAGATACAAAAAATTCCGGATGTGTGGGAACGCAAAGTCGCCGTCTAATTCCGGTATGCAATTCCAGTCGGGTCGGGCGGGACAGGGCAGGGTGATACCCGGCCGTCGCGCCACCGGCGTTCGGACTGCCTGCATCGCCCGCCCTCCATCGGGGCTGACCAACGACGAGACGGAGACACGCAATGAAGATCGGCGCAGGACTGGACAGGGGACTGGGCAGGCGGGCGGTGCTGGCGGGGGCGGGCATGGCGGCCGCAGCCGCGGCGGTGGGGTTTCCCTCCATCGTCCGGGCGCAATCGAAGTCGCTGAAGGTCGGGGTGTATGGCGGCTATTTCAAGGACAGCTTTGACAAGCACATCTTCCCGGACTTCACCAAGGCGACCGGCATCGCGGTGGAGGCGGTGGCCGAACCGACGGGCGAGGCGTGGCTGATCCAGCTTGAACAGGCGGCCCGCGCCAAACAGGCTCCGGCCGACGTGTCGATGATGTCGCAGGTTGCGATGCTGAAGGGCATGGCCGCTGAGCTGTGGGCGCCGCTCGATCCCAGCAAGCTGCCGAACGCCGCCAAGGTCAAGCCGGCGCTGATCAACAAATACCCGGATGGCCGGCTGTCGGGCATAGGTGCGGTGTCCTGGTACATCACCCTGGTGACCAACACCAAGAGCTACCCCCAGGCACCGGAAAGCTGGGCGGCGCTGTGGGATCCGGCCAACAAGGACAAGCTGGGCCTGCTCGCGCTGGTCTCCAACTCCTTCCTGCTGGACGTGACCGCCGCCACCTTCTTCGGCGGGTCGAAGCATCTCGACAGCGAGCAGGGACAACTGGACTGTTTCAAGAAGCTGGCCGAGCTGAAAAAGAATGTGAAGCTGTGGTACCGCGACGAGGCGCAGTTCGAGGCGGCGCTGAAGTCCGGCGAAATCCCGATGGGGCAATATTACCACGACGTCACCGGTCTCGCCGCCGCCGACGGCCATCCGGTGCGCTCCACCTTCCCCAAGGAGGGCGGCATCCTCGATTCCGGCAGCTGGGCGGTGTCCAAGGCATCCAAGGCCGGCGATCTGGCCCATGTCTTTATTGATTACATGTGCCAGCCGCAGATCCAGGCGCTGCTGTCGCGCAAGGTCGGCACCTCGCCGACGATCGACCGCTCGGCCACCGACCTGACGGACAAGGAGTTCGCCGCGGTCTCCTCCGATCTGGCGCCGATCGTTCCGCGCTACGACCTCTATGTGTCGAAGGCCGACTGGCTGAACCAGAAATGGACGGAAATGATCGTGGGCTGATCCGCGAGCGCCCTTCCTCCCCCGGAGTGCGGTCGCTTCAGACGGACTGGTCTGAAGCGCGAATCGCACGGAAATCCAAAAGGCCGGGGGAAGGGCTCCGTCCTTTCCAAATGATCCGAAGGCCCGCCATGTCCGCCCTCGTTCTCGACGGTCTCACCAAGCGTTACGGCAGCTTCACCGCGGTGCACGGGGCGAGCCTGCGCATCCCGCATGGTCAGTTCGTCTGCCTGCTGGGGCCCTCCGGCTGCGGCAAGACCACGCTCCTGCGGATGATCGCCGGGCTGGAGGAACCCTCCGGCGGCCAGTTGCTGATCGACGACCGCGACATCACCACCGCCCCCGCCCACAAACGGGATTTCGGCATGGTGTTCCAGTCGCTGGCCTTGTTCCCCCATCTGAGCGCCGGGGAGAACATCGCCTACCCCCTGCGCATCCGCGGCGTTCCCGCCGACGAGCGCCGCCGCAAGGCGGACAGTCTGCTGGAGCTGGTCCGCCTGCCCGGCATGGCCGACCGACCGGTATCGCGGCTGTCGGGCGGCCAGCGCCAGCGCGTCGCCATTGCCCGCGCCCTGGCGCTGGAACCGAAGCTGTTCCTGCTCGACGAACCGCTGTCGGCGCTCGACGCCAAGCTGCGCGAGGCTATGCAGATCGAGCTGAAGCAATTGCAGCGGCGGCTGGGCATCACCACCATCGTCGTCACCCACGACCAGCGCGAGGCGATGACCATGGCCGATCTGGTGGTGGTGATGTCGGAAGGTCGGATCCGTCAGGCCGCCCCGCCGATGGAGGTCTACCGCCGGCCTGCCGACGCCTTCGTCGCCGACTTCATCGGCATGACCAACCTGCTGGAGGGGACGGTGACCGCCGCCGGCCGCGCCAGCGTGCCGGGGGGCGAACTGGTCCTTGACGGCCTGCCGCCACATGGTCGTGCCCTGCTGTCGGTCAGGCCGGAGGAGGTGCTGCTGCATCCGGCGACCGCATCCGGTGGGGCAAATCGGCTGAGCGGAACCCTGTCCTTCGTCCGCGATCTCGGTGCCAGCGTCGAGTTCCGCATCGACGTTTCCGGGCGGGAGATCGTGGCGCTGACCCGGCCGCAGGACCGCCCGGCGGTCGAACCCGGCGCCGCCGTCATCGTCGAAATCCCGGCCGAAGCCTGCGTTGTCCTGCCGCCGGAAGGCGGAACCGCCGTGGAGCGGCCGTCATGATCCGCCGCGCCCCCCGCAGCCTGGGCGAGCACGCGCCGATCCTGTTCCCGGCGCTGATGCTGGTCGTCTTCTTCGTCATCCCCTTCGGCCTGATGATCGCGGTCAGCGTCGCCCGCCGGATTCCCGGCGGCTTCTACGAGCCGGATTTCGTCCTGGCCAACTACGAACGCTTTCTCAGCGCCTTCTTCGGCGGGGTGCTGTCCTTCTCGCTGGAGCTGGCGGCGCTGGTGGCCCTGGTGGCGGTCGGCATCGGCTTCCCCTTCACCTACCGGCTGGCACGGCTGCCGCGGGCAGCCCAGGTCCGCTGGCTGGTCTTCCTGCTGTCGATCCTGTCGCTGTCTGAGGTGATCATCGGCTTCGCATGGTCGACGCTGCTGTCGCGCACCGCCGGCATCACCAACCTGCTGGTGGCGGTCGGGCTGATGGCGGAGCCGCAATCACTGTCGCCCAGCTTCGGCGCGCTGCTGGCCGGCATGGTCTACCAGGCCTTCCCCTACACCGTGCTGGTGCTCTATCCGGCGCTCGCCCGGCTCGACCCGGCACTGGTGGAGGCGTCGCGGACGCTGGGAGCCTCGCCGTTGAAGGCCTTCTTCACCGTGGTGGTGCCGGCCCAACGCAACACCATCGTCGCCACCCTGATCATGGCCTTCGTCTTCGCGCTGGGCAGCTATCTGCTGCCGCAGCTTCTGGGACGGCCGCAGCACTGGACCCTGTCGGTGCTGATCACCGATCAGGCGATCTACCAGTCCAACATGCCGTTCGCCGCGGCGATGGCGGTCTTCCTGGTGCTGGTCAGTCTGGCGCTGGTCGGGCTTTCGCTGCTGTTCGGCCGGAAGGAGGAGGCGTGATGCTGCGCTGGCTCAACAGCCTGATGGCCGGATTGATCGGCCTCGTCCTGGTCGCACCCATCCTGGTGGTGGCGGGGGTGTCGCTGAACGCCAAACGCTCGCTCGACTTCCCGCCCAAGGGCCTTTCGCTGGCGTGGTATGCCGAGATCTTCACCGATCCCGGCTGGCGCGGGGCGCTGATCGCCAGCCTCGTGGTGGCGGCATCGTCGGCGGCGCTGGCCGTCGCCATCGCCTTTCCGATTGCGTGGTTCGTCTGGCGCTGGCGGGCGCCCTGGGCACGAACATTCGAGATGCTGGGCATGACCCCGTTCATCCTGCCGCCGGTCATCACCGCGCTGGGTTTCCTCAGCTTCTGGTCCACCGCCGGCCAGTATGGCGAGCCGTGGACGGTGGTGGTCAGCCACGCCATCTTCTTCGTCACCCTGCCGCTGGTCACGCTGTCGCTCGGCTTCGGCGCCGTCGACCGGAGCTATGTCGAAGCCGCCTCGACCATGGGGGCCGACGACCGCACCGTGCTGCGGACGGTGGTGATGCCGCTGGTGCGGCCCTACATGATTTCCGGCTTCGCCTTCGCCTTCGTGCTGTCGCTCAACGAATACATCGTCGCCTACATGGTCGCCGGCTTCACGCTGGAAACGCTGCCGATCAAGATCTTCAACGCCCTGCGCTACGGCTACACGCCGACCATGGCCGCCGTCACCGTGCTGTTCGTGCTGCTGACCGCGACCGTCTTCGGGCTGATCGCCCGCTTCGGCGATCTGCCGCGCCTGCTTGGCGCCTGGATCAAAGCCGACTGAGCGGCCCTGACCGACCGGCCTCTGCCCGACCTTCCGACAGGAGACCTTTCAAAATGATCGATCCGGACAAGCTCAACCGCCTGCGCGAGAAATACAGCGGCAGCGGTGGCGCCGACATCCACTCGCCGGAGTTCCAGCGTGTCGCCGCCCTGCAATTCTCCGCCGGCGGACGGCGGACCCAGCCCTTCGCCGGCGTCTCCACCCTGCTCGACGCGCCGTACCGTCCGGACGCGCCCGAACTGCCCGATTTCGGCGGGCTCGAGGTCGCGCTGATCGGCGTGCCGATGGATCTGGGAGTGACCAACCGTGCCGGCGCCCGATTCGGTCCGCGGGCGGTGCGGACGATCGAGCGGATCGGTCCCTACGAATATGTGCTGAAGATGGTGCCGTCGGCAGCCTGCCGGCTGGCCGATGTCGGCGATGTGCCGCTGTCCAGCCGCTTCAGCCTGGAAGCCTGCCACCACGACATCGAGAGTTTCTACAACAAGGTGGTGGATGCCGGGGTGATCCCGCTGTCGGTCGGCGGCGACCATTCGATCAGCCAGTCGATCCTGAAGGCACTGGGACGGGACCGGCCGGTCGGCATGATTCATTTCGACGCCCATTGCGACACCGGCGGCCCCTACGAGGGGTCCAAGTTCCATCATGGCGGTCCGTTCCGTCAGGCGGTGCTGGACGGCGTGCTCGACCCGGAGCGTACGGTGCAGATCGGTATCCGCGGCAGCACCGAGTTTCTCTGGGAGTTCTCCTACGAGTCCGGCATGACGGTGATCCATGCCGAGGAGGTGGCGCAGCGCGGCATTCCCGCCGTGATCGAGCAGGCCCGCCGGGTCGTCGGCGACGGGCCGGTCTACGTCTCCTTCGACGTCGACTGCCTCGACCCGGTCTTCGCTCCCGGCACCGGCACACCGGAGGTCGGCGGGCTGACCACGCGGGAAGCCATGGAGATTCTGCGTGGTCTGGACGGGCTCGACGTCATCGGTGGCGATGTGGTGGAGGTGGCGCCGCAATATGACGCCAACACCACCACAGCTCAGGCCGGCGCGCAGATGCTGTTCGAGATCCTGTGCCTCGCCGTCAAGGCGCTGGAGCAGCGGCGGGGTTGATCCGGCGCCTGGCGCGCCTGTCCCCGCTGCAACACGCCGTCCTGGGCCGGTCTTATGGGCCGGTCTTGAGGATCGTGCCGACGACCGCCGCGATGTCGGCCAGCAGCGGGGCCCGCTCGGCCTTCAGGTAGAAATGGTCTCCGGCGAACATGCGGCGGCTGAAAGCCCCGGTCGAGACCTCCTGCCAGGCTTCAAGGTCGGCCGCAGGGGCGTCCTCGTCCAGCGTGCCGCCATAGGTGCGGACGGCGCAGGAAAGGGAAGGGGCCCGCCGCGGCCGGTAGGTCTCGGCCAGCTTGAAATCGGCGCGCAGGAACGGTTCGATCAGATCGAGAAACTCCGGATTGTCCAGGATCTCCGGCGGCGTGCCGCCCATCCTCGACAGCATGGCGCGGAATTCCGGCCGGGCCAGGACGTGAAGGGGGTTGCGGGGAGGCGGCAGATGGGGGGCCCGTGAGGCCGAAACCATCAGCATCGCCGGTTCCAGCCCGTGCATCGACAGGCGCAACGCCAGTTCGTAGGCGATCAGGGCCCCCATGCTGTGGCCGAAGAACACGAACGGGACGTCGAGCAACGGCGACAGCGCGGCCATGAGCGGCGGAGCCATCTCATGGGCGTTGTCGAAGGCGGCTTCCGAAAAGCGCCGCTCGCGCCCGGGCAGGTGCAGCGGCAGGACCTCCACCTCGGGCGGCAGCGCCGTCTCCCATCCGTTGAACACCGTCGCCCCGCCCCCCGCGTAGGGAAAGCAGAACATCCGCAGTTTCGGCAGGGCCGCACGCGGTTTCCGGGTCAACCAGGATCCCACAGACATCAACGCTCTCCGGACATCATACGGTGGCCTTCACGATGCCGAGCTGCCCGTCTTCCATGTGCAGGTGCACGTCGGCGGCATCGAAATACTTGTCGTCATGGGTGATCGCCAGGACGGTCACGCCTGCCGCCCGCAGGCGCGGCAGAATGACATGGTAGAATTTCTCGCGGAAATGGGGGTCCTGGTCGGCCGCCCATTCGTCGAAGACGCAGATCGGCCGCTTCTCCAGCACCGACGCGATCAGCGCCAGCCGCTTGCGCTGCCCGCCCGACAGCTTGACCGTGCTGAAGCGCCTGCCGCGCAGGCTGGACTTGTGGCTCATCTCCAGCAGGTCGAACAGGGCCTCGGCCTCGGCCTGATCGACCTCCGGCGTGCCATACAGCTCGGCGAACAGGTGGTTGTCGGAGAAGATGACGGAGAACAGGTTGCGGTAGGCCGGGAGATTCGCCGGGCCGATCGGGGTGTCGTCCACGAACAGCCCGCCCTCCGCGGCCGGGTAGAGGCCGATCAGCAACCGGACGAAGGTGGTCTTGCCCGACCCGTTGCCGCCGGTGATGAACACCACCCGGCCGCGCTCGATCGTCAGGTCGATCGGACCGACGCCGAAGGCCAGATCACCGGAGGGTGCGCGATGGCAAAAGCGGAGACCGCGCAGCACGATGCGGCGGAAGTCACGGAAGCGGTCCGGGCTGGCGTCTGTCCCGTCGCGCTCCACGTCGATGGTGGAGAGCTTGTCCTCCAGCGCCAGCACGGCCTCAGCGGCACTGTTGGCGCTGGCAAAGATGGGCAGGCTGCCGACGACGTTCGACACCGGGCCGATCATGAACAGGCTGGCGGTCGTCGTCATCACCACCACCTCCACATAAGTCGGGCTGACGCTCGGCACCACGAAGACCATGATGCCGGTCAGCAGGAAGAAGGTCACCTGCGACGTCACGAAGTCGGTGGCGTAGAGCGTCTGCGTCCTGATCTTCAGCTTCGCCACGTCGGCGGAGACCTGCCGCACCCGCTCGGCGATTTCCTGCGAACGCGCGCTGCTCATCTTCACTTCCTTGAAGCCGTCGAGCATGTCGTTGAAGCCTTCCACCAGCTCGTTCTCGCGGGTGTAGGCGTCGCGCAGGTGCTGCTTCACCTCGCCCGAGCGCGACATGTGGATGGCCGCTCCCAGCGCCGTGAACACCGCCGACAGCACGAAGGCCGTCGTGGAGAGCGCCAGCATGTAGGTCATGGTGAACAGCACCAAAACGGCCGACTGCACGCCGATAACGATGTTGGGCGCGGCCTGCGAGAGGATTTGCGTCTCGCGGCTGATGCCGGCGTAGATCTCCGACCGGCCGATCTCCTCGATGTCAAGGAACTCGGCATGGCGGGCGCGGTCCAGCAGGCGTACGCGCAGGCGGTGGATCATCTCCTCCACCTGTTCGCAGACCTCCACCATCAGCCGCTTCTGGGTCAGCACGAAGATGCCGATGGCCAGCCCGAACAGCAGCAGGTTGCGCAGGTTGGCGTCCTGGTTGGTGACGTTGCGCGCCGCCACGTTGATCACCGCCAGCACGGCGGCATTCGCCACGCCGGAGATGGCGGCGAGGACCAGGAAGCGGAGCCGCAGAATGTTCGCGTCGCGCTGGAAAAGTTCAACGAGTTTCATGCCGACCGCATTCTCCGGGGAAACACGCCCCTCCTTCTTTGCCAAGCGGGGAAGGAGGGGACACGCGAAGCGGGAGGGATGGAGCGTCCATCAATTTTCAGTCGGCATACAGCAGATTGTCGAGATCGTCGAGGGACAGACCCTTGTAGGTGAAGTCCGACGGCGTGGTCTCCGACCCGTCGCGCGACAGGCAGTGGGCGGCGATCCCGGCCAGCGCGTCGAGATAGGCCCGCAGCAGGCCATCCGCCGTCTCCTGGCCGAGGGACGTGTGGTAATCCAGGTTCACGGTCAGCACCCCGTCCACCACCATGCCCAGGAAATCCAGCGCGTGCGGACGCGGCGTGCGCGGGCTGAGCGAGGAGCCCGGCGTGTTCCAGTCCACCTCGAACCGGCCGCCTTCCATGCCGCCTGCCATGTTTCCCAGGAAGTTGAAGCCGATCTGGCCGTCCACCGGGGGCAACCCCGGCCCGCCGGCCTGCCGGGTCAGCAGGCCATAGCTCCAGCCGCGGTCGGGCACCTGCCGCAGCGCCTCCTTCACCCGCTTGACGGTTGCGCCGGTGTCCTCGCCTTCGCCCCCGTCCAGCAGGAACGGATAATGGGTGGTGAACCAGCCGACCGTGCGCGTCACGTCCGGTTGCAGAGGCGTCGTGCCTTCGGCGAAGGGCCATTCGCGGCCGTGCGATTCCAGCGTCACCAGGGTGCGCCGCCGGCCCAGGCGCCGCCGCAGCGCCATCGCCAGACCGCTCAGCAGCAGGTCGTCGGTGCGCGTGTTGTAAGCACGGTGCGCCGGGCCGAGCAGGCCGGCGGTGGTGTCGCGGTCCAGCGTGCCGGAAATGCTCGCCATATCGGCCACGCTGGCCTGCTCAACCCGCGCAACGGCCAGCGGCTCGACCGGTGGCAGCTGGCGCCAGTAGGTCAACCGGGTCGTCCAGTCCATGCCGGCGGCCAGGGCCGCCAGCGCTTCGGCATGGTCGCGGTAGGAAGCGGTCTTTTCAGGCAGGTCCGGCTTGCGGCCGGCCAGAGCCGCTTCGTAGGCGGCCTGGAAATCCTCCAGCAGGATGCCCCAGGACACACTGTCCACCACCAGATGATGCGCGACCAGCAGCAGCCGGTCGGTGGTGGAGCCATGCGCAAGCAGCGCCGCCAGCAGCGGACCGCGGCCCAGGTCGAAGCCGGCGTGCAGCCGCTCGGCCGCCGTCTCCAGATCCCCAGCTTCGTCGTTGCCGGGAGTGAGAATCTCCAGCGACGGTTCGCCGTCGGCCGGGCGCAGGATTTGGCGCGGCACCGGACCGTCCTGATCGAAGGTGGCGCGCAGCGCGTCGTGCTGCGTCCACAGCGCCTTCAGCGCGGCGCGCACGGCGCCGGCGTCGATGCCGCCGGGGGCTTTCAGCAGGACCGCCTGGTTGAAGTGATGCGGGGCGGCGTCCATGCTTTCGAAGAACCATTGCTGGATCGGCGACAGCGGCACCGGGCCGGTGACCGGTCCCTGCTCCGCCCGGACCTTCAGCGGCTTCACCACGGCCGCGAGTTGCGCCACGGTCGGATTCTGGAAGACGTCGCGGATTTCCGCCCCCAGCCCCTGCCGACGCAGGCGCGAGACGATCTGGATGGCGCGGATGGAATCGCCGCCGAGCGCGAAGAAGTCGTCGTCTACGCCGATGTCGGCACGTTCCAGCGTTGCCCGCCAAGCGGCAAGCACCAGTTCCTCCACGGGAGTTTCCGCATCGCGCGCCGTTGCCGCGGCGGGAGCCATGGCGGGGGCGGGCAGGGCGGCGCGGTCAACCTTGCCGTTCACGGTCACCGGCAGCGCATCCAGCGCGATCAGGTAGGCGGGGATGGCGTGGCCGGGGAGCTGCCGGGCGAGGTGGTTGCGCACCACCACCGGGGTCACGGTCTCCAGCCGCGGCACGGCCGCCCCGGCGAACAGCCGCTCATAGAAGGGTGTGGTACGGAAGCCGCTGCCGAAATGCGGGCTAGCGCAGTGGAAGGGCACGTCGTCGGCGCCTTGCCGCTCGATCCGGCCGGTCACGGTGAAGTCCGGATTGAGGCCGTTGTCGCACAGCGTGCGCGCAATGGTGAGGCGCAGCCGGTCGCCCGGCCGGACCTGCACACCCGCGAGGTCGATGGGCAGATAGACGGGCAGCCAGCTTCCGGGGTTGTCGAGGATGTCCACCACATGGTCGGCATCCACATGCAGTTGCAGCCAGATCAGCAGGCCGGTGACGGGGCCGGCGCGCTCCACCGTCAGGCACTCCTCGTGCGCGGCCTCCAGCGGAACGACGGTGGTATGGTCCAGATCCTCGAAGGTGCCGGCAGTGGACAGGATGGCATCGCGCGGCAGGTTCTTCACGCACAGGCGCAGGTCGAAAGGCCGGCCGACCTCGGCGAAGATCCGCTCCACATAATGCGCGGCGATGTCGGAGAAGCCGTAGGCGAAGCTGCCCTCCGGCAGGCTGACCGCGGCGATGCGGGTCAGGCTGCGCTGCGGCAGCATGTTCGCCGGATCCTTCAGGAAGCGGCGGGCGCCGTTGATGATCTTGGCGGCACCCTCCGACCCGCCGATGGCGCCGACGATCTCGGAGATGCAGTAATCGACCGGCTCCGGCAGCCCGATACGCAGGGCGTCGCCGTGGATCACCTCGATCCGGTCGGACAGGCCCAGCCGCACGACCGTCTCGCGCGCCTTGCGCGCCGTGCTCTCCAGCAGGTCAATGGCGTAGACCTTGTGCGCCCCCGCCTCCAGCGCCAGGCGCGACAGGATGGCGAAGGGGCCGGTGCCGATGTCCACCACCGTCTTGCCCGGCAGATGGCGGGCGAAGGCATCGCGGTAGCGGCGGTTGCGCCCCTCGTCCGTTGCCATGCTCGAATAGGCGACGTCGTCATAGACGAAGAACTCCGCCACCGACGGCCACAGCTCCACCCGCTGTTCCGGGCAGAAATAGCCGGCCAGCGCCGTCGAGCCGTCGGCACGCGTCACCGTGACGACGGTGGCGTCGCGCACGCCGGGCACGCCGCGCAGCGCCTCCTCCACCTCGCCCATCTCGATGCGGTGGCCGGAGACCTTGACCTGGTCGTCGGTGCGGCCGAGGAAGTCCACCGTCCCGTCCGCCAGCCAGCAGGCCATGTCGCCGGTGCGGTACAGCCGCTCGCCCGTGCGCGGGTGGCTCAGGAAGCGCGCCGCCGTCTGCGCCTCGTCGCCCTGATAGCCGCGGGCAAGGCCCGCCCCGCCCAGGAACAGTTCGCCGGGAACGCCGACCGGCACCGGCTCCAGCATCGCATCGAGGATGTGCAAGGTCGTGTTGGGCAGCGGTCGGCCGATCGGCAGGCGCGGACGCGCCGCGTCCTCCCCCGTCACCCGGTGCACCGTGGCGCAAACCGAGGATTCGGTCGGGCCGTAGGCGTTGTAGGCGCGCAAGCTGCGGGCATAATGCGCGAGGTCGGCGACCGGGGCCGCCTCGCCCGCCGTGATCAGCACCTTCAGGCCGGGCAGCGGGGCACGCTCCAGTGCGCGCAGGTAGGTGGGCGGCAGGGTCACACAGCTGGTTCCGGTGGACGTTATGAAGTCCAGGAAGCGCGGCGTGGATTCGATCACCGCAAGGTTGGGCAGCACGACGGCCCCCCCGGCGAACAGCGCCATGAAGATGTTGGCCAACGACGCGTCGAAGGAGGGTGAAGCGAACTGCAGCACCCGGTCTTCGGCGCCCAGGTCGAAAGCGGCGATCTGGCCCAGCGACATGTTCACGAAGCCGGCATGTTCGACCATCACCGCCTTGGGCTGGCCGGTGGAGCCGGAGGTGAAGATGATGTAGGCAACGTCGCCCGGCGCCGAGCGGTCGGCCAAAACCGGCCCGGTCTGTTCCAGAATCGGGGAGACGGCCACGGACGGCGGGCCGCCGGCGGGCAGACGGGCCGAATCCTCCGCCCGGTCGACCAGCACCAGCGTGCAGCCGGCGCGCTCCAGCATGGCGGACAGGCGGGCCGCCGGGTAGCCGGGGTCGAGCGGCACATAGACGGCACCCGCCTTCATGATCGCCAGCATTGCCACCACGGATTCGATGGAGCGGTTGGCGAGAACGGCCACGCGGTCTTGCGGCGCCACGCCGTGGCGGTCTGTCAGCGCGGCGGCCAGCCGGCCGCTTGCCGCCTCCAGGGCCGCGTGGTCGAGTTCGCGTCCCTCCTCCACCAGTGCCGGGCGCTTCGGGTGGTGGGCGGCGATTTCGGCGGCGAGGCCGGGTATGGTGAGCGGCCGGCGCTCCACCACCGGGCCGGCGGCGAAGCCGTCGATCGACGCACGCTCCTCGCCGGGCAGCAGCGTCAGCGCCTGGATCGGCGTGCGCGGGTCAAGCACCGCGGCGTGCGCCAGTTCGGCGAAGTGGGCACAGGTGCGGGCGATGCGGGCGCCGTCGAACAGGTCGAGATTGTAGTTGAGGTCGAGGACCAGTTCCCCCGCCTCCGTCTGGAAGTGGAAGACGAGGTCGTAGCGGCTGAAGTCCCAGGCGTTCTCGCAGCCAAAGGGGCGCACGGCGACACCGTCCAGGGTCAGCTCCACGCCATCGAAGGTCTGCGCCACCACCATCACGTCGAAGACCGGCGACCGGCTCATGTCGCGTTGCAGGTCCAGTTCGCCGATCAGGGCATCGAAGGGATAGCCCTGGTGGGCCACGCCGTCGTCCACCGTGGCCTTGACGGCGGCCAGGAGGCTTTTGAACGGGGCGGCCGGATCGACGGTGTCGCGCAGCGCCATCACGTTGGCGTAGTAGCCGATCTGCCCGCCCAGGTCCGGATGTGCCCGCCCGGCCGCCGGGCTGCCGACGATGATGTCGCGCTGGCCGGTGTAGCGGTGCAGCAGCACCTTGGTCAGGGCGGTCAGCGTGACGAACAGGGTGACGCCGTGGGCCTCCGCCAGCGCCTGGATCCGCGCCGTCAGATCGGCGCCCAGGCGCAGGCGACGGGTGGTGCCGTTGAAGGTCTGCACCGGAGGGCGCGGCCGGTCGGAGGGCAGGTCGAGAACCGGCAGGGCGCCGGCGAAGCGCTCCGTCCAATAGCGGCGGTCGGCGTCGAGCGCGCCACCAGCCAACCGCTTGGCCTGCCAAGCCGTGGCGTCGCGCATCTGGAGCGGCAGCGGCGGCAGCGCAGCGTCCTGTCCGCTACGGCCGGCGACATAGGCGGCGGCCAGTTCGCGCACCAGCACGCCCAGCGACCACACGTCGCTGACGATGTGGTGGATGTTGAACAGGAAGACGTGGCGTGGCGCGGCGTCTGCCCCGTTGGCCGCCGCATCGGACAGGCGCAGCAGCGAGGCGCGCAGCAGCGGCCCGGCCTCCAGATCGAAGACATGGGCGAGGTTGCCGGCGGCCAGCCGGTGCGCCTCCGCCTCCGGATCGGCGTGGCGGCGCAGATCGACGGTCTCCAGCCGCCAGGGCAGATCGGCGTGGACCACCTGCCTGACGTCGGCGCCGTCTTCGCGGAAAGTGGTGCGCAGCGCTTCATGGCGGCGGATCAGTGTGCGGAAAGCCTCCTCCAGCGCCGCGGAGTCCACGGTACCGGTCAACTCGAAGGACTCGGCCAGATTGTAGGCGGTGGGCGCGATGCCCATGCGGTCCAACCGCCACAACCGCGCCTGGGCCGGGGAGGCGGGATAGCTGTCGGCGTCCGCCACGCACGGGATCGCGGTCGTCCCACCGTCAGCAGTCCTGCCGTCTGCCTTGGCACGGTCAACGTGGGCGGCGAGCGCACGGATGGTGTTGTCGGCGAAGAAGTCCTTCAGCGGGATTTCCACCCCGCAATCCTGGTAGATGCGCAGCACGGCGCGGATGGCGCGCAGGGAATCGCCGCCGAACTCGTGGAAGCGGGTGGTGACGCCCACCCTGGCGATGCCGAACAGCTCGCTCCAGACGGCGGCGAGTTTCCGTTCCGTCTCGGTCTCCGGGGCGGTGAAGCCATCCTCTCCGTAGAACAGCTCCTCCGGCCTCGGCAGCGCCTTGCGGTTGACCTTGCCGCTGATGGTCATCGGGATTTCGCGCAACCCCACGAAGACGTGCGGCTGCATGTTGGCCGGCAGGATGCGGTCCAGATCCGCCCGCAGCGCGTCGGCCGCCAGCGGCTCCGCCTCACCATCCGCCCGCACGTAATAGCCGACGAGAAGCGGACGCTGGTCGGCGCCGGTCTGCACCGCGCACACCGCCTGGGCCACGCCGGCTGCCTGCCGCAGCGCCGCCTCGATCTCCGCCAGCTCGATGCGGATGCCGTTGATCTTCACCTGATTGTCAAGCCTGCCCAGGCATTCCACGCCGCCGTCCGACAGATAGCGGCCGAGGTCGCCGGTCTTGTAGATGACCTCCGGCTTGTCGGGGGTCAGCGGATTCTGGATGAAGGCGGCGGCCGTCAGTTCCGGATCCCCGAGATAGCCCAGCGAGCGGTAGGGCGTGCGGATGTGGATCTCGCCGATCTCGCCCGGCTTGCACAGCCGCCCGTTGCCCAGGATCAGCACCGCCGTGTTGGGCAGCGGCTGACCGATCGGCAGGACGCGGCGCAGGTCGTCAGGCAGCGCGCCGACGCGGTGGAACAGCTTGGCCAGCGTCGTTTCGGACGGGCCGTAGAGGTTGACCACCTCCGTCGCCGTGCCGGCCGCGGCGCGCCATGCCGCCACGTCGGCGCCAAGCAGCGGTTCGCCCGCCACCAGCAGATGGCGCAGGGCCGGGAAGGGAGGTGAGGCGGGCGCGCGGTGTTCCAGTTCACGGACGATCAGGCGCAGCAGCGTCGGCACGCAATGCATCAGGGTGAGGCGGCTGGCGGCGATCCAGTCGACCAGCCGGTGCGGCAGCATGCGCAGCTCCGGCTCCGGCACGCACAGGGTTCCGCCGGCCATCAGCGGCACCAGCACGTCGCGCAGGCTGACGTCGAAGGTTATCGGCGCCAGCCAGGAGCAGCGCGTGCCTTCGTCAAGCGCGAACTCCCCCATCTCCCAGCGCAGGAAGTGGCTCAGGCCGCGCTGCTGACCCAGGATGGCCTTGGGCGCCCCGGTCGAACCCGAGGTGAACATGACGTAACAGCCATCGCCCGGCCCCACGGCAATGCCGGGATTGGTTTCCGGCTGGCCTTCCGGTTCGGCCGGCACCACCGCGAGGTGGCACCCGATGGCGGCGAGGCGCGCGTCGAGGGTCGGGCGGTGCGCGGCGCCGGTCACCACATGGGCGCAGCCCGCCTTCTCCAGATAGGCGGCGAGGCGGCGTTCCGGCAGATCGGGCGGCAGCGGCAGGAAGACCGCGCCGGCCTTGCCGGTGCCCAGCAGGGCGGCGACATAGTCGATGCCGGGTTCCAGGAACAGGCCGACGATGGCGTTCCGGCCGGGCTCCACCCCCGCTGCCTTCAGCGCGTGGGCGATGCGGTTGGCGCGGCGGTTCAGCGCGTCGTAGCCGATGCACCCCTCTGCACATTCGACGGCGACGGCGTCGGGGCGGGTTTCGGCCTGGAACTCGAACTGTTCGAAATACGCTTGGCGCTGCATCGCTGTGCCCCGTTCAGGAAAAAGCCGGCAGCTCGAACGTGTCGAGCAGGATGCCGAAGGTGAGCACGACCATCAGGAGGTCGTCTTCAAAGGTCTGGTTCAGGTCGCGGCCCGGCTGGCGGTACAGCCGCTTCAGGTGTTCCACGGTATCGGGGTTGAAGTATCCGTCGCGGCGGATGCGCTCCTGGGACAGCAGCTCCTCGACCAGCGGGATGTTCTGCCGCAGCAGCACGGCGCTGCTGGGGGCGACGAAGCTGAACTTCTGCCGGTCGACGATCTCCGCCGGCAGATAGCGGCGGGCCAGCCGCTTCAGCAGGTGCTTCTCCTCGCCGTCCCGCACCATCAGGGACGGGGGGATGCGCCGCGCCACATCGATCACGTTCACGTCGAGGAACGGGTAGCGCGCCTCGACGGAGTTGGCGAAGGCGACGCGGTCGCCGTGGTCGGCCAGCAGGTGGTCGGCCATGCGCAGCTTGAAGTCGAGGTAGGAGCGTTTGTGGAACGGGTGCCGCCCGGCCAGCCGGCGCACGTCCACCGGCGCGCCGTTCAGGCAGTCGAAGCCGGCAAACCGCTTCGCCACCGCCTGGGAATAGAGCGCCTGCCGGGTCTCCGCGGCGGCGCGGTAGTTCTTCTCGTAGAGGAAGCCGGGGTCGCCCCACAGCCGCTCGCGCAGTTGCGCCTCCAGCAACGCGTCGAGGTCGGTGGGATCCGCCTCCTCCTGCGCGCGGTGCACGTCCAGCCGGTAGCCGACATAGCCGCCGAACAGCTCGTCCGCCCCTTCACCCGTCAGCACCACCTTCATGTCCTGGTCGCGCACCATGCGTGAGAGGATCAGCGAGCAGGCGTTGTAGGATTCGCGCAGCGGCGCCTCTGCATGGCGCACGATGTTGGTCAGGTGGGCGTGGATCTGCTCCGGCCCGACCACCGTCTCGTGGTGCAGGGTGCCAAGACGGCGCGCCATCAGGCGCTGGTGCGCGCTTTCGTCGATGCGGCGGTCCTGGAAGGTGATGGAGAAGGTGTGGCGCTGCACGTCCGGTGTCAGCTCCGCCACCAGTGCCGCGATCAGCGAGCTGTCGAGCCCGCCACTGAGATAGCCGCCGACCGGGACGTCGGCTTGAAGGCGGTAGCGCACGGCCTGACGCAGGGCGGCATCCAGCTCCTCTACGCACTCCTCGGCGGAGCGGCTGTCGTCGATCTCCGCGGCGGTGGGGTAATCGAGGTCCCAATAGGTAATGCGTCGGCGCTGCCCGTCGCCGTCCACCACCAGCACGGTGCCGGGTGGCAGGCTCTCCACACCGGCGAACAGGGTGCGCGGGCTGACGGGGCCGGGGAAGGTCAGGATCTGGTCGAGCCCGGTCAGGTCCACCCGCCGCGGCACGTCGGGGTGGCGCAGCAGCGCCTTGATCTCCGACCCGAAGGCCAGACCGCCGTCCACCTCGGCATGGAACAGCGGCGCGATGCCGACATGGTCGCGGCCAAGAACGAGCCGGCGTCGTGTCAGGTCATAGACGGCGAAGGCGAACTGACCATTCATGCGCGCCGCGAACTCCGGCCCGTATTCCTGGTACAGCGCCGGCAGGACTTCGGTGTCGGAGCGGGTACGGAAGCGGTGCCCGCGCTGTTCCAACTCCGCCCGCAATTCCCGATGATTGTAGATCTCGCCGTTGCAGACCGACACCACGGTGCCGTCGGTGCTGAAGACCGGCTGGTTGCCCGATACGAGATCGACGATCGACAGCCGGCGGAAGCCCAACCCGACGCCCGGCGCCTGGAAGAATCCTTCGTCGTCCGGGCCGCGGTGGCGCAGCGCGTCGGCCATGGCGGCCAATCGCCGGCGCCCTTCGGACTCGGCAAGGGTGGGACCGATGAAACCGAGAATCCCGCACATGGCTCACCACGCATCCATCAGTTCGTCGTCGGCACTGCCGGTCAGCAGGAGCGCCGGCGCCATTGCGCCGGACGCCGCCGTCAGCCCCGCCATATCGCCCAGTTCCGCCAGCGTGGCGGAGGGCACGTCCACGGCGGCGCGGGCAAGATCAACGAACTGCCCGGCCAGTCGCCCGGCGGTGTCGCGGTCGAACAGATCGGCGGCATATTCCAGAGCCAGTTCGATTTCCGACCGGTCCTCGAACATGTAGTTCAGGTCGTACTTGGCGCTGACGCTGACATCGCGGATCGGCGCCGTCACGGCGCCGGGCAGGGACAGGCGCAGCGGCTCGTTGTTCTGTAGAATGAGCAGAACGTCGAACAGCGGCTGGCGTCCGGCTTCGCGCGGCGGGTTCAACTCCTCCACCAGCCGGTCGAAGGGGTAGGCCTGATGCGTGAAGGCGTCGAGCGCCATGGCATGCTCCGCCGCCAGCAGCCCGTCGAAGGGCATGTCCGTCGGCACCGCCACGCGCAGCGCCAGCAGATTCAGATGGAAGCCGATCAGCCCTTCCAGCTCCACCAGGGCGCGCCCGGCCACCGGCGTTCCGACAACGATGTCGGTGTCGCCCGACAGCAGGTGCATCTGCGCGCGCACCAGCGCCGCCAGAACGACAAACAGCGTGGTGTCGTGACGGCGCGCCAGGGCGTTGATCCCGGCGGTGAGCGCGGTGTCCAACGTCACATTGACGATGGCGCCGGCGCCGCTCGCCCGCTCCGGCCGCGGCCGGTCGGTGGGCAGGGCCAGCGCCGGAGCGCCGTCCTCGAACAGGCCCAGCCAGAAGCGACGTGCCTCGGCCAGCGCCGGTCCGGCCGCCTGCGCGATCTGCCACGCCGCATAGTCGCGGTACTGGATCGCCAGCGGGGCGAGACCCGCGGCGGCGAGCAGTGCGGCACCGGTGCGGCCCGGGTGGTCCAGGGCGGCGCGGTACAGCGCCTCCAGGTCACGCAGCATCACCGTCACCGACCAGCCGTCCGAGACGATGTGATGCATGTTGAGCACCAGCCCGAAGTGCCGTGCGTCGTCCTTCGTGGCGGCCAACTCCAGCACCCGCACGCGCAGCAGCGGCCCGGTGCCGAGGTCGAAGACGTGGCGCAGCTCAGCCCTCAGCGCCGCGTCGACGGCTTCGGCCGGGTCGGCGGTGCGGCGGTCCTCCATCTCAAGGACGAAGCCGTGCGCCGGCGGGTCGATCACCTGACGGGTCTCGCCGTGGCGGGTGATGAAGCGGGTGCGCAGAACCTCATGCCGCTCCACCAGGGCGGCGAAGGCGTGCGCCAGCGCGTCCGGCCGCAGCCTGCCGGTCACCGTGAAGCCGCCGACCATGTTGTAGGCGACGGAGTCCGGCTCCATCGATTGCAGCAGGCACATGCGCCGCTGCGCGAAGGACAGCGGGAAGCCAACGGCCGGATCGGCCGGCGCCGGGGCGGGCGCGATGCGGCCCATCCCTTCCGTGTCCGGCCCTTCCCTGTCCGGCGCCTCCGGTGCGCGGCTGTCCAGCAGATCGGCCAGTATGGCGAGATTTTGCGCACTGAAGAAATCCTTCAGCGACAGCGGGCGCTTCAACCGGTCGCGCAGGCGCACCACCGCCTGATTGGCCTTCAGGCTGTGTCCGCCCAACTCGAAGAAATTGTCCTCCGGTCCGGCGCGGTCGATGCCCAGAACCTCGCACCAGACGGCGGCGACGGCCTTCTGGGTCGGCGTGCGCAGCGCCGCAACGGTCCCGTCACCGCCCAGGACCCGTCCGCCGGAATCCAGCAGCAGGCGGCGATCGATCTTGCCGTTGCCGGTCAGCGGGATGTGGTCAACGCACAGGAAGCGTGACGGAACCATGTAATCCGGCAGCTTGTCGGACAGGTGGCGGAAGATCGCCTCGCGCGACAGCTCGGCCCCGGGCTTGGTCACGAGGTAGGCGGTCAGGCTGTCGCCGCTGGCACCGTTGCCGGCCTCATCCCCATCCGGCAGCACCACTGCGCTGTGCAGCGCCGGATGGGTGAGGAGCTGGCGTTCGATCTCTCCCAGCTCGATGCGGAAGCCGCGGATCTTCACCTGATGGTCCAGCCGGCCGAGATAGACCAGCTCGCCCCCGGCCGTCATGCGGCCGAGGTCGCCGGAGCGGTAGAGGCGCCCGCAGGAATTGGGGCCGGAAAGTTCCGGATGGGTGACGAAGCGTTCGGCCGTCAGGTCCGGCCGGTTCAGGTAGCCGCGCGCCACGCCATGCCCGGTAACGCAGATCTCGCCGGGCACGCCCGGTGGCAGCAGACGCATCTCCGGGTCCAGCAGCAGGATGCCATAGGACGGCAGCGGCCCGCCGATGACGCTTTGCCCGTCCGCGATCTCGGCCATGCCGATGGGTTTGAAGGTGACGTGCACCGTCGTTTCGGTGATGCCGTACATGTTGACGAGCCGGGTGGCCGGGTGCCTGCGATGCCACTCCGCCAGCTTGGCGGGCTGCAGCGCCTCGCCGCCGAAGATCACCTCGCGCAGGGCGAGCGGCAGATCAGGACGGGCCAGGGCGGCGTCGGCCAGATTGTAGAAGGCGGTCGGCGTCTGGTTCAGCACGGTGACCCGCTCACGCGACAGCAGCAGGGCGAAGGCAGCGGACTCCTGCGCCACGACATGCGGAACCACCACCAGCCGGCCGCCGGAGAGCAGCGCCCCGTACATCTCCCACACCGAGAAGTCGAAACAGGGGGAATGGAACAGGGTCCACACGTCGTCGGGGGTGAAGGTGAAGGGCAGGCCGTCGTGGAACATCAGCTGCACGACGTTGCGGTGCTCGATCATCACGCCCTTGGGCCGCCCGGTGGAGCCGGAGGTGTAGATGATGTAGGCGAGGTTCTCCGGCCGCGCGGCAGGGGCGGGGTTGTCCTCCGACCCGTCCTCCAGCCGATCCACCACCAACAGGGGGCGGCCGAAGCGGCCGGCGGCGGCGGCGGCGGCGTGCGCGGCGTCGGTGACGATGACGCCGAGGCCGGAATCCTCCACCATGAAGCGCAAGCGGTCGGCCGGATAGTCCGGATCCATCGGCACATAGGCGCCGCCGGCCTTGAGCACGCCCAGGAACGCCACCGGCAGCACCGCGCTGCGGTCGAGATAGACGCCGACCAGCCCATCCGGCGCGACGCCGGCCGCGCGCAGGCGGTACGCAAGTCGGTTCGCCCAACGGTTGAGGGCGTCGTAGCTCAGATCGCGGTCGCCGTCGCTGACCGCGGTACGGTCGGCATGGGTCGCCGCCGCCGCCTCGAAGGCGGCGTGCAAGGTAAGGTGGCGCGGGTAGCCTGCCACCGCTCCGGCGCGGGCGATCAGGGCCGCGCGCTCCTCCGCAGTCATCAGGTCCAGCTCGTCCAGCGGCGTATCGGGCGCCTCCATTGCCTGTGCGACCAGCCGATGGAAGCGCACGAGGATGCGTTCGGCGGTGGCGTCGTCGAACAGGTCGCGGTTGTAGACGAGGGTGAGGCCCAGTGCGTCGCCCTCCGGCCGCACCGTCAGCACCAGATCATACTTGCCCCAACCCAGGCCGGTGTCGGCGATTCGCCCGCCCTCGGGTGCGCGGGCCATGCCCTCATCGTAATGGAACAGCACGTCGAACAGCGCCGTGCGACTCATGTCGTTCTTCGGCTTGATCGCCAGCACGACATGATCGAAGGGCATGCCGGCGTGCGTCGCCGCCGCAGTCCGCCGCTCCGCCGACTGGCGGACCAGTGCGGAAAAGGCAGGAGCGGCGTCGATGTCGGTGCGCAGCGTCAACAGGTTGGCATGGGGGCCGGCGGGCAGAAGGCTGGCGGGCTCGAATGGCTCGCCGATCACCACGTCGGCCTGACCGGTCAGGCGGTGCAGCAGCCCTTGGAAGGCGGCTCGCATCACGTCGGCACGTCCCACTCCCAGCCGGGCCGCCAGCGACGCGGCAGCACCGGCCATCGCGCCGTCGAGGTGGCCGGCGACGCGCCCGGCGGTGTAGGTGTGGATGGCCGGCCGCGGCCGGTCGGTCGGCAGCACCAGCGCGGTCAGGCCCGCCAGCGCCCTGTGCCAATAGGCGGTGTCGGCCTCACGGTCACCAGCCGGTTCCGGCAGGGCGGCGGGCAGTTCCGGCATCGCCGCCGCAGGGTCGGCATAAAGTGCGGCCAACTCGTCCATCAAGCGGTAGAGCGTCCATTTGTCGGCCACCGCATGGTGGGCGGTGAGCGACAGGAACGCGGCGCCACCATCCTCCACGCACAGGGTGGCACGGGCCAACGGGGCGCTGGACAGATCGAAGGACTCCCGGCTCACCTCCTCCACGGCGGCGAGCCCCCCGCCGGTGGGTGCTGCGATGCGGGAGAGCGGCAGGTCCGCCACCGCCGCGATGCGCAGCACCGGGCGGTCGCCCTCCGTCGTCAGCGCCGTGCGCAGGGCCGGATGCCGCTGCACCAGTTGCGCCAGTGCCGCGGACAGCCGGGCGGCGTCCGGTTCGCTCTCCAGCCGTGCAACGACCGGCATGTTGTAATAGGTCGGCCCGGCGGGGTAGAGGACGCCGCGCTCGAACCGATCGACGAACCACAGCCGCTCCTGATGCGGAGTAGGCTCCGCCACCGCCTCTGCCGCAACCTCCGCACCATCGCGGAGATCGGCAAGCGGCCGGTCGGGCTCGGCGGCAGCGGCGGTCAGCAGGGCGCCCAAGCCGGCCATCAGACGTTCGATCGGGGCGCGGTCGAACAGATTGGTGTTGTAGGCCGCTTTCACATCGATGCCGTCGGCATGGTCGGTGACGTAGAGCGTCAGGTCGAACTGCGCGGTGGCGGTGTCGATCTCCTCCAATGCGAAGCCGCTGCCGTCGAGGATGCCACGGATTTCCTCGCGGTCATCCATCACCAGCACGATCTCGAACAGCGGATTGCGCGCCGGGTCGCGCGGCACGCCCACCGCCTCGACGATGCGGTCGAACGGGGTGTCGCCGTGCTCCACCGACTCCAGCATGGCGGTGCGCACGCGGCCGAGCAGGTTGGCGAAGCCCGCCGCCGGGTCGACGGTGGCGCGCAGCGGCAGGGTGTTGACGAAGAAGCCGATGGCGTCGGCGAGCGCGGGGTGGTCACGGCCTGCCTCGACGCTGCCGATCAGCAGGTCGGTGCGGCCGGTCACCCGGTGCAGCAGGGCGCAGAGCCCCGCCGCCACCGCCATGAAGGGGCTGGCCCCCTGCGCCGCTGCCTGCGCGCGCAGCGCCGCGACGGTGGCAGCCGGCACGGTCACGTGGACCTGATCGCCGTCGTAGGTCTTGACCGCCGGGCGGGGTTGGGCAAAGGGCAACTCCAGCCGCGCCGGGAGGTCGGCCAGCCGGTCGCGCCAGAAGGGCAGATGCGCGTCGAGCCGCGTCGCCTGCCATCCGGCGAAGTCGCGGTATTGCAGGGGCAGGTCCGGAAGGGCCGCCGGCGTTCCGCCGCTCTCGGCCTCGTAGAGGGCCAGCAGGTCGCGCACGAACACGCCGACCGACCAGACGTCACCGATGGCGTGGTGCAGCACGGCGGTGATCCAGGCTCCGCCGGCTTCAACCGACACCAGGGCCACCCGCCACAGCGGCGCGCGTGCAAGATCGAAGGGCAGGGCGGTGACGGCACGGGCGCGCTCGCGGGCGGTCCCGGTGTCGGGCACCGTCTCCACGGACAGTTCCGGCACCAGCGACGCTGCGATCTCCTGCCGCGGCAGCCCGTCGCGCTCGATCAGGGCGGTGCGCAGGCTCTCGTGGCGGGCGGTGAGCGTTGCAAGTGCACGGCGCAGCGCCGCCTCGTCCACCGCACCGTTGGCAATCAGAGCAAAGCCGATGTTGTAGGCGATCAGCCCGGGGTCCATCTGCTCCAGCATCCAAAGCCGCGCCTGCGCGTTGGAGGGGGCATGGTCGGGCGCGTCGGGCAGGCGCGGGATGGCGTCCGGCTCCGTCCCGGCGGCCGCCAGCGCCGCCGCCAGCCCGGCGACGGTCGGCGCCTCGAAGAAGCCGCGCAACGAGACGGCGCGGCCGAATTCCCGACCGATGCGCGTCAGGACGGTCAACGCCTTCAGGCTGTGGCCGCCGAGGTCGAAGAAGCTTTCTGTCACGCCCGGGTGCGGGACGCCCAGCACGTCGGCCCAGATGTCGGCTATGCGAGCCTCATCCGGCGTGCGCGGGGCCACGACCTCGCGGCCGCGCACCCGTTCGGCACGGCAGGCGCGCAGGGCGGCCGTGTCCGGCGTGCCGTCGGCGGTGCGGGGAAGGGCGGGAAGGGCGGCGAAAACGTCCGGCACGTGGTCGACCGGCAGGCGGGCGCGCAGGAAGGCCGCCAGAACCCCGGCCGGCACGGCTTCCGCCCCGGCGGTGAAGGCGGTCAGTCCACCCGGTTCGGCCAGCACCAGCGCCTCGCGCACCGCCGGATGTTCGGCGAGTGCGCCGTCCACCGCGCGCAGGTCGATCCAGCCGCGCGGCCCCCGCAGCAGCCGGTCGGCCGGTCCGAGCAGGTCCACCGTGCCGTCCGCACGCAGGCGCCCCAGCTCTTCGGCCGACTTCCAGCGGCCGTCGGCGCCCCGCCGCTCGACAGCGGCGATGGTGCCGATGGCGGCCGGCACATCGAAACCGTCCACAGTGCGCAGCGCAGTGGCCGCCGCTTGTGCCGCCCGGTCCCCGGCCGACAGCGGCAGGTCGCGAAGGGCCGTTGCGGGGGCGGCGCAGGCGCCGTCGAGCAGGGCGACGAAAGAGTCGAACCAGCGTGCGGCGGTATCGGAACCAGCCACGACACCGTCATGGTCGAAGTCGAACAGCGCCTCGCCGTTTAGCTCCATCACGTTGAGGAACAGGTCCATCTTCGGGTGGCGCACCGGCGGCGAGATCCAGCCGAGGTCCAGCCCGTCGAAGCCGACCTGCACCCCGCGGTCGACGTTGAACAGCACGTTCACCGTCGGGGCCGGCCCATCCGGTTCACGGCGGAACAGCCGGCGCACATCCCGCTGCGCCACCGTCAGCTCCGCTTTCACACGCCGGAGCAGTGCCGCGAACGGCTCCGCCGGGTCAAGCGTCAACGCGAGCGGCATGACCGCAGAGGCCTGTCCGACCATCTGCGGCATGTTGGATTCCGTGTGGCCGGCGACCGGCAGACCGATGGTGAAGCGCCGCTGGTCGGCCAGCCGGCCCAGCAGCAGGGCATAGCCGGCGAGAAGCACCATGACGGGGCTGACCCCCTCGGCCCGCGCCAGCGCCTTGACGCGGCCATACAGTCCGGACAGGTCACGGCGGTGGATGCGCCCACCGCGGAAGGACGGCGTGGCCGTGTTCGGCACCTCGCGCGGCAACAGCACCGGCGGCGCCGGCTCGATTGCCGCCGGGAGCGGGGCGGGGGGCAGGGCGGCGCTCCAGGCCACGAAATCGGCGAAGCGCTGCGGCGCCGGCAGCGCCGGCAGCTGTTTGGCGCGGGCGGCGGCGTAGAGGGCCGACAGTTCGGACACCAGCAGGCCCAGCGACCAGCCGTCGGCGACGATGTGGTGCACGGTCAGCGCCAACACATGCCTGTCGTCGGCGCTCCCCAGCGGGGGGACGCGTTCCAGCAGGGCGGCGC